>JAAUUM010000291.1 GCA_012031565.1 Synechococcaceae cyanobacterium SM2_3_2
CCTAGAAACCGATCGATGTCCCAACAGGCCGAAGCTGGTATCCCTTCCAATTGGCCTTTATCCTGCTCAATCTGCCCAGCACCACAGATCTTAATCATCCCGATCGCTGCCATCCCACCGAGGCCATCGCTGACCTGCTCTGGTTCCCCACCGGAGGCGGCAAAACCGAAGCCTATCTAGGTCTCACTGCCTACACCATCGGCTTGCGACGCCTGCAAGGCATTGTCGAGGGACGGGATGGCCTGCACGGAGTTACCGTTCTCATGCGCTACACCCTGCGACTCCTGACGCTGCAACAATTCCAACGGGCCACCACCCTGATCTGTGCCTGCGAAACCATCCGCCGCACCGACGAAAAAACCTGGGGCACGGATCCCTTCCGCATCGGACTCTGGGTGGGTATGAAAAATACCCCCAACAAAACCGCCGACAGTGAAGAAGCCGTCAAACAACACCGTGAATCCCGGATGCGAGGCAGCGGCACCCCTCACCAACTCACCAACTGCCCCTGGTGTGGATCCAAAATTGATCCCGGTCGCAACATCCACGTCGAACGCTTCGAGAAAGGACGAGGTCGCACCCTCATCAAATGTGGGGATCCCCTCGGTCGTTGCGACTTTGCCAAGGGGGACGGCTTGCCCGTAGTCGTGGTAGACGAAGAGATCTACCGGCTGCTGCCCACCCTCCTGATCGCCACAGTCGATAAGTTTGCCCAGATGCCCTGGAAAGGGGAAGTGCAAATGCTCTTTGGGCAGGTCAACGGCTACTGCGAACGTCATGGCTTCCGCTCCCCCGATCTGGAAGACAGCGATTGTCACCGCAAAGTCGGGATCCATCCCCCCGCCAAAACCCGGCCCCATCCTAAGCTGCGCCCCCCTGATCTGATCATCCAAGACGAGCTACACCTGATCAGTGGCCCCCTCGGCACCCTCGTGGGACTCTACGAAACCGCCGTTGATCAACTCTGTACCTGGCAAGTGAAGGGTCAATCTGTCCGCCCCAAAGTCATCGCCTCCACCGCCACCATTCGCCAAGCCCCCGCCCAAGTCAACAGCCTATTCCTGAGACAAGTCAGCATCTTCCCCCCCCAAGGACTAGACATCCAAGACAACTTCTTCTCCCGTCAGCGAGACCCACTCACCTCCCCAGGGCGACGCTATCTGGGCATCTGTGCTACGGGCCGTCGCCTCAAAGCCGCTATGATCCGGGTCTACCTTGCCGTCCTGTCTTCCACCCAAAGCCTCTACCAAATCTATGGTCAAGACGCGGATCCCTGGATGACTCTGGTGGGCTACTTCAACTCCTTGCGGGAATTGGGGGGCACGCGCCGCCTGGTGGATGACGACATCCGCACCCGTCTAGCTCGAATGGATGACTCGAATGGATGACTCGAATGGATGAGCGGGGACTGGCCAAACGCTACCTGCGAGCCATCGACGAACTCACCTCCCGCAAAGACTCCACCGAGATTCCCCTCATCCTAGATCGCCTAGAAACCCGCTTTGATCCCCAAACCGAGGCAGAAAACCAAGCTAAGCGAAGAGCTAAACAAAAAGTCGAGCGACCGGATCCCTTAGACATCATCCTCTCCACCAATATGATTTCCGTTGGAGTGGATGTCCGTCGATTGGGGGTGATGGTCGCCTGTGGACAACCCAAAAACACCGCTGAATACATCCAAGCCACTTCACGGGTGGGACGTACCTTTCCCGGATTGGTGCTCACTGTCTACAACTGGGCACGCCCACGGGATCTCTCCCACTACGAACGTTTCCAGCACTACCACGCTACCTTTTACCAAAACGTCGAAGCTCTCTCTGTCACCCCCTTTGCCCCTGGATCCACCTATCGAGGTCTATTTGCCTTGTTAGTTAGCCTGATCCGGCTGATGGGAGAAGAATTCAATGGCAACGATAAAGCCATGACCTTAGAGCGAAACCATCCCTACGTGCAAGCTGCATTGGAATCCCTTGTCCACCGCGCTGCTTTGGTGGGTGATGCTCAAACTGCCCAAGTTGTCCGCCAAGAGCTAGAGGTCAAACTGGATCATTGGTTGGCTAAGGCTCAAACCGTCGGGGGATCCCAGCTCAAATATCAGGCCAAATCCGATGGCACATCTATCAACCTGTTGGTTTCAGCCGGACGAGGATCTTGGGATCCCGCCACCTGTCTCAACTCGCTGCGCAATGTCGAACCCACCGTTAACCTGATTCTGACCGACCAACCCCCCGACGATGACTTTCGCAGCCCTCAGCCCTACATCCAACACTCATGACTGGATCCCCCTTTCGGCACCGAGTCGGCGAGCTACGCCCCAGCCAAATCTTCTTTACCTACGGCATTGGTGCCATCACCGATCTGCCGAACCTCTCGGCCATCGTCATGGGGCTCGATAGCTGGGACAAATCCCGCACCCACGAACTCAACGAAGCGCGCCTTTTGGCTGCCGTCCGACAAGAGCTGGGCGGACAAGTCAAAGACCTGCGCTCCCCCCCTATCCCCCCCGATACTGATGGATCCTGGGATCCCTTCGATGAATCAGCCCGGATTGGGATCCCGGTGACACCCTTTCCCACATGGATGGTCTGTCCCAAATGCCGCCTCTTGGCTCCCCTGCAATCGGGGCTATTTCAGCTCAAAAGCAATCCCTACCGCTCCAACGAAACCCGTTATGTCCACCTCAACTGCCCCAAAACTCAAAAACCACCAGCGGTCATTCCCTCTCGTTTTTTAGTCGCCTGCGAGCAGGGGCACTTAGACGACTTTCCTTGGCATTACTTTGTCCACCGGGGGCCATCCGATTGCCGAGGATCCCTGCGTTTGGAGGAATATGGAGTGACTGGATCCGCCACCGATATCATGGTGCGCTGTAGTTGTAATGTGCCCGGTCGCCGCCTTTCGGATGCCTTTGGGGAATCGGGTAAACAGACTCTCCCCCGCTGTCGGGGTCGCCATCCCCACATCCACAGCTTTGATGACGAGTGCTCCCAACAGATGCGCGGTCTATTACTGGGGGCTTCTAACGGCTGGTTTGGCATCACCCTCTCGGCGCTTTCTATTCCCATCGCCACCCATCAACTCACCCAACGAATCCAAGACCACTGGGTCATCCTGGGCAAAGCCACCAGCCTCGAAACCCTGCAAGTCCTGTTATCCGCACTCCAAGCCACTGGGCAGCTCCAAGAGTTTGCAAAGTACTCGGTTGCCGACATCTGGCAAACTATTCAGGCCATACAACAGGGAGACACAACCCCCAACGCCCAAGACCTAAAAACACCCGAATGGGAAGTCTTTTCTCTGGCAGTCAGGATCCAGAATTCCCCAGAATTCCAGTTGCGCCCTGTGGGTAAACGCATCTAATTTTGTATCAGGAGAGACAGACAAAAGGAGTTATTAGCTTTGTCATGAGCGGAGTTGCTTGTCCTCCAAGATCTATGTCACCAGAGTTCTTGACAACTACTCATGAAGAGA
>JAAUUM010000292.1 GCA_012031565.1 Synechococcaceae cyanobacterium SM2_3_2
CCCTTGCTGATAGATTTTGACAACCTTGTGACGAAGGTCAGGTGAATAGCAGGTCATGAGCAAATGCCATCTCTTCGTCCGAATTCTACCTCCTCAGCCGTGTTTGGTATTTTAGGGAAGGGCTGTATAGAGTCTCTTGATGATATGAGCCGCTATTCCCCTAGATATTCGTCACAAAGTCGTCACAGCTTACCACCTTGGCAATACCTCAATCCGTAAGCTAGCTGAACAGTTTATGATGAGTCCTGTCACCGTCCAGAAGTACCTCAATCAGTACCTCGATACTCAAGACTTAACTCCCCTGAAGCCAGGCCCTACTAAACCTGGTAAATTAGTTCCTCATCGAGCTTTTATCATTCAAATGGTGGCAGACCATCCCGATTGGACACTTCGTCAATATTGTGACTACTTATTGGAGCATCGTCAGATCTATTCCAGCATTGGGGGGATGTGACAATTCCTGAAAAAGGAAAACCTCACTCTAAAAAAAAGACTTATCGTGAGGAGAAGATTGCCAGTGCAATAGGGCAGCAACAAAGATTAGATTATTGGAACAGAATTAGAGATGTTCCAGTTGAGAAACTTATATTTATTGATGAAACAGGCTTCTGGGTAGGAATGAGCCGAGATGTCGCAAGAAGTTTACGTGGCACGAAAGCCCTTTGTCTCAGACAGTTTTACAAGGGTCGAAAGATGACAATGATTGGGGCGATAAAGAAGGGAGGAGTTGTGGCAACAAAGCTGATTAAAGGCTCAATGAAGGGAAAGGACTTTCGAGAGTTTTTAGAAACAGAACTAATCCCAAAACTAAGTGAAGGTGATGTGATTGTAATGGATAACCTAAGCAGTCATAAAATGGAAGGGGTAAAAGAACTGATTGAGGAGAAAGGGGCGAGGATTGAATACTTACCACCATACTCACCAGATTTTAATCCTATCGAGATGATGTGGTCAGTCATCAAGGCTTTTGTGCGACTGTATTGCACACGAGGGATGACAGCATTAGAGAAACTGGTAGAGATAGGCTTGTATTTGATAGAATCCTCAGCATTCAGTCATTGGTTTGCAAAGTGCTGCTACTGTGACAGCTAATAAGTGAACAGGCTGTATTGGCTTAGATCGTTATCCCTTCTTTGATCATTCGGGTGAGCTGACGTCACGGGTATGGTTGGCCAATGCTCATTTTTGGTTGGGATTTTTCTTTTTGCAGGAGCATCTGTTTCATGCTCTCAAAGCCAGAGGATTTAGCTTTCGCACCGGGCGAGTTGAGGGTAACTGGGCTGCGGTAGTGGAATCTGTTCAATAGTGGAAGTAATTTTGGATTGGAGATAACAAGATGACAACAGCAACGTTTGCACCGCCCAATGTGGGAACGGGATCCCGTCAGCCCTCCTGGATTGCTGGAAATGCCCGCTTTATCGACCTGTCTGGAAAACTGCTGGGTGCACACATCGCTCATGCGGGTTTGATCTGTTGTGGGCAGGTGGAATGACCTTGTTTGAGATTGCCCACTGGGATCCGACTCAGCCCATGTATACCCAAGGCTTGATTATCTTGCCTCATTTGGCCGCGTTGGGGATTGGGGTGGATGCTAGTGGTGGCATGGGGGATCCCTATCCCTTTTATGTGGTGGGGGTTCTACATTTGATTGCATCGGCAGTGTTGGGGGCAGGGGGTCTCTATCATGCACTGTTAGGCCCCGACACACTGAAACAAGATGAAACCTTCGCGGGTTTCTTTGGTTACGACTGGGATGATGACAATAAAATGACCAGCATTATCGGGAACCATTTGATTTTGCTGGGGTTAGGTGCTTGGTTATTGGTGGCAAAAGCGTTGTTTGTGGGTGGACTCTATGATCCAGCTATCGAAAGGCTACGTCTAATTACAGATCCCACACTCAATCCTTGGCGTATCTTTGCCTACTTAACCCCTTTAATCAGTGATAAAGGAATGGCTGGAGTTAGCACTTTAGAGGATGTTGTTGGCGGCCATATCTATGTCGGCTTAATCTGCATTTTGGGTGGTTGTTGGCATTTGGCAACACGACCGTTTGGTTGGGCGAAACGAGTCTTAATCTACTCCGGTGAGGCCTATTTGTCCTACAGCTTGGGTGCTTTGGCTTACATGGGGATCCTGGCGGCCTACTTCGTCACGGTGAATGATACAGTTTATCCCGAACGGTTCTTTGGCCCACTGGGACTGACCACGGATTCGGACGGTTTGGTTACAGCTAGAACTTGGCTCGCCACCAGCCACTTTGTCTTGGCCATTTTATTGTTGGGTGGACATATTTGGCATGCTTTACGAGCACGGGCTGAGGCGGCAGGCTTTGATTTCCGCAGGGGGCAATTTGTCACCAGTGCAGATCCTCAAGTTGGCAATTTTGAAACACCTGTTAATGCATCTGACCTCACATTGTTGTTTTTGCGTAATCTTCCCTTTTATCGAGAAGGAGTTTCCTCGCTGATGCGGGGTTTGGAAATTGGGATGGCCCACGGCTACCTTTTAGTAGGGCCATTCTATAAACTGGGGCCACTGCGCAATGGAGATATTGCATTGGCAGCCGGTACGATGTCGGCCATTGGCTTAGTGATTATCCTGACCTTGTGCTTGTCCATTTACGGGAGGGTGTCTTTCCCGAAAGCGAGACTGGTGGCTGTCGCCAGTACCTCCTATGGCACGGTAGCCTATCCCGCTGACCATGTGGAATGATGGCAGAAACAGACGATGGGTTGACCTCTATCCGGATCCCGGCTGGAGCCGATGAATTGCCAGAAAATCTGCGTGCCCGAGGGGGCTGGAGTCAGTTTACTGGAGGCTTTTTAATTGGAGGTGTCGGAGGCGCGCTATTTGCCTATCTTCTGCTTAATTCCACACCGTTGATTGAGCAGATTTCTCAAGGCTTGTGATGTAAATTGTCAGGCTTGAGGTGACACTTACTGGGATCCCTCATGGGATCCCTGCTTTCAAAGAGAATGCTCATGACATCACCCCCATCTCGCATCATTTCTCTAACCCCTACGGGATTCGATATTCTATCTGAATTGGAAGTATCACCCGTCAAGATCTTATCAGGATCCTACTTTGTGCCCAACTTTTGGGCAATTGCTCAGGCAAAGCCCGAGTTGATCATCGGCTGCGTGTTTCCTCATCGGTTTTGGTTGCGACGCCTCCAACAAATTGCCCCAGTCTTTTTAGTGACAGGTAATGGTGATTTTGAGACGGCTTGTCAGCAACTACAAGATATTGCTCAACTGCTGGGACGAGAACAGCAGGCTCTAGAGGTGATAACGACGTTAAAATCTCAAATTAAACACTATCAGACACAATTGGCATTCCTAGGGTGTGTCATCAGTTAGATAAAGTAGAGGAGGTGAGACAAGAGGAGATAGCGAGATGACAACCCGACGATACGGGCTCCGTGACGACCAATGGGAGCGTATCAAAGACCTCCTGCCCGGACG
>JAAUUM010000293.1 GCA_012031565.1 Synechococcaceae cyanobacterium SM2_3_2
AAGGACTCCGTCCCGCTGAGGCGAACGGAATACGGCTCTAAAATCGTGCCACAAACATGCAGCTCCGCCAGGGCATCATTGAAAGCTTCTGACTCAGGATCCATCTCTTCCAAAGTCTTAATCGCCCGCAATGCCCGTTCTAATTGAGGACGATACTCCCGCAAGTGTCGCTGTAAATGGCTCAGTGTGTAGCGAGTCTTAGTGGTCATGGTCTCAGTCTCCGCTCCAGCTTGGCGATTTGGCTCCGACAGTTAGCAACGGTTTTCTCCCAATACGCAATCAGTCCTTGGTCTTGTTCATCTGAAGGTTTGACCCGTTCTTGTTCGCGCCAGCGCGCCCTTGGCGCAGCGATTTTCTGCAGATGCTCTTGCAAAGCGCGACGCTGGCCTTCTAGTTGCTTGCGGTAGGTTTTGTTGGGACTCATAGCGGCAGGGTAACGTTGATGTTCTACCAACCTCGCGTGATACTCAACTACTAGAAGCCAGGGATCCCTATCACGATGGACGAGACTCTTACCCAGCTTGCCAAGTCTAGCCCAGTAGGGAAACGACTGCCGGATGCTCTCTACGTCCATCATTCCGCTCTTTCCCACCTGGATCCCCAGCTCCAGCACCTCGAACAGTCCGCCCGTCAACACCTGCCCTCCCCCAACGGCTTCACCCTGGTCAAATTCTCCCTGAACCAGCCCAAACTTTCCTATCTGACCTACCCCGACTTCGATACAGATCCCCATCCCTCTTTGCACCACAGCACCCAAGTGGATCTCACCACCGGAGAGGTCAGCGAGCAAGATTACAGCACCCGGCCTAATCCCCCCATCCTGCACCGCAAAGAAACCTTCGTTGCCCCCGACTATCCCCACTTTGAGACCTTATATCAATGGCGTCAAAAGGCTTCTCAATGATTCGAGCATCCAGAAAGCTAGCACTTAAACCAAGAGTCCCTCCGCTAGGATTGATTGGCAACTCATAGCTGATGTCATTGATACCCTCACTACCCTCCGTTGCTTCATAAAAAAGAGCAAACCTATCCCCAAAACCCAGCAGGTTACTCTGAATGTACCCACCTCTCACCCTTAATGTCCCGACACTTGGAGAGCGATTATTATCAATTCCAAGCACAACCTGATTTGTATTTGATTCTTGAATGTCAATATTAAGTAAGCTCAGCCCTAAATCTGACCCAAGAGCAAGATCTGCTGAAACTGAGTCAACTAAAGGATCAAGTTGTAAAAGTTGAAGAGCCTCGACCAAGTCTCGTTGTTGCAGAGGTTGTCTGACTCTGCTAAGTATTCTTCCCTTAACGTAATCCTCCCTCAATCGGCGCAACCCAGAGACTCTAACATCCTCAAGTCTGCCCTCAACAATTGCTATTCTGATAATCCCCCTTTGCACCTGATCGATAGGATTACTTTTCTCATCGAGAGGGATGAATGCACCGGACGTGACGTAACCTAGCTCATTCCCCATTTCATCTTCGGGCTTCACATAGGCATCATTGATCCTGCTGACAGCCCGAAGTAGTTGGCTTATAGTTGCAGGACGACCCAGATATTCTTCCTCAAACCTGACAATGGTATTGAGTTCGGATTCACTGTATACAGAAAAATTCCCAATATATTCAAATTCAATAACTTCAGGAATAATACTGGGGAAACCACTAACATTTTGCTCATTCAATCTTAAAGTAGGATCGATACTCTCTTGAGCAAGAGTTGAATTAGGGTAATGATCCGGTAAGCCATCAATCTCCAAATTGCCCTGATTTTGAATAAGAGAATCAATAGTACTTGTTGGATTGTCTTCTGCTGAAATTGGGGTGCACCAAGCAGGGGAAATTAAACCCAAACAGCAAGAGCTTAGTAAAACGACTGGATATATGTAACGAGAGTTACAAGGCATGTGCCTCTCCAAGCTGATTCGAGTAGCATCATACATCAAACAGGTTAGTCAGACTACTCGGATTTTCAACCTTCAGCTTGGCATTCTTCACGCCGTTGGCTTCACACAGGCCACCCCCCCAGTACAGCAAACTCCTCCTGCAACTGGTTGAGTCGATATATCTTCGGTCGATACGCCGGATTATCACTCAACACCCAGATCCGCTCCTTCAGCCGTTTCAATCGCTTCACTCTCAAATAGCCATCAATCCGCAGCACAAAGATCCCTTCCACCATCCTGTCTGCGAACTTAGCCGACTCATCCACAATCACCATATCCCCCGAATCCAGAGTCGGAGCCATCGAATCCCCCATCACCCGAATCATGCTATGCCTCCGGCACCTTAACGGGAACAGATGGCGAGGACTGACCCCCAAACTCTTCTGGATCCATCATTTCCAGTACGTCTACAAACCGGAGGTTCCATTCGCCAACCCAGCCGCGAATCGACTCATCCTCACGCAGTCCCGGCTGCGCAGCCAGCACCGCCCTGATTGACTCCACAGCGCACCCCAACAGCTCCGGGTAAACCATAGGCTCCCCTTCTGACCAGTAGCGGTAACTCTTCAGATCCCAATTACCTTTAGCGCAGTCGATGTAATGGTCTGCCTTGAGCAGATGCCAGAACGCTATCGGCTGGATCCCTTCAGTGATGCACTCATCACAGGCGGTGATGAACCTCGGCAGATCATGGCCAAAGGCACTGAGGGCGTAAATCCTGATTGATCGGAATAGCTTCAAATTATGGGCTGATTGACTCAAATTCAGCTTAGCGACTTTGAAGGAGTCCTCATGCCTCCCACACCAGTTGTACCCGAGGGCCAGCAGTTCCAGTTCCTCCGACAAAAGTTCCCCCAGTCTCGCCCTGCTAGCACCAGCCCAACCAACTTTGATCCGTCCCCCTGTCTCCGGTCAGTCGGGTGGTTGAAGAACCAGCGAGCCTGCTCTAGAGGTGTGCCCGAAGGCGGATCGCTTGGGTGATTTTCGAGTTGCCAATTCATGCTGCACTCTGGGGCTGAAGGTCTTACCCGCCATCAAGAATGTGGGATCCCAGCCCAAAAGCTATCACAGGGTCTTAGGCTGAGCAGCCCCCCAGTTCGCGCCAGAGGCGACAAGTCGGATCCCTAATGCTCTCGAAACGACCAGAGAAACCGCCCTTAGGGGAGGAAATGGATCCGCATGGTAGAAGTCACTACCGCCGCAATCTGAATCGACAGACTCCTAAATCGCCCGCAGGGATCCCACCACCTTACCAATCACCCGGAACTCCTCAATCTTGGGATCCACCACAAACGACTCATAAGCCGGATTATCGCTACTCACCCTAACCCTGTGCCCCGGCAACACCACCAGCCGCTTCACCAATAGCGTCCCCTCCATCTCAATCACATGGATCCCTTCCCTGGGCTCCTCAATCTTTCTATCCACAAAAATAATGTCCCCATGGCGCAGCGTCGGCTCCATCGACTCCCCCCCGCACATGAATCATATTCAACCCCGCCGGAGTCGTGCGCAAATACT
>JAAUUM010000294.1 GCA_012031565.1 Synechococcaceae cyanobacterium SM2_3_2
GTCGCTGCCCTCAGTCACTGGCAGTCTCAGCTCAGTCAGATGCCCGTCAGCTTGGATGCCAGATGGGATCCCATCAAGCCAGCTCTGACTCTTGCCTAACCCTGGCGGATCTGTTGCCGGATGGCAAAGATCAAGAACATCAACACATGGAGCAGGATCGACAACAGTTGCAGCGGGCCCTCTCCCAATTAGAAGATCAGACTCGTCAAATTCTAGAGCTAATCTACCTGAAAGATATGACCCGCAAACAAACCGCTCGGTACATCGGAGTCAGCCCCATGACCATCACCCGGCGTGTGCAGCGAGGTCTAGCTCAGCTCAATACCTTGATGCAGGAGCCTTGATGCAGGAATAGACCCTTGCCTCCTCTGAGAAATTGGATTCTGAACTGTTAGCTTTCGGGAGGTTGCTAGCTTTCTGAAAGTTGACGGTTTTCATCCAATCGCCGCAGGGAATGCAGGGCTGCTGCTGCCACATTATCGTGGGGATCCTTGCTGAGATAGTCTAGGGCTGAACGGCTTTTATCCGTTGAGATATTGCCCAGAGCTTGAGCTAGCCGCTGCCGCACTAGCCAGTCTTCGGCTTGAGCATGAGCCAAAATATGATCCAGACAACGGGGATCCCCAATCTCTCCTAGCGCGGCGATGGTGGCCTGTTGCATCAGGGTATCGCCATCTCGAAGGGCGCGGATCAGCACATCATAAGCTCTGGGATCCCTGAGGTTGCCCAAGGACACCGCAGCACTGAAGCGCACTAGCCATTCCACATCTTCATAAAAAGCCCGCACCAAGGCTTCAAGGGCGCGGGGATCCCCTAGGTAGCCCAAGGCTCCTGCCGCATCGGCACGAATACCATAGTCATCAGCAGTCTCCAAAATCTCAAGCAGTTTGGGCAAGGAGACTTCAGATTGTTTAACCCCCAAGGCAAAGACAGCCATCGATCGCACCTGGAGATTGTCATCATTGATAACTTTCAGGATCAAGGGCACTGCTAGGGCATCAGGCACCTGCCGCAATGAAGCAAGAGCCACCATCCGATCGGCAGAGCGCGGGCTATCTAGCTTGGCGGCAATCTCGTCAACATTGACATTGATCTCTAGGGACATAGGAACCTTGAGCGACTGGGCTTCGTTACATTACTTCATAGTTTTAGTATGGCAGAGGATCCCTAAATCCGAGTAGAGCGGGAAGGAGGCTCTGGCCCTTTCTCTCTTCAGGGCTGGGATGATGACTGTCATCGAACTGGGGGTTGACACATAGCCTACAACTTGCAATAGTAAGACTCTGTGCGGATGTAGCTCAGTGGTAGAGCATCTCGTTGCCAACGAGACGGTCGGGCGTTCGAATCGCCTCATCCGCTTGGCGAAGCGACTTGCAATAAAGCGGGTCTTTTGGCCAACAGGATCCCCTAAGACAGGGATTCACTCTTCGATTTTTCTTAGTGAAGGTAAAACGTTTTGCCTGTGGCTTAGACAGACTTAATCAATTGTATTGCTGAGTCAGCTAGGCAGTTACGTGAGAAATGACAGCAAAAATGTAAGGGCTGTTAACTCAGCGGTAGAGTACCACCTTGACACGGTGGGAGTCACTGGTTCAATTCCAGTACAGCCCATAAACAATTAGAAGCCTTACCCAGAGAGCATTACAGCCATTTCAAAGGCTTGCGTCAAGGCCCTCGAAATCCCTAAATCTCGTGATACTTGGACTAGGTTCCAAGTGACACTTTCTGACGTGAAATGCCACAAACTACCTAGCTATAAGGCCAAGATTTAGTCCAGAATGCCCTCTGTTGGATGTTTTTGGACTAGGGGGCACGGTTGGCATGAAAATCGAGGTGCGGGGGAAAGCTGTACTTGCGCTTCAGCTATTTGAGGAAGCAGCACCGGATTGCCCTGGGGCTAGATGACACCGCTGCAGGTTGGGCGATGGCTGAGAGGAAGCTGGCAATGCTTGATGCAGATGTCAAGGCGGGTTAGTACGACGAAACTCAGAAGCGTTACTCCGCTCAAGTTCAGCAGAAACACGACAACATCACCACTCGTGACCTGTTTCACCGCTATGTGGATACCCAAAGACAATCGCTGGCTGACACCACTATCCGCAACAAGTACGACCCCTGTGCCAAACGACTAGAGAAATACTTTGGTGCCAAGCCAGCCTATCGGGTGACGGCTGCTGAAGCGGTCAAGTTTCGAGATTGGTACCGTACTGTTGTGAAAAATGATGTGCTGCGGGAGCGGCTGCGTTACCTCAGCAACGCCTGGGAGTGGGGCGTAGAGCAACAGTTGTTGACCACCAATGTCTGGGCGGGGCTGAGTAAGAAAATCCGGGCTGAGGAGAGGCCCACCCCTAACCCCTTTACCCAGGAGGAGTTGAGCCGAATCCTGCGCACTTTGTAGACGACACCCCGCTTTGCCCACTACTACCAGTTCTGCTATTTCCTTCTAGCGATGGGCTGTCGACCGGGTGAAGCTATTGCCCTGCGGTGGGCAATGGTCGACCAAGCCTCTAGCGTAGTTACATTTGCGGGTACGAAGACAGGGCGGATACGGAAGGTTCCGGTAACGGCGGAGGTGACGGAGCTGCTTCGGTCAATGACACGTGGGCCAGATGAGAGTGTTGTGTTCACCACAGCTCAGGGCAGGCCGATTAACAAGAGTAACTTTCGGCAAAAGGTCTGGACACCGCTGTTAGAGCTGGCCGGGGTGCCGTATCGACCGCCTGGCATAACCCGTCACACTCACATCTCCCACGCGTTGGCCCAAGGTAAGACCGCTGTGGAGATCGGCGCAATCGTGGGCAATAGCCCCCGCGTGATCTATCAGCACTACGCCGGTCTGATCAATCAGCAGAGCTTGGCCGTGGTGATCCCTGCCGATATTCCCGTGCTGCCCCCTGGCTTGATCTGAAGATGTTGGCAGCTGCAAACTCCGCACGTGGGGGGAAGCTTGAGGGGATGAGTGCCACCGACTGGCAGCATCGGCCCATCTCAACGGGGACACCCTGGCAGAAGTCCAAAAGGCTTTGGGTGAGGGATCCCCTGAGCTGGCATTGTGGGGAGAAATCACAGGGCGGGCCAACTGGAGTCGGGCTAACTTTAGGGATCATCTGCAGGTCATTCTTGAGGGTGAGGGATCCCAGGTTGTTCCGGTGGAGGTGGAGCCGGATCCCGACTGGCGGGATATCTGGAGAAAGCTGGGGCAACTGTGCAAGCTGCGGGCGGCTGAAGGGGTGGCATTTTCACCTGCTATCACCCCAAAGCGGGCCGAACTGTTGGCGGTGGCACCGTGGAAAACCCCAGAGGATGCAGACAGCTGAGAGGGTGACAGAAAGGCTGAAATGGAGTCAGGGGCAGGGGGTTGCAGGGATCCGATGAAAAAGGGTAGACCCGATAGAGCCCACCCAATACCAAATATGTTGCCCCAACCCTACCAGACTCACCTCCAACGTC
>JAAUUM010000295.1 GCA_012031565.1 Synechococcaceae cyanobacterium SM2_3_2
GGATCGTCCAGCAACCGCTTTACTTTTTTGTTGTTGTTGCTGGGGGCCATTTTGGTGGGGTTGGGGGTGATCACCTTCATCGCCGCCAACTGGATTTGGATCCCTCGTCCCGTCCGGGCATTGGGGGCAGTGGGGATCATGGTGGGCTGTCAGTGGGCGGGCTTTCGCCAATGGCAAACGGGATCCCAGCGCTTGGGATCTTTGCTGCTGTTGATTGGGGAGATGGCGATAGGAGCCTCCATCGGACTAATGGCCCAGTGGTTTCAGGTCAGTGGCAGTCCCTCTGGTCTCTATCTGGCTTGGGGCATCGGTGTCTTGGCGGTAGCCTGGTTTGTCCGCCATACCCCCAGTGGCATCCTGGCTTTAGTCCTGTTGTTGGTGGGTGGCATCACTGACTTTGAGCGGGGGACTATCTTTGCCTTTGATCCAGCGGTGGCCCCCTGGTTAGTGGTGGTCTGTCTGATGCCGTTGGCCTATTGGTGCCGCTCTCGCTGGCTGTTAGCCCAATCCATTGTGCTGCTGGGGGTAGCCCTGAGTGGCTTGGGCGCTTCGTTAGGGGCTTGGTCGTGGTGGTATGGCAGCGATGTTGAAAGACTGCCCGCCTTTGTGACGATTTCTCTGGCTCATCTGGCAGGCATCTGGGGGCTGTGGAGTTTGGGCTTGTGGCATCAAGATTGGCTGGTCTGGCTGCGGCTACGCTTGCACCTTTCCACTCCTCGGGATGCTGACACGACCCGAGACGAGGATACGGGGCTTGATTTAGCCCCCACAGCCCAATTCTTGGCTTTATTGGGTCTGCTGGCCAGCCTCTACTTTTGGAGCTTTGGGGGTGCCTGGGCAGATTTGGTCAATTATCAAACCCGTACTGGCGTCATGGGGCAGGTCTATGTCGAGTTGGGCCGGACGGTTGCAGGGTGGTCATTGTTGCTGCTGCTGCTAGGGGCCTTTGTATTGTGGGCTTTGCGGCTGCGACGAGACTGGGATCCCATTCGTCAGGATCCCACCGCCGCTTTGGGGATGACCCATGCCATTGGCTTGCTTCCCCTGCTGTTGATCGTGCTGTTGAGCTTGGGGGATCTGTGGGTGATTTCGGCCTTTGTGGTCAATAGTGCCCTGATGGGACTGGGGGTTTTGCTGGCTTGGCAGGGGTTGCAGTGGGCCCAACGGTGGCGGTTCTGGCTGGGGCTGCTGACCATGACCGGGTTGGTCTTGACCCGTTTCTTTGAGTTTCCGGGGGATCTGCTGATCAAGTCGCTGGCCTTGGTTTTGGCCGGAGTTGGGGTGATCTATGCGGGCCTCAAGTTTGAAGCGTTGGTTAAAGCCCGTTCAGTGAAAGGTGCGCGGCTCTAGCTCAGGAGTTTAAGCGGGATCCTCAGCACTCCTCACCCCAGGATCCCGAGAGAGGGAAAATGCTCCCCTAAGATCGCCACGGGATCCACCCCCAGACCTTGGGCCAGGATCTCCCGATAGATGCTGCGAAAATCCACCTGGATCGGCAGATTGTCATCCACCAGACTGTCCAATGCGGGATCCCCGCCATACCAGCCCCCCCGTACCGACTTGCCCATCAGGATGACAGGCCCAGCGGTGCCGTGATCGGTGCCCCCCGAACCATTTTCGGCAGGACGGCGGCCAAACTCGCTCTGCACCATGACCAAAACCTGTTGATCCAACCCATTTGCCACCAGATCTCGATCAAAAGCCGCCAACCCCGGCCCCAATTGGCCTAACAGGCGCTGATGGATCCCTGCTTGATTGACATGGGTATCCCAGCCCCCCAGCGTCAGATAAATCACTTTTGCCCCAGACTCGATCAACCGTCCCGCTAAGACCAACTGCCGACCCAGGGATCCCTGTGGGTAGCCCTGATTGATCAGCCGCCGCTCCACATCTTGGGCCAGTTCATCCACCGCCTGCGTACTTTCCACCACCGTCTGCCGCACCTGCTCAGCCAAGGGATCCAGATGGGTGGCAGCATAGACCGCCTGTATGGCCTGCCCCAATCGCCCCTCCGCCTGCACCGCCAAATTGGGAGCCAGATGCAGATAGGTGGTGTCATCCCCCAACAGGGCCAAGGGGTATTCATCCCCCAGGGCGACGCCATCGGTGCTAGTGGCCTGGGCCAGTTGAAGATAGCGAGCCAGCCAGCCACTGTCGGGGCTACCCAGCGAGGCACTTTGCCAGATCTCTTTAGACCGAAAATGCGACAGGTCGGGGTTGGGATAGCCCACATTTTGAATCACCGCTATTCGTCCTTGTTCCAGCAGGGGCTGCCACTCGGCCAAGGCAGGATGAAGGGCAATGGTGGAGCTGACCGGGATCCCGTCTGAGATGCCGAGACTTGGGCGCAAGCGGGAATACTGGGGATCCGTGTAGGGGATAAAGGTATTGAGACCATCGTTGCCCCCAGCCAGCTCGATCAGCACCAAGGTCGGGGATCCCGATTGGGCTTGGCTACGGGGATGTAGGGCCAGGATGGCGGCGGCAGCACTGAGGGTGACGATATATTGGCGACGACGCATGGTAACAATACTCCTGATATGGGGATGGGATCCTGCTAATAGGGGCGAGTTGGGAGAGAGGAACCATTAAGCCAACTGATAGGTGGGGCAAGCCAAGATCAAAGCGGTTGCCTCTCGAATGGAGAGAGTCTGGAATTGGCTAGTGACGATCTCAGGGGCATTGTCATCGAGTAACAGCCTGACCAGATCTGTGGTGGTCAGATCAGCCGGAGAGTAGGTAAAGCCCGTCTCGTCAGCATCCTCATGGGTGATCAGTTGGGCCAAGTTGAGCCGTCCCAGCAGGCCGACACTGGTTAACCAACCTCGTCCTTCCGGCCAGCCTTTGACCGAGGGGGCACCGTAGGGGACTTGGCTCATGGTTCTGAGATGTTGGAGGACTTGGGGATACTGGGTTCCGATCTGCAACTGCCGCAGGGATCCCAGCAGAAAAAATTGCGGGCTTTTGATCTGGCTGCGATAGGCCCGCTCGCTCTCAAACTCAGGACTGGCAAAGATGGCCTCCACCACCGCCGCAATGGAGCGATTTTGGCTTTGGTAAACCTCCGCCAAGCGGTCGATCACCTCCGGCTCTGGGTCGGGGTAGGCCAAGCGCTGCCACAGTTGGGTGCTGACGGTGCGGGCAGTCTGGGGATGATGGGCCAAGATCTCGATCACATCCTCCGCCTGGAGTGGCCCGGTATGGCCCAAAAAAGTCTTTTCGCCGTCATCATGCCGCCGCCGCACAAATCGGGATCCCGCCTCCCCATTGCGCCGCAACGCCAGAGGATCGATCCGCCAGCCTGTCAAGGCTCTGGCCCCGCCTGCACATCCGCCTCCGTATAGTCGGCCGCGCCCGATCGTAAACAGCTCCATCAACTCCCGGCTGTATTTCGTTGAGATGATCGGCCCGATTCCGCTGATTATCCAGATAGAGCAGCATCGCCG
>JAAUUM010000296.1 GCA_012031565.1 Synechococcaceae cyanobacterium SM2_3_2
CACGCCACAGCACTATTGGGTTGACCGCCATTGGCAAAAAAATCAACTGATTGCTCAGGAAAGCGGACATTAATGCCAGCTCCGCCCCCCGCCACTGGCACATCCACAAAAACTTCTTTGTCTGTGGTTGGGGTAAAAAAGTTCCGCTCATCCTGCCGAATTAGCCGTGAGGTTTCGATGGTGCCAATCTCAAAGCCAAATCCTGTCACCGGGATATCGTCTTCAAGAGCATCAGTGGTTTGTGCCGCACCATCTGTCGCACCATTGGATCCAGATCCATTCAGAGGATCCACATTATCAGCTCGTGTTCGATAGGTGGCCCAACTGGGACGAAAACTATCATTAGGCCGCCCCCCTAAACTTGCTAACAGCTCCCGCGCCTGGATCCCATCAGGATTCAGCTTGAGCACCCCCAAAGCCAGGTTTTCGTCTGGGATCCCTTCCACGGTTTCAGAAGCTTCCAGAGACGGCAAAATCGTGGCACTGCCCAAGCCCACCAATGTGGTCGCCAAATCAGCCCGAGGATCCACATACCACTGCCGCAAGATCGACGAGGATCCGGTAAAGTCTGCCCCAACCAAATCCTGCTGTACATAACTCCAAGCCAGTGGGATCACCGTAAACTCTCGATCAGTCTCCGTGGTTCGAGAAGTAACAGTTTCGGTATCTACGATCTCGACATTTTCGACCACAAACACCAGAGCTTCGGGGTTGCGGATCAAGTCTTGGGGGTTGGCCAACACATCGGCCACCACTTCATTGGAGACCGGGCGACAGATTGTTTCTACACTCACCCCACCCAAGGTGCCACTGGACTGCACCAAGGCATCTCCCCCCGCTGGAGCAAAAAAGGCTTCTCCTGTATCTGGATCGATCAAGATTGAGTTGGGCAAAATCGCCGTCCACGGCCCCAATCCAGAATTACGACATCCCGGCACAGATCCTTGATAGGCCGCAAACCCCGCCAACGAATAATCAAACACCGCCGAGGGTCGCACCGTGGTGGTGGTAAACAATGTCCGATTCACCGCCGTGTTATCGACCCCAACCCCACTGTCGCTATAGCTAAAAGTCAGTGGGGCCGGATCCTCTGGAGTAATCTCAGCGATATTGGAGCTGGCATCTCGGTCAAGCTGACGGTAATAGGATCCACCAATTTCATCATCGAGAACCCGAAATTGGGCAAAGTTAGGGTTAGCAATACTGACCCTAGCAGTGGAACGGCCTGTGTTAAGCGCACCGACGCGGTGACTGGTGGGGATATTGACCACAGGAGCCAAAGGCGGCTCAATCGGATCCGGCTCTAGCGGTGCAATCGGCGGGATCGGTGATGTTTCTTCCGGTCGGGTCAAGTCCGCTTCGGGCACCTGAGCCAAGGGTCTACCAAGTGTTTCCAACGGCGGCAAAGTGGGCACAGGATCTGGGGTTGGATCCAATGATCGTGCAGGCACTTGAGCCAAAGGCGGCGGCGGCATCTGCTGGCTGGTGATGGCCGGAGACAAGATCACCATTTCAGGCATACCGGCCACTTCAGGATCCAGGCTGGGGGGCAATGGTCTGCTCAGGGGCTGAGTACCTTGCCAAAGTTGCCGCAAGCGTTCCTCTTGGGCCGCAACCTCAGCTGAGATTGGATCCTGCCCTGCGGACGAACGAACCAAATCTGAATCTGGGGCTGTATCGATAGCGGTTTGCACCGGCGCAGACAAATCCGCCACCTGAGGCACAGCGGTATCTTGGCTAGCCACAACTCTCTCGTCGTTTCTCCCGTCGTTTGAGGTTTGGGGCCGAGGGGTATTGGAGAGCTGACGCAACTGATTCAGCAGAGTCTCCAGCTTCGCCATATCTGCCACTATCTGCTGGGTGTCAGTCCCCCCAAAGGGATCCTGCTCAATACTCGACCAAGAGGTAGCAGGCACCTGCCCCCCCTCCCAGCCCGCCTCAGACGGCAAAGACTCTGTAGTTGTCGGGGCCGTCAGCGACGAAAGTTCTTGTGCCACAACCGGAGACCCTAAGAGACCCGTCACCAGGATCACCTGCACCCGAAACACTAGAGTTTGCGAACTGCAAAGTAAGAGGGTACGAATCATGGCAGATGGGTAGATCAGTCTAAATAACCTTACAGCGCCAATAGTATCAGCAATCTTGACTGTTGCCAGAGGAGCCATCAATCACTTTGAGCAAGGGATCCCGTTCAAATAATTAGGTTCAACAACCCAAAAAAAGCAACTGAAGATAAAGACTTGAAACTCAATCTCAAACCCCTTCATTGTATAAAGAGTTGTAATTTTAGCGGGATTTGCTACTATTTTGAATGTTTAGTACGCAAGCTAGTATCAGTTCAATGCTTGTTCCCCCCTAAAATTGGTACCCATAAGGAGCTTTGTGATGGTTTTACGCCGCGACCCTGGATCCCGCATCCGTCTTTGGTCTAGTCTCTTGCTTGCTGCCCTGATCTTGAGTGCTTGCGGAGGGGGATCCCCTGTGGCGATGGATCCTGCTGCTGAAAGTGATGTAGTTAGTTTGGTGGCGGGTGGTGCTTGTGCTGAGAGCACCAATTCATCCGGTGCGACGTCGGCTATCACTCTGAATAAATCTGGAGTTTATAGGGAAAACTTTGATGGATTGGGATCCGGGCTGCCAGAGGGTTGGAGTGCTTGTCAAATTACAGCACCTGTAGGGCCGCAAGCTAATCAAGGTCTGCTGGGAGACAACATTGCTTTTGACCCCACACTGCAAAACTGGGCTTTTGGTGGAGGAGCAGCCACTAATCGAGCCTCGATTCAAGGGTTGGTTGAGGGATCCAGCGGTTCTCAACAAAATGCTTCTCCTAACCGTGCTCTAGCTAATCGCAGCGGTAACCTTGGCCAGTCGTTTGTCTTTAAGCTGGAAGAGACCCTTGGCTTTCAGGACTTTAGGCTCTCTGTTGATGCTCAGACCAATGCCCCTCGCAACAGAATAGTTTTCTGGCAAGTTGAATATCGAGTCGGAGATACCGGCTCCTTCATTGATTTAGGTCTATACCGAGCTGGAGACGCCTTTGGATCCATAACCCTCAATTCTTGCAATTTGGCTGGGTTTGGCTCCGATGTCAATAATCAACCTGCTCCTGTCTTCATTCGCTTCAGGCCCGTCGGTGGCGAAGGGCTATCTAATCAAGGCGCATCTGGCTTTGCTATCGATAACTTCCAGCTTACCTATCGCCCCATTCCTGCGGGTCGTCCTTTGCGCCCATTGCGTAATCTCAATTGTGCAGTTCGGCCCATTCGACCCACTCGCTAGGGCAATAGCGAACTGACCTACTCACATGGATCCCTCAGTGTTGGGGGATCTTTTTTTATGAAGGAATTAAAGTTGTTGCAGGGGATCCAAGGGGTTCGGGACGTTGCAAGGGATCCAAGGGTTCGGGACGTTCGCAAGGGATTCCAAGGGTTGCGGGACG
>JAAUUM010000297.1 GCA_012031565.1 Synechococcaceae cyanobacterium SM2_3_2
GAAGGGGGCAAAACTCCTCCCAATCAGCATCAATTGGCCATCGAGATGTTTTTCATCATTTTGGGCATAGGGGTGGCGGTCTGTGATGGCAAAGAGATTCCTATCCAGGCTGGCGATAGCCTCTTGGTCCCCCCCACCGGCATCCATGCCATCCGCAACACAGGGCCGGGTCGTCTCTATGCCCTCTGCATCATGATCCCCAACGAAAACTTTGCCGAGCTGATCCGCAGCGGGATCCCGGTGCCCTTGGATGAAGAGGATCTTCGGGTTTTACGGGGAGCGCGTCCAACGGCCTTGCTGGGGACACAGGGCGATCCAGTCGGGATCCCTCTGGTTTTTGCTCAACGGCAACAGACTGCTGATTAAAAACCCCCAAACCAGTCCAGCAAAGTCTTCCCCCCATAAGCGTAGGCTGCCATGATCAGGGGCACCAACAGACTGGCTAATCCACAGATCCCCCAGCCCAGGCTGGTAATCAGCCCGTCTTTTTCGGAGAGACCAAAGCCCGTCACAAAGATCCCTATCGCTGGCAGCGTATTGGTGCCAGGAATCGGGATCAGCATAAAGATGGCCATCAGGCTGATCAAAAGCCCACTGACTAACCGGCTCACGGGGGTGTCGCTGACCTGACCCCAGCGGGGCCGAGAGATGTTTTCAATCCGCTGGAGCCACGGGATCCCTTTCTTCAATACCCCCCGCATCTGGCCCGATTGCAGCTTTTTGTCCCCAATGAGCCGAGGTAGCCACAGGCTAGAGCGACCCCCAATCAGTTGGACGGAGAGCAGCAGGATGCCAAACCCAAACGGAATCGAATAGCCCGGGGCAGGAATGGGCAAAGCGGAAGGAAAGGACAACAGCACAAAGCCAAACCCAAAGGTGCGCTCCCCCGCCAAGGCCAATACCTCCCGCAACTTTACTTGTTCAGGACAGGTCTCTGCCTCAAAGTAAGCCTGCAACTCCACGGAAAGTCGAGCCATTGGGATCCCTATTGGTGAAAATCCACCCTTTATCCTCGCAGATTTGGCCCGCTCTTTCGGAGACCGCCAGCCTGAGGCATGATGGGTAACGGTTCATACGACTGTTGACAAGGGATCCCGCATGACGAAAGCAGCCCTTCTGGACGGCAAAGCCTTGGCCCAACGAATGCAAGCAGAGATGCAGCAGATCGTGGCGAAGGTGCAACAGCAGGTGGGCCGTCCGCCTGGATTGGCGGTGTTGATGGTGGGGGATCATCCTGCTAGTGCAGCCTATGTACGCAATAAGGAGCGAGCCTGCGAACGGGTGGGGATCGCCTCATTTGGCCAGCATTTTGCCGCCAATATCACGCCAGAAACCCTGACGGGTGCCATTGAAGCCCTCAATCGGGATCCCCGCGTGGACGGGATCCTAGTGCAATTACCGCTGCCAGCTCATTTGGATAGCACCCAGGCATTGCTGGCTATTGATCCCGACAAAGATGCCGATGGTCTGCATCCGGTCAATCTGGGCCGTCTGGTGCGAGGGGAGGATGGCATCCGCAGCTGTACCCCCTTTGGGGTGATGAAGATCTTAGAGGATGCTCAGATCGATCCGGCGGGCAAGCAGGCGGTGGTGATCGGGCGCAGTATTTTGGTGGGCAAGCCGATTGCTTTGATGTTGCTGGGAGCCAACGCCACAGTAGTTATGGCCCATTCCCGCACCCCCGATTTGGCGGCGATGGCCCGGACTGCCGATATTTTGGTGGTGGCGGTGGGCCAGCCGCAGCTGGTAACTGGGGAGATGGTCAAGCCCGGAGCTACCGTCATCGATGTGGGTATCAACCGGGTGGACAGGGAGGATGGCCAGAGTGTCTTGGTGGGGGATGTGGATTTTGAGTCTGTGCTGGCGGTGGCGGGATGCCTGACTCCCGTGCCGGGGGGGGTTGGCCCCATGACCGTGACCATGTTGCTCTACAACACCCTGACTCAGTATCTTCGTCGCCATCAGCTCAGCGATCATCAGTTCAGCGTTCACAGGGATCCCTGAGATATAACCCCCTCGTTTCTTCCGTACCGGATCACGGCTTTGAAGGAATGGAGGGATCCGTTTTTGATCTGGGCGCGGGTTTTGGCCACGGTGATCGCCTCCAGTTGGCTTGGAGAGGCCTGAGGGAAGACGGGATCCGCCTCTGAGATGGGATCCCAGAGCTGTAGTTGGGCAGGGGCAGCGAGGTTGGGACTATCGCCATCCTGGCCTTCGGGCAGACTGGCAAAATGGGCTTGTAAGCGAGGGGGCAATGCCACCGCCCGACCGGGTTGAATGGGATCAAAGGCGATCAGGTGATCTGACTTCCACAGATTGCAGGGTTGGCACAGAGGCTGCAAATTGGCGGTTGTATTGGGGCCACCGCGACTGATGGGAATAATGTGATCTTGGCTAATAGGCGTGGGGATCTGCTCCCAGGTTTGCCCACAGCAGGGACAGCAGGGATACCACTTAAGCAAGGCCCAAAACTCCTCATGGGCAATTTTGCCAGTTGGGTCATAGCTACTGCGTCGTTCTCGGGCTCGTCGGGATCGCAACTGCCGCTGCTGACCGCTGGCACAGGTGGGGCACTCCTGGGGCTGAAATAAAAATCTATCGTGGCAATCGGGACAGATATAGACCATGTCAACGGGGTAGGGGGCGGTCAGGTAGTGATGGCTTTATTGTGCGCCCAGATCCAAATCGGATCCATAGGGCTATGCCGGGGCCTTGGGCATTACTGCTGCGGTTACAAGCTGCCCCCTGATCTATAGTCATTCCGAATAGCATTCAGACATCGCTTGAGGATGCAGTAAGAGCGGATACAGCCTGTTCATCTATTTAGCCGCCACATTAAACACCCCAAAGCCTTGTGCTTTTGTCACCTTCACTCCAGCCCAGTAAAAGCCGATTTTAGGCCGGAGTCCTGTTTGCCACAAAGGCAGCTGAATCTGCTGGTTAAATTCAATCGTTGCAGTTTTCCTCAATCGCAACCAATAGCCTATCTTCCTTCTCCTCAGGGCTTCTGCTAATTTCACAGAGCAAAACTCTCTATCCCCAAGTACTATCAATCGATAGTCGGCAAACAGAGGTTGAACGATATCAATGACATGGATTTGTTCGGATAGATTGCTACAGCCTTGCTTTTCTAGCAGTCTCCAGTAAATCGGTATGGCTTGTCGCCCGCAGACGAGGCTGGCCATCAGTAGATTGTGATGCTTCCATTGGGTTCTATCCACTATCAGATAGAGAGTTGAGCCAGGTAGAAACCGTGCTTTCAACAAAGAGCTGATCAGAGGGAACCAGAGGGTCTTAATATCCAAGGTTGTCAGCAGGCGTTGGAGAGCCTTACGCCGACCGGCCATAGCAACGGGTAGGAGAGTGGCCAGTGATTCGAGGTTGACGGAGTGAAAAACCTGCAACAGCAAGAGTAGAGGATTCAGGATGCGCCAG
>JAAUUM010000298.1 GCA_012031565.1 Synechococcaceae cyanobacterium SM2_3_2
GGATGTGGTGGTGATTGGGGGGCGTTGGGGCGATTCAAGCGGCGATCATGGCTCAGATGGGTTACCGGGTCGCTTTGATAGAGCGGTTAACCTTTGGCCGCATGAATCGAGAATGGAATATCTCGCGGCAGGAATTGGGCACCCTGTCGGACTTGGGATTGTTCAGTGTTGCCGAAACGGAAGGGCTAATCCTGCGTACTTATGTGGATGGCTTCAACAAGTTTTTTGATGGCAATAGCCCTGTCAAAGCCCCTATTTTGCACACCCCGACAGTGCTGAATTTGGCGATTGATGCGGAAAAGTTATTGCGGATGTGCGGGGAGAAGATCCGGCAAGCCGGGGGCAAGATTTTTGACCGGACTGAGTTTCAGAGGGCCTATTGTCAGCCCGACACCATCACATTGGAACTGAAAAGTCTGGAGGAGGCCAACTCTGCTCACGGCTCATTTTATCTAGTGTCCCGACTGTTGGTGGATGCGATGGGGACGGCCTCTCCGATTGCTCAGCAGATCAATGGCCATCGGGCTTTTGATAGTGTTTGTCCCACCGTGGGGGCCACGATTACCAGCGGGATCCCGCCGGAGGTTTGGGATCCCCAATTTGGCGATATCTTGGCCAGTCATGGGGATATCAGCCGAGGTCGGCAGCTCATCTGGGAATTATTTCCTGGCCCCGATCAAGACTTGACCATCTATTTATTTCACTATCATCAGGTGCACCCCGATAATCCGGGATCCCTGTTGCAGATGTATGAGGATTTTTTCACCATTGTGCCGGAATACCGCCGCTGTGAGATGGAGGATCTGACCTTCAAAAAAGCCACTTTTGGCTATATTCCAGGCCGATTTGGCCGGGTGGGGGATCAAGATCTGAGCTTTGACCGGGTGCTGACGATTGGGGATGCCGCAGCCATGCAATCTCCCCTCAGCTTTACGGGGTTTGGGGCGTTGGTGCGCAATTCTCCCCGGTTGGCGGATTTGCTAGATACTGCCCTCAAGCATGATCTGCTCACCGCCCAAGATCTGCAACGGGTACGGGCCTTTCAGGGCAATGCTGCCGTGACGTGGATGTTCTCGCAGGGAATGATGGTGCCCACGGGGCGGAACCTGAGGCCGGGACAGGCCAATGCCATGTTGAATAGCTTTTTTGGCATCCTGGCGGCAGAGGATCCCGAGGTGGCGGATCGCTTTATCAAAGACCGAGCCAGTTGGTGGGATTTCACCCGGTTAGCGCTGGGGGCGGCCCGTTACAATCCGCTGATTTTGGTCTGGATTTGGCAGATGGTGGGCTTTGAGGGCTTCCGCAAATGGATCCCTACCTACCTGAGCTTCACGGCATCCGCTTTTATCAGTTGGCTGTGTGGATCCTGGGCTCCGCCGCTGCTGAGGCTGTTGCAACCACAGATCGAGCCTCGCTGGCCCCGTCTTTGGCATCGTCTGCTCACCTGGAGCTATGACCTCACCTATGGTCAGGGCCGGCCTCGCCTGGAGATTCACTTGCCCGGAGCAGAGCTGCACCCCCAGGATCCCAATGCTTCCTCCCCGGATCTAGCGGCTTCGATGGGAGAGCTGGGGTAGGGCAAAATAGATCTACCGGGATCCCTCACTCCAGCAAAAACTGAACCCACTTGGGGGGCAGGGGCAGCGGACATTTCAACCGCTCCATCACCAATGCCGCCACCAGATGAACCGTAAACACATAGATGATCGAATTGAGGGCGATGAACCCCACCACTGAGAACTGAATCATCCAGGGCTGCGCCACCACGTAGATCCCCAGCCAACTCAGGCTCAAATCCAACAGCCAATTGGTGAATCCCGTCAGCTGAATGGTCAGGTAGGCCCAGAGATTTTCTCCCACCAACAACGAACTGAGCAAAAACTGAAACACCAGGCCAAAGGTGCTGATCAACGCCCCCGTCAAAACCGACAAGTACCAGGAGGATCCCTTGCGCCATAGCCCCCCACACCAGTAGCCGATTGCCCCATAGGGCATCACATACATGATGCTGCGGGTCGGCCCCAAGATAATCGTCAATAACAGGGCAGACACCACCAATGTCAACATGCCCGTACGCAGATCCCAACGCATCACCCCTAACGCCACCGGGATAGCAAAAAACAGCCGGACAAATGGCCCCAAAGGGCTATAGCTGAGCAGCCATACCAATACCGCAGTGCTGGACAAAAAAGCAGCTTCCACAAGATAGAGAGGCTCAGGCGGTGGCGGCGACAGTTGGGGCGGAGAGGTCACAGGGCAGAGGGGAGAAAAATCATATTGACGGGATCCCGAGCATTCCTTGCCCTATCACCCACGCAGCGCCAAGACCAAGGGATCCGATTGTTAACCTAACTTATGATTGTCAGCCTATCATGGGCGGTCCGCCCCCTAGAGCTGTACCCAAGATAGGGTTAAAAATGATGGGGATCCAACCCTTGATGATCCTTGATAATCCTTGATGATGTTCTCCACTCAGCCAACGGGCCAGCTAACGGGCCAGCCAACGGGCCAGCCAGGGAGAAGGTATCAACCATCAGGGATCCCCTCCAATGCGATAGGCTGCAAAGGTATTATCACCTGCTGCAACCGCATGAAGTCTTACAACAGCCCGCCACCCCTGAGCATTTCTGCTGACAAAACCTACACCGCCACCATCGAGACGTCCGCTGGCACCATGACCGCAGAATTGTTCCCCCAAGATGCCCCCAACACCGTCAACAACTTTGTCTTTTTGGCGCGAGATGGTTTCTACAACGATGTCATCTTCCATCGGGTGATCTCAGGCTTCATGATCCAAGGGGGGGATCCCACGGGCACAGGCCGAGGCGGGCCAGGATACAAATTTAACGATGAGCCGGTCAAGCGTCCCTACAGCCGTGGCACCCTGGCGATGGCCAATGCTGGCCCCAACACCAATGGCAGTCAGTTTTTTGTCATGCACCAAGACTACGGCCTGCCCCCCAGCTATACCATCTTTGGCAAACTCACCAGTGGGGAAGATGTGCTGGATGCCATCGCCAGCACTCCTACAGATCGGCAGGATCGCCCCAATACCACCGTCACGATCCAGTCGATCACCATCGCTGAAGCCTAAATCAAATCTTTGTCCACAGGGGAGCTAGCTTAAAGCCAGTCTTCTCCGGGATCCCTGGGCTCGTCCTAAAATGGAGTCAAGCCCTTGCCGAGGATATCCCCTGTGACCACCGCCCTCTCCCCTTCCAGCTCTCCTGAGGCCAGTACAGCTCACCCCATTGCGGTGGAGTTGAGCCATGTCTGGAAACGATTTGGCGACCAGCCTGTGGTGGCAGATCTGAGCTTGAGTTTGCCGCAAGGGGAGGTTTTTGCCTTTTAGGCCCCAACGGAGCGGGCAAGTCCACCACGATTCGGATGCTCACCACCCTGACTTTACCCAGC
>JAAUUM010000299.1 GCA_012031565.1 Synechococcaceae cyanobacterium SM2_3_2
GAAATCCGCAACAGAACCGATCCACTACCCAGATCTTTACCCCCTACCCCCTACTACTCCCATGAGCAGAATCAACCCTACTAACTGGATCTCCCTAAGTGAACTATCCAAGCTCTCAGGTTTAACCCTTGGGGCATTACACAACAGGGTAAACAGACGAAAACTAAAGAAAACTACTTATCGTGGTTTAACTTGTATCAGATCAAAGGATGCAATACACATACTAGAAAGGGTATCCCCTAAAGAATACCCTCAAGTAGATCAAGCAATAGACTATGTGTTTCAACGTTCTGGAGTCTAACTCCACCTCAACCTACCTAAACAGACTCAATAAACTCATCAATCCTACTTTGCACTTCTTCAGTCTGTTTAGGTCTAAGATCCGTCAATATACAGATCAAGTCACTATCCAAAAGGTATCGTCTAGAGTTGAACTTAAAGAACCTAGTCCGACCCTTAACCGCTCGTCTATACAAGATCCCATAAGAGATCCCTAGTGCTTTACTTACTGGGTTGAGCATAAAGTAACGCTCTCTAGACGATACTGCTTTCTTCATAGACTTTGGATCCCCAATCCTACAAAACTATCCCTAATCCATTAGAAGCATGAGGGATAGTTTACTATCATCTTGATAGTTCTCTCTGATCATCTGCTCTGATGTATCACAGTATTTTGCCAACAAAGTAATCGATTTACCATTAGAGAGCTTATCGGTGATAAAGGTATCTCTACAGTTGTAGGGTGTAGTTCCTGGCTTAATTGGGTCTACCACCTTATGCCACCATCCATCAGGTGTTATTGCATTGTGATATCTAATCACTTTACCTGTAGGGCTAGGAAATACTAGATCATCATCCTTAGGATCCTCAGGTCTGATCTCCTTTAGAAGTTCTTGACAGTCTTTTTCTACTGGGATGGTTCTAGTCTCATTGTTCTTGGATCCTTCACCCCAAACCATAGCCCCCTTTACCTCTTGATAGGATCCTCTAAAGGTCACTTTAGAGCAGTCTGGAGATACATCCCCCCAATGTAGACTCAACCCTTCAGACGGTCTACATCCAGTCATAAACCAAAACCGTACTAGGTTCGTGTAGTGACTATAGTAACGATTGGTTCTGAATGCTTGTATGACTTGATCCTTCTCATCCTGTGTAAATGAATTAGCCCCTTTGTCATTATCTTTAGGTTTAGCACGTTTGAAGTGAGCCTTCATTAACTTAAATGGGTTATCACTGCATAGCTGTAATGAGATCCCCCATTCACAAGCAGAGCTGAGATACATAATGATCCGCCTAGCTTGATCCTGTGTAGTAACGTCAATCAGCTTAGTTGTGAATCTGACTGGTTCCCAGCATAGATCCTTATCTAACTTAACTAGGATCCTTCTGTGGGTCTCATACTCTCTCTGAGTATTAGCTTTCAGACCTTTACCACCCTTCTCGTTTACTGACCTTTTCTTATGCTCAACCCATTGATCCCAAAGGTCTAGCAAGTCGATCTGGGGCTTAGGTATTAACTCATCATCGGATACGATCCTGATCCTTGATGCCTCTACCCCCTGTGACTTATATCCGATTAGGTAGTCATCCAGCCTATTTGACTTGATCGCATGATCTATATCCTCAGCTACCTTACGTGCAGCCCTGAGGGTAGAAGCCGAATCCTCACCTATGGTTATATACTCAGCTCGACCCTTAGCCCTTGAGTACCATCGCACACGGATAGTAGTCCCTCGGTACTTCTCTATAGTTACCTTTCCTATCTTCTCTAGCACCTCTGAGCTTTTCATAGCCTCTGCCATAGTCCAACCTTGATATAACCCTGATATAAGTTTACCCCCTCTGACAGACCCAACCTTAGTTACCGCTTCAACCTGTCCTAACTAAGGTAGACCAAAGTAAAAACCCCAGAACCCTTACAAGTGAAGGATCCTGAGGTCATAGCTAAGTTACTTATGAAATGGGTCGGGAGGGATTCGAACCCTCGACCAGTCGGTTAAAAGCCGAATGCTCTACCGCTGAGCTACCGACCCATCTTAAATTTTTCAGCTTAATGATTGTAGCAAAGGTTCCAGACGTTGAGAAGATTCTGAGTCAATCTGCTCCCACCCATCAGCTCTCCCACCCATTAAGTCCACATTAAGTCCACTGGTTGAAATAGACCAAGCGGATCCCCCAGAACAGCGGCAGCAGCCCAATCAGCAGCCAATCCCGGGAGCGAAAGGTGAAGATATGCCATCGCACAGTGTAGCTAGGGCCACTATAGCCCCGTGCTTTCATGGCAGAGGCCGTTTGTTCTGCCCGCAATAGCAGGTTTTCTAAGAGCCGCTCCACCAATGACAAAATCGCATGAATGGATCCCCGCACACTCAGTAGCTGCCAGCGGATATCGCGGGTACGCACCGCCCGAATCAGGTTTTGAACTTCTTCTAGCACCAAGGGGAGAAATCTGAGAGCCAAGGTCAAGGTCAAGATAATCTCCGAGACCGGCACCCCCAACCGATTGAGAGGCCGCATCATCCGCTCGATACCCTCCGATACCTCCTCCGGCGCAGTGGTCAACAAAAACAAGCTGGTGGCATAGAGCAATAAAAAGATCAGCGTCCCCACTCGGATGCCTAAGTTAAGGGATCGCTGCGTGATTGTAAATGGCCCCAGAATGAGCAGGCGAGGGATCCGTAAGACCTGATAACGATAGGGATCCTGCTGCTGTAATGCCCCCCAGTCCACCCCTAACAGGTCAGCAGAGGCTGAATCAGGCTGCTCAAGATCTTCCACGGTGTTCTCATCTGAAGCCCCTGGGGCAGACAGAAGTAAGCCATAGGCGGGACTATCAGCGCCCATCCGTTGGGGAATCGGGGTAACCCCCAACCCATCGGGAGCCAAAGCCGTCAACAGAAAACTCACCAGTCCTACTAGCAAGACCAATGGCATCTGTCGTCGCCACACTCGCCACGGCAGACCACTCAGCAGAGTCACCCCCAGCAGACCCACAACTAGCCCCAGCCGCCAAGTATCGCTGGCCAAGATGGGACTGAGCAGAAAACTGAGCAACCACACCAACTTGATGCGGGGATCCAGCGTATGAAGCCAGGTGCGAGGGGATTCGAGATAGATCCCCATCGGGACATTGCGTAATAAATCCACGCAAAATTCTCCAGCTTAGACAGCCTGAAAGAAAAGAGTCTGACACAGTCTTGGGCCCATTACTCGGGTTCCACCAGGCGGGTGCCATCAGCTTCTGCCGCCACCCAGCCGCCTTCCACCCTGAGCCAAACCGGGATCCCGTCAGCACCCAGCTGAGCCTCCAAAACTGGCAAGAGCGTTTGGGGCGTGCCACTGTCACCACATCGCCTTGGATGCTAGGGGTGGAGCGCACCCGCGAAACCACTGGGGGTTACCACT
>JAAUUM010000053.1 GCA_012031565.1 Synechococcaceae cyanobacterium SM2_3_2
TGATGTTGTCCTCATCTACTTCACTAGACCTCTTGCGCGAATAGTTTTTTGTATCTTGATGAACATTACAAATTGCCTTAAATCAAGGGATTCAGGGAAGTGAGGTTCAATTCATGCAAGAGGTCTAGTGTATTGACTGTAGCGAGTGACTGAGGGAAGGGCTGTAATCGAGATGGCTGTGGATAGCTATGGATAAAGAGACACGGTTAGTAGTAGCTGCTTATGTAGGTAATCGAGACAGAAGAAGTGCTCAAATACTTTGCGACAGGATTCCAGATACTTGGAAAGAAGGCAGCACATTCTACACAGACTTCTGGGATTCTTATGAAAGAGTTATCCCGAAAGAGCAGCATCAGCCAGTTGGTAAAGAAACAGGAAAGACATCATTAATTGAGCGATTAAATAATACTCTTAGGCAGCGAATTGGCAGGCTTGTCAGGCAAAGTCTATCTTTCTCCAAGAAACTCGAAAATCATATTGGCATGATATTTAACTTCCTCCATCACTATAACGAATCATTACTTTGCTAGCACTACCACCTTCTAATCAGGCGGGATCCAATCTGTTTCATCCATTCAAGGGATGGGATCCCCTCTGATGTTAGGGAGGGGCCTCTTGATTTCCGAGGCCCGCGAACCCATGAAGGTGATCTTCGAGCATACGGATCCCTTTGTGATGGATGAGAGGGACTGACGAGCAGCTTTTGGCCCAGAGCCCACCGCTTTAGAAGTAGGGATCCAGTCTATGTTGGCGTGATACCGGAATCATCACCGCCCCCAGGCAATATCAGGGATTCAGCCCGTGAGCCTCAATCCCTCTAGACCCACAGCTTGAGTCACTCTGTCAACTGTGACACTATAGCTAGGACATCACAGCTGCGGTAACTTCAAATGTATCTGTCAGCTCTGTGCCATCTTCTGAGGGGGGAATCACCTGCCAAAACTGGGGCAGATAGTGATCCCACTTTTGCAGGATCTGCTCAGCCTTGGGGGAGTTGGTCAGGCGGTAATGCTCTTGAACCAAGCCCTTCAATTGCTCCTCAGCTGCTGCAGTTTGCACCCGTTGGATCCTGACAATCTCGCTATTCACCTTGGCCGGAAATGTCCCCGCCTCATCTAGCATATAGGCCAGTCCACCCGTCATGCCCGCCCCCACATTGCGCCCGACGGATCCCAGCACCACCACGATGCCGCCCGTCATGTACTCGCAACAGTGGTCGCCAGATCCCTCGATCACCGCCTGGGCACCAGAGTTTCGCACCCCAAAGCGCTCTCCGGCCCGTCCATTGGCAAACAGGGATCCCCCGGTGGCCCCATAGAGGCAGGTGTTGCCCAGGATGACACTCTCAGCAGGATCCCGTTGAGAATCAAGCGGGGGCATGAGAATGATCTCACCGCCATTCATGCTCTTGCCCACATAGTCGTTGGCCTCTCCCACCAAGGTAAGACGCATCCCAGCCAAGTTAAACGCCCCCAGACTTTGGCCCGCGCTGCCAGTCAGGCGTAAATCTAGATGTCCCCCAGCTTGGGCAAAGCCCTGATCCCCATACCGCTTGGCCAGTACCCCCGCCACCCGCGCGCCGATGGTGCGATCGGTATTGAGGACAGTCCGCTCGATTTGAACAGAGCCACAGGTTTCGATGGCCGACTTGAGGCTGGGATCCGCCAAGAGTTGATCATCCAAGACTGGCCCATTGGAGTGGACATCCTCATGGTGCAGCCAGACCGCTTGGGTTTGCCCCACTGCGGGATCATAGGCGGCGGGTAGATTCAACAAGAGGCCCAGATCCAGGGATCCTGTCTTGGCCAATTGCACATCGGCCCGAGTGGTGAGCAGGTCTGCCCGTCCAATCACCTCGGTCAGAGAGTGATAGCCCAGCTTGGCCAAAATCTGCCGCACCTCATCCGCCACATAGGCAAAGAAGGTAACCACATTGTCAGGCGTGCCAGGAAAGCGTTTACGCAAGTCTTCCCGCTGACTGGTCACCCCGACTGGACAGCCGTTGGTATGACAAACACGAGCCATGATGCAGCCCTCCGCAATCATCGCCACAGTGCCGAAGCCAAATTCCTCCGCCCCCAACATCGCCGCCATCACCACCTCCCAGCCGGTGCGGATGCCCCCATCCACTCGCAAAATCGAGCGATCTCGCAGGCCATTGTCCAAGAGGGCCCGATGCACCTCCACCAAGCCCAATTCCCACGGGGATCCCGCATGTTTGATCGAGCTGAGGGGAGAGGCTCCCGTCCCGCCCTCATGGCCAGAAATCTGGATCACATCAGCATTGGCCTTGGCCACCCCAGCCGCCACAGTACCGATCCCCACCTCGGACACCAGCTTGACCGAGACTTTAGCCGCCGGGTTGATCTGATGAAGGTCGAAGATCAGCTGAGCCAGATCCTCAATCGAGTAGATGTCGTGATGGGGAGGAGGCGAGATCAGCGTCACCCCTGGTTTGGAGCGGCGCAACTTGGCGATGTAGGAGCTGACCTTTTTGCCCGGTAGCTGCCCCCCTTCCCCAGGCTTGGCCCCCTGAGCCACTTTGATCTCAATCTGTCGGGCGCTGAGCAGATAGGCGGGGGTGACCCCAAACCGACCGGAGGCCACCTGCTTGATGGCAGAACTAGCGGTATCGCCGTTTTTCAAGCCTTTAAGGTGGGGAAAGGCCACGGAGGTGCCATTAGCCGTCACATCCGAGAGAGTCAAATAGCGCTCGGGATCCTCGCCCCCTTCTCCAGAGTTGGACTTGCCGCCAATCCGGTTCATGGCAATTGCCAGGGTCTCATGGGCCTCCCGACTGAGCGCCCCCAAAGACATCCCCCCTGTGGCAAAGCGACTGAAGATAGCAGCAGCTGACTCCACCTCATCCACCGAGATGGGATCCCGGTCACTAGCAAAATCCAGCAAATCTCGCAGTGCGGTGGGGGTGCGCCCGCGCAAATAGCTCTGGTAGGTGTCGTAATGGGAGGGTTGGCCTGACTCGATCGCCTTGTGCAGCAACTTGGCCATTTCTGGGCTGTTGATGTGATATTCCCCTTTGGGGCGGGCTTGGATGAAGCCGTAGTTTTCCAGCTTGCGGCCCTCCAATGCGGGGAAGGCCCGTTGGTGATTGACCAAGACCTCTTGGGCCAGATCTGTCAGGGTCATGCCGCCCACCCGAGAGATGGTGCCCTTGAAGGCGATATCGATCACCTCCTGGCTCAGTCCGATGGCCTCAAAGATCTGCGCCCCATGATAGCTGGTCAATAGCGAGATCCCCATCTTGGACAAGATCTTCAGCAACCCTGCCTCGATCCCAGCTCGATACTTGAGCTGCACTTCGGTCAGGGACTGATCTGGTAGCTTGCCGGTCTCCATCTGTTTGCGGGTTTTGGGCTTGTGCCACCATTGCCGGATCGTTTCATAGGCCAGATACGGACAGATGGCGCTGGCTCCGTAGCCGATCAAACAGGCAAAGTGATGGGTGCTCCAACATTGAGCCGTCTCCACCACCAGCGAGGTTTGCAGACGTAATCCTGCCGCAATGAGATGATGGTGAATCGCCCCCACCGCCAACAAGGGGGGAATCAGGGCCTGCTCAGCATTGAGACCCCGATCTGACAGCACCAAGATCTCTGCCCCAGCCTGTACCGCTAGGGTTGCCGCCTGACAGAGGGAGACCAAAGCTGCCTCCAGTCCAGTGGCAGGGTCAAACAGGATCCCGAGGGTCTGGAGGGGAAACTCTTTTTGCTGCTTGAGACTCTCCAGCTCTGGCTCATTGAGAATGGGACTGCGTAAATGCATCAACCGCGCATCTTCCGGCTGAATGGTGAGCAGATTGCCCCGCCGCCCCAGATACATATCCAGCGACATGACCAAACTCTCCCGCAGGGGATCGATGGCGGGATTAGTTACCTGAGCAAAGCGTTGTTTGAAATAGTCATAGAGGGGATGGGCCTGTTGGGAGAGCACCGCCAAAGGAGCATCATCCCCCATCGAAAAAGTAGGCTCCTTGCCGTTGGCGGCCATATCCTCGATCACCATCTCCACATCTTCAGCAGAATAGCCAAATGCCGTCTGGGCCTGGAGCAGCTCCTCCTCCGACAGTTGCAGCTCAGCGCCAAAATCCTGCCCCAGCAACTCCACCCGATGGCTGGCCAACCACTCTCCATAGGGATGCTGTTGGGCCACCGTCTGCTTGATGGCCCAATTTTTATGAATCTCCAAGGTTTGCAGATTCACCGCCAACATCTGCCCAGGGCCGAGTCGCCTTTTCGATGATCTCGCTCTCCTCAAGATCCACCACCCCAGCCTCCGATCCTACCGACATCAGACCATCGCGGGTGATGGCATAGCGGGCGGGCCGGAGTCCGTTGCGATCTAAAGCAGCTCCAATCCATTTGCCGTCACAAAAGACGATCTGAGCAGGGCCATCCCACGCCTCTTGCAAGCCGCCAAAGAACTCATAAAAATCGGTGATCTCAGGATGCTCTTCCAGCTCAGGTTGGTTATGGAAAGCTTCGGGAATCAGCATCATCAAGGCTTGCAGGGGTGAATGCCCCGACTGGATCAACAGTTCAAACACCCCATCCAACCCAGCAGAATCGCTGGTGCCCGGATCGATGACGGGCTTGAGGGTATCGATCTGATCGCCCCAGGTGGGATGGGCCAGCGTATGCTCACGCGCTGCCATCCAGTTGACATTACCCACATAGGTATTGATCTCGCCGTTGTGGCAGAGATAGCGGAAGGGTTGGGCCAGCGGCCAGCGAGGTAATGTGTTGGTGCTAAACCGCCGGTGATAGGTGGCATAAGGGCTGACAAAATCGGGATCCTGAAGGTCTAGATAGAATCGCTCCAGCACAGCCGACTGCACCATGCCCTTGTAGACCATCACCCGAGTGGAGAGGGAGGCAAAGTAGATGGCATAGAAGCCAAATTTCGATTCCACCAATCGCCGGATCTGCCGCCGCAGCAGGTAAAGGGCTTGTTCCAGAGCATCCCCATTCAAGCTGGGATGCGCCACCACCAGTTGCTTGATGGTCGGCTGATTCTGCCGCGCCATTGGCCCCAAAGTATCCGGCTGGACAGGCACATCGCGCCAGCCCACCTGCTGCCATTCAGAGGTGGCCAGATGGTCATCGATCAAGGCACAAATCTGGCTACACTCGGCTGGATCTGGGGGCAAAAAGACCATGCCCACCGCCAGCCTGTCTTGCTCAGGCCAAGGGATCCCTGCTTGAGTGGCCCATTTTGCCAGGATCCCCCACGGGATGGCAGTGGTGATCCCCGCCCCATCCCCGGTTTCGCCATCTCCACCACAGCCGCCCCGGTGCTCCATGCAAACCAGAGCCTTGAGGGTCTGTCGAATTAGGTGATGGCTGGCTCGCCCTTGCTGATCGACAATGAAGCCTACTCCACAGGCGTCATGCTCTAAATTCAGCCACTGCTCACTCGACCACACGCCCGATTGGAGAGGATGAGAATCTGCTGCCGACTGAGACGGCACCTGCTGAGAAACCTGAATCATAATTATGATGACTGTTCTGTGGAGACTGCGAAAGACTTAGTGCGTGTAGGGTAACACATTCATGTCTTTAATACTGCCACAGCGCTGAGTCAGTCCGCTCCCCCCCAATCATTCCCGATCGGCCCGATTCTGATTGACTGCACTTAGATTGACCCTGATCGAGGATTCAACTGCAAATCAATGTCGCAAACCCTTTGCTCTAGCGATGGGATGCTCAGGTGGCTTTTCGATAGTTCGCAGGGATCCCTTCTTGGCTACAACTCTTGGCTACAACCTTAAGACAGTCTGTAAGCTTGAAGTGCTGATTCCTGATTTGCCCAAGCCTATTGCCTTCAGATTTTCTTATCAGCATCATGCGTATGACTTAATTTGAGCCGCCGTTCTGAAGGTTTATCAATAAGACCCTCTATATTGTGATGTCAGGATTGGGTTGATCACAAAAAATCCTGACATTCTGGCTTGACATCAATCGGCAAATTCAATGTAATAATTATTCGAGTGGTTCGGACTCCAATTGGCTCTGAGTTAATCTGATTTTGGAGATTGCTTGAGCAGTGGAATCTTGTCATCGCTCGGGTATTCAGTAGGCTATTCAATTCTTTTATCGCTGACAAGTGTTCTGCCTATAAGCTTGTCTTATATGGAACTCCTTTGAATCTCGTTGGATCTCTGGATGAGCCTCTGAGTTGTTAAGAGGGCGTTGTTAAGAGAGCCTCAGCGATGGTTTTTTGGGGAAAATAAACCCAAGCTGATATGATCACTTGGAATCAGGCAAGAGGCGGATTCATGGCTGCACATTCGATAGCTCCTGTTGTGCTCGTCATCCTGGATGGATGGGGAATTCGAGAAGGTCTAGACGGCAATGCGGTACGTGGCGCTGACACCCCCATCATGGATGGATTGTGGGCGGCCTATCCCCACATGGTGTTACAGGCATCGGGCCGAGCGGTGGGCTTGCCCGAAGGACAAATGGGCAATTCTGAAGTTGGCCACCTGACCCTGGGATCCGGTCGCATCGTGCCTCAGGAGTTGGTACGCATCAGTGATGCCGCCGAAGATGGATCCCTCGGGTGCAATCCTGTTTTTGTGGAGCTGTGTGAGACGGTTCAGCAACGGGGAGGGCGACTGCACCTGGTGGGGCTGTGCTCCGAGGGTGGGGTTCACTCTCATATCGAACATCTTTATGCCCTGTTGAGAGCCACAGGCGACCGTGGTCTGCTCACCTTTGTCCATGCCATTACCGATGGCCGCGACACCAAGCCACGAGAAGCTGCTGAAACGCTGGCCGCATTGGAGCAGAAGATCGCTGAGATTGGCTCTGGCGAGTTGGCCTCCGTGTCGGGCCGCTATTTCGCCATGGATCGGGATCATCGCTGGGATCGCACCCGCAAGATGTACGACATGATGACCCAGGATATGGTGGCCGATGGTCGCACCAGTCAGCAGGTGCTCAAGGACGCCTACGAACAAGATTTGACCGATGAGTTTCTGCCGCCAGTCCGGCTACAGGCTGAGGGCCGAGTCTTGCCGGGGGATGGCATCCTCTTCTTCAATTTCCGACCGGATCGCGCCCGCCAACTCACCTGGGCGTTTGTGGATCCTGACTTCAAAGGCTTTGAGCGGCAGTGGATCCCCAATTTGAGCTTTGTCACCATGACCCAGTATGAGGAAGCCCTGCCAGTCAAGGTCATGTTTACCCCGCAAAATTTGGATCATCTGTTGGGGCAAGTGGTGAGCGAGCATGGACTCAAACAATTACGCCTTGCCGAGACCGAGAAATATGCCCATGTCACCTACTTTTTCAATGGTGGCATCGAGCATCCTTACCCAGGCGAAGACCGGATTATGGTGCCTAGCCCAGCGGTAGCCACCTATGATCAAGCCCCGGAAATGTCGGCGGCAGCGGTGACGGATCGAGCGGTAGAGGCCATCAGGAAGCAGGACTACAGTCTGGTGGTGCTCAACTATGCCAACCCCGACATGGTGGGGCATACCGGCAATTATGAGGCGACCATCAAAGCTCTCAAGGCTGTCGATGATGCAATTGGCCGACTTTTGAGTGCCACAGTGGCGGTGGGGGGAACCACCCTCATCCTGGCGGATCATGGCAATGCAGAGGTGATGTGGGACGAACAAGGCAATCCTTGGACAGCCCACACCACCAATCCAGTGCCCTTCATTGTAATTGAGGGTGAGCAGCGCAAAATTGCGGGGCATGGGGCTGATGCCCGGTTGGTGGAGCATGGATCCCTGGCGGATGTGGCCCCCACGATTCTCGATATTTTGAACCTGCCTCAGCCTCAAGAAATGACCGGGAGAACGTTGCTAGCTCCTATGGAGGCATCTGTGGTACCCACCCATCAGCCGGTTTCCCTGTCTTACTCCCCTGCCTAAGAATCTCCCTAGAAGCCCTGTACCCTATGGCATCCAGGTCTCTTGCCGATAGGCACTATCCCAGAAGATCCATTCCAGCTGGGATGCCCTGACAAATGCGACCGTCATCTTTTCTCGTTCATCTGCACTGACGCTCTCTGCCACCTCATCGGTGATGGCGATGGCCTGCCGTACCACCTGGGCAAAGTCATCCCCAGCATAGGTGTCGATCCAGGCTTGATAGGGGTTGTTATCTCCGGCTTTTTGGTGAATAAACTGCCCCACCTCTTGGTAGATCCAAAAGCAAGGCAATACTGCTGCAATCGCTTCAGCATAGGATCCCAAAGCGGCAGTGGACAGCAGGTAATGGCTGTAGGTGAAACATCCCGGCGCATAAGCTTGGGTGGGCTGGATTTGATACAGGGCAAAGTAGCGACTATGGAGGTCTCGCTCCGCCACAAGCGCCCCCAGCGCAAAATTGAGGAAGGCAACGATCCGCCCGGAAGAACCAGATTTGGCCGCAATCAGGGCCAAGGCGCGGGCAAAATCATTCAGATACAGAGCGTCCTGTTGTAGGTAAAACTGAAAGCGACTGGGATCCAGGGATCCCTGCATCAGGTCTTGATTGAAGGATGATCGAGGATGGCCTGATAGATGGGACGGATGGTCTGCCAAAGGGTGGAGCTAAAGGTCATGGACATAGCTGGGTAGGGTCTGTCAGCATGATAAGCCCAGCTCAGAAGCCTAGCAGTTCAGCAAACAAGGCCGAGGGCTGATGCAAAACCACCCGATTGCCATCGGGATCCAGAAAATCCACCTCCGAGCCATGCCCCTCTATCCGCACCGTCGAGATCGGGATCCCAGCCAGCACAGGTTGTTGCAGCAAGGTCGTTAGATCCTGCACTTGGAGACAAAGACTCAGGGATCCCAGTTGGGGTTGAAACTCGGGTTTGTGGCTGCGATAGATTCCTAGTCGGAGTCCTGGGATCCGAAACTCTTGGTAAGCATCTCCATAGGTCACTGCCGGATCGATGTCCAACAGTTCTCGATAAAAGGATCCCAGGCGGAGCACATCAGGGGTGGCCAGACTGAGGAGTCCCGCCAGGATCCCATGAGCTGAGTCTTTTCCTGCTGTCGATCTAGCTTTCGGCAAAATCCGCCTCAATGATGCCGCTGCCAGTCGCCTCTCCCTCGGGGGACTCACCGGAGGATCCATTGGATCCATTATTGGTAGGGGTGGTAGGGGTGGCCGTGACAGTGCTTGCAGCAGCGGCCTTAACCTGGACGGTACGGGTCTGGGTTGGGGCAGACATCTGAGGTCGGAATTGATAGAGGTTAAACACCGTGTTGCGGCGGATATCGCTCATCATGTCCAAAAACAGCTCATAGCCCTCATTTTTGTACTCAATCAAGGGATCCTTTTGGCCATAGCCCCGCAGCCCCACCGACTCTCGCAGCGCGTCCATCTGTTGCAGGTGCTCCCGCCATAGGGTGTCGATCTGTTGCAACAAGAAGAACTGCTCAGCCTTACGCATCAAGCCCGGTTGCACCGTATCCACAAAGGATTCTTGTGCTTCGTAGGCCAGACGAGCCTGTTCCTGCAAGTAGGTTCGCAACTCTTCTAGAGAATAGTTCTCTAACTTTTGTGGGGTCAGATCATTGAGCAGCGGCACAAACTCTTTGACTTTGGCCACCAACTTATCTAGCTCCCACTCCTCTGGGGGCAGGTCAGGGTTGACATAGGCGGCAACAATTTCGGCGATGGTTTGATCGGCATATTCCATCATTTTGGGCTTGAGGTTTTGCCCCTCCAAACTGCGGCGACGCTCCGCATAGATCGCCTTGCGCTGATTGTTCATCACCTCGTCATATTCAAACACCTGCTTGCGGATGTCGTAATAGTAGACCTCCACCTTGCGTTGGGCATTTTCCAGCGAACTGGTCAACATACCCGACTCAATTGGCATGTCTTCTTCCACCCGGAACATGTCCATGATTTTAGAGACCCGCTCGCCCCCAAAGATCTTCAGCAAGGGATCCTCCAGGCTGAGGAAGAATCGGGTTGATCCGGGATCCCCCTGCCGTCCCGAACGGCCCCGCAACTGGTTATCCACCCGGCGGGACTCGTGGCGCTCGGTGCCGATCACATGCAGCCCTCCTAGCTTGACCACCTCGTCATGCTCCTCATCCGTCAGCGCTTCGTACTCCTGCTTGATGTTGAGATAGACATCTCGCAGTTGCAGAATCAAGGGATCCTGCACCGGAGCTTTTTCACAGGCCACCGCGATCAGATCCTCCACCGTCAACTCTTGTTGGGTGTTGAGGCCATACTTTTCCACCGCTGCGGTGACCGCTTGTTCCAACGCCTGAGTGGTGCCCTCCGACAGGTCGCAGGGATAGAGAGACTGAGATACGGCCCAAGACTTGGGCTTGCTGGGGGATGGGCCACCAAAGCCACGCCCGCCACCCTTGGATCCCAGCCGTAGACCCACACCCCCCATCGGATCATCGAGATCCAGCTGCACCAACTTGGGCATCAGCCGCTCCCGCAACTTGAGGCGAGCCATATAGTCGGCGTTGCCCCCCAGGATGATGTCGGTGCCTCGACCTGCCATGTTGGTGGCGATGGTGACAGCTCCTTTGCGTCCTGCTTGGGCGACAATTTCCGATTCCCGCTCCACATTTTCGGGTTTGGCGTTGAGCAGGTTGTAGGAGATGCCCAAATCCCGCAGGATAGCCGCCAATCGCTCCGATTTTTCTACGCTGGTGGTGCCCACCAAGACGGGGCGACCTCGCTCTTGCATCTGGCGAATCTCCTCAGCCACCGAAGTCCACTTGCCGTTCTCAGTTTTGTAGACCACATCCGGGGCATCTTTGCGTCGAATCGGGCGGTTGGTGGGGATGACCGTCACTTCGATGTTATAGGTCTTGTTAAATTCGGCCTCTTCGGTGCGGGCGGTGCCAGTCATGCCCGACAGTTTTGGATAGAGCAAAAACAGATTTTGATAGGTGATGCTGGCCAGGGTCTGGCTTTCCTTTTGGATCGTCACCCCTTCTTTGGCCTCGACCGCTTGGTGCAGGCCATCTGACCAACGCCGACCGGATAATACCCGGCCCGTAAACTCATCCACAATCACAATTTCGTCATTGCGAACGATGTAGTTGACATCTTTGATGAACAATTCTTTGGACTTGACAGCATTGAAAATAAAATGGGCCCAGGGATCCTTAGGATCAAATAGATCGCTGACCCCTAGAGCTTGTTCTGCCGCCTCAAATCCTTCATCCGTCAGGGTGATGTTGCGGGCTTTTTCATCCACTTCGTAGTGGTCTTCTTTGATCAATTCACGGGCAATATCAGCCGCTCGTTGATATTTTTCGGACGGTCGTTCCACCTGTCCTGAAATGATTAAGGGAGTACGGGCTTCGTCGATCAAGATCGAGTCAGTTTCATCAATAACGCAGTAGTTAAAAGGCCGTTGCATCACATCTTGCATCGAGTTGGCCATGTTATCCCGCAAATAATCAAAGCCCAGCTCACTGTTGGTGCAATAGGTGACATCACAGGCATAGTTGCGGCGTTTTTCTTGAGGTGACATGCCCGACTGAATCAGCCCCACCGTCAGCCCCAAAAAGCGGTGCAATTGACCCATCCACTCGGCATCTCGCGCGCCAGATAGTCGTTGACCGTGACCACATGCACCCCTTTGCCGCTCAAGCCATTCAGATAGGCGGGCAAAGTGGCCACCAGGGTTTTCCCTTCCCCGGTTTTCATCTCGGCGATCTGGCCCTCATGCAGCACAATGCCGCCGATCATCTGCACATCGTAATGGCGCAGGCTCAACACCCGTTTGCCCGCCTCGCGCACCACGGCAAAGGCTTCGGGCAACAGATCATCCAGGGTTTCGCCCTTTTCTAGGCGTTGACGAAATTCGGTGGTTTTGGCCTTTAGTTGAGCATCTGAGAGGGAGGCAATCTCGATTTCCAGTGAGTTGATCAGCTTCACCGTCGGTCGATACTGACGCACTTTGCGGTCATTGGGATCGCCGAGAACTTTCTGGAGAGCCTGAATCATACTGAGAAACCAGAGCGGTGTGGACGTGTTAGTTACGGCAATTCTACCATTTTGACCCCAGCCAGACTGGAGCGCCCCAGGTGTGGGATCCCGGCAGTTAAGCCCCGTTACCCCGTCGATTATGTCGGGTTATACCCAAAGCGATTGGCAGGGATCCCGGTCACATCCGTTTCGAGACCATAGAGATCCCCTGAGAAAAAGCTCTTTTCGATCTCTTGTTCACTCAAGCCCACCGATGCTGTGGTGATGTAGAGCTGGTTTAAGGTCTCGCCCCCAAATGTGCAACAGGTGGGACGCTGCACCGGCATGGGGATCCGCTCCATCTCTGTCCCGTCGGGATCAAACCTGACCACCGCCCAGCCATCCCACAGAGCCACCCAGAGGCAACCCTGGCTATCAACTGTGAGGCCATCGGGGAAATAGCTCTCGCCCGTCAGATCGATCCAAACCTGCCGACCAAATAGGGATCCCGTTTCAGCCTCAAAGCCATAGCGATAGATCACCTGACAGGGAGAGTCGGTTAGGTAGAACCACTGGCCATCTGGACTCCAGCCAAGGCCATTGGAGATGGTCAAGCCGGTCTCGATCTGGTGCAGGGATCCATCTGGGTCGTAGCGATAGAGACTGCCCTCCCGCGCTGGGCCCATTGTGCCGAACCAAAACCGCCCCTGCGGATCGCATTTGCCATCATTACAACGGTTTTCAGACAGGTGAGGCTCCACCTCGATCAGCGGATCCACTTGACCTGTGGTCAGATCTAGCCAGCTGAGGTGATGGCATTGGGCCAGCAAGAGCCGAGAATTGTCCGCCAAAGCCAGGGATCCCACCACATCCCCCACTTCCCAAACCTGATCGGTCTCAGTGACCGGATCGAACCCATGTACCCGATGGTTGTAGATATCGACCCAATAGAGACAGCGGGCGATGGGATCCCAGACTGGCCCTTCTCCCAACCGAGCGCGGGCGGTCAGGATGTGTTGAGGGGTGGCAGCGGTGGTCATGAGACATCCCAAGCTCCTGAAGGACTGCTTTCAAGTCTAAGCCTCAGGTCTCAGGGCAGCGGCTGGAACCAGATCGGGATCCCTCAGGCCATCGCATCTCGAAAAAAGGTGATGGACTCCTGCAAACTCACCAAAAAGGTGTCCACTTCATCGAGGGTGTTGTAGAGATAGACGCTGGCCCGAGCGGTGGCGGCGACCCCCAGATGGCGATGCAGGGGCTGGGTGCAGTGATGTCCGGCCCGAATGGCGATGCCATCGTTATCCAACAAGGTGGACAGATCATGGGCATGGATCCCTTCCACCGCAAAGCTGACCAATCCCGCCCGTTGGCTAGCCGATTGGGGGCCATAAACGGTGATGCCCTCAATGGCCAGGATCCCGGCTAGTAAACGCTGGGTCAGGGCTTGCTCATGCTGGTGGATCCGTTCGATGCCAATCTGGGTCAGATAGTCAACCGCCGCCCCCAAGCCTACCGCTTCGGCAATGGCGGGAGTCCCGGCTTCAAACTTGTGGGGCAAATCGGCATAGGTGGAGTGCTCCCAAAAGACATCCGCGATCATCTCGCCGCCGCCCATAAACGGTGGCATCGCTTCCAGCAGCGCCCGCTTGCCATACAGGATCCCCATACCCGTGGGGCCACACATCTTGTGGGAAGAAAACACCAGCCAATCGCAGTCCAATGCCTGCACATCCACCCCCATGTGGGGCACACTCTGGCAGGCATCCAGCAGCACCCGCGCCCCCTGAGCATGAGCCGCAGCGATGATCGACTCCACCGGATTGATGGATCCCAGCATATTGGAAACATGAACGATGCTGACCAGCTTGGTGCGCTCATTCAACAGAGAGCGAAACTGATCGAGATCCAACTGACCCTCAGGAGTCACCTCCACAAACTTGAGCAGGGCTCCGGTACGTTGGGCCACCAATTGCCAGGGCACCAAATTGCTGTGATGCTCCATGCGAGAGAGGATGATCTGATCCCCAGCCCGAAGTTCAGACATGCCCCAGGTGTAGGCCACCAGATTGATTGCCTCGCTGGCATTGCGGGTATAGACAATTTCTTGGGCCGACTGGGCGTTGAGAAAGGTGGCAATTTTGCTGCGTGCCCCTTCGTAGCTGTCAGTGGCCTCGTTGCTGAGGGTATGGACGCCGCGATGAACATTGGCATTGGAATGGCGATAATAATGCTCCATCGCAACCAAGACGGCTTCGGGCTTTTGGGAGGTGGCGGCATTGTCCAGATAGACCAAGGGCTGCTCATGGACGCGGCGAGTCAGCACCGGAAAGTCTTGGCGCAACTGGGCCGGGAGGGTACCCACAACAGGGGAAACGGGGAGAGAAGTGAGGGTCATCGAGCCAAGCACCAGGGAGCGAAATAATTTAAGTCCAGAAACCTGCGGAAATCCCCGATGGCGGTCTCAGGGATCCCAGTCTGTGTCAATGCAATCGGAGAATACAGTCCTATGGTCTTCAATCTAGACCAAGTTGGCTGAACCCGAAAACCAGGATCCCGGCGTATCTTGATTGATGAATGATTGATAAATAATAATTGACAAGTAATATAGTATAGCCTATTCACAAATTAACTATAACAAGACAGGGCACTAGATCTCCCTAATCTTCCTCAAAAGGCGGGCTAGGGGGATCCAAAGGCGTGACAGACAGTTCCTGAACAAGCTACAAACAATAATTGATAAATAATTGATAAATAATTGATAAATAATTGATAAATGAACATCACCCTGATTCAATCCTGCGGTCGGGAGGGAGGGGATCCCATCAGACGGCGATAGCCCACATATCCCACCAACAGCAAAATCGCCAGGAACCATAAGAACGCAGAAAACGGCATCCGGGTAAAAAACACAATGTAAACCCGCCGTCCTAGCCAGGAAATGATCAGATAGACCCCACACATGATCGCTAACCCTTGCAGGGTACGAAAGGCTGGAATCTCGGACAGCGGCAGACGCTGACGGGCCACCCACACCGACATCAGGGCGTAGTAAGGGGGAATACACAGCAGCAAGACTTGGGCCTCTTCGACAACTTTCTCCCAACCGCCCACATTGCTGGCAAAGGCCAAATAGCCCGCCCACATAGCCAATGAGACTACCGCCAACATCATGTTCAAACTCAGGATCCAGGGTTCTTCCCATTCGCCAGGAATCAGATCACAGAGGATCCAGACCAGCCAAGGGGCGGCAAAGACCAGCAAGGCGATCCAGCCTGCATTTTGATTGAGGCTGATGTAGAGTGTTTCGAGTGTCATGGGCTAGTCGCTCCCTGATGAGCTGATGATGTTAAAAAAGCTGAGCAATCAATGCTGCTTAGAAAAATGTTCAAATCTCCGCAGCTATAGTACCCCCTTTGCAAAGAAGGTCTCTCAACTTTTCATCAGGAGTCGTTCTTGACACCTCTTCAGCCACCCACCATCCTTGAGCAGGCCAAGACAATGGGGATCCCAGCCTTCGATTTTAGTCACTACTTCACCTACGCAGAGATGGTCGCCTTTTTGCATCAGGTGGCGACGGTTTATCCTCACTTAGTCAGGTTGGAGGTGATCGGCCAAAGTTACGAAGGGCGGGATCTGTGGTTGGCCACCGTCACCTCCAGCGGGGATCCCCTCGATAAGCCCGCCTATTGGATCGATGCCAATACCCATGCAGGGGAGGTGACCGGATCGGCGGTGGCTCTTTATACCCTGCATTATCTGGTTACCCATTACGGTCAGGATCCCCGTGTGACTCGGCTGGTGGATGACACGTGCGTCTACATTTTGCCCCGCATTGCGGTGGATGGATCCGAGCACTATCTCACCACCCCCGATCGAGTCCGCTCTAGCCTACGGAGCTATCCCGAACCAGAGCTGCGGGACGGGCTTCATCCCCAGGATATCAATGGCGATGGCCGGATCTTGATGATGCGGATCCCGGATCCCTGTGGAGCTTGGAAACAATCTGAACAGGATCCCCGTGTGATGCGGCCTCGGGATCCCGATGAGTTTGATGGCACTTATTTCACCCTGATGCCAGAGGGCTTGATCCACCATTTTGATGGCTATGAGATCAAGATTGCCCCACCTCTGAAAGGCATGGATTTCAATCGTAATTACCCTCATGAATGGGCACCCGAAGGCACCCAAGTGGGAGCGGGATCCTATCCTTTTTCGGAGCCGGAGACGCGGGCAGAGGCGGAGTTTTGGCGTAGTCATCCCAACATCAATGGATTCCTCACCTATCACACCTATTCGGCGGTGATTTTACGCCCCTACAGCACCCATGCGGATGAACATTTCCCCAGTCCAGATCTGGAAATCTACAAGCTGATTGGCGAGGTGGGATCCCGGATCACGGGTTATGAGTGTGTCTCCGTCTATCATCAGTTTCGCTATGATCCCAAGAGTGTGATCACGGGCGGTATGGATGACTATGGCTACGATCAGTGGGGCTGGTTTGGCTTCACGACTGAATTATGGGATTTGCCCACAGCAGCTGGGGTAAAAAGCAAGACTACATCGAATGGTTGCGTCGTCATCCTGAATCAGATGATCTACTGATGATGCAATGGAATGATCAAGCATTGGCAGGGCAAGGATTTATCGACTGGCAACCGTTTGATCATCCCCAATTGGGATCCCTGGAAATTGGTGGCTGGGATGAAAAAGCGGTCTGGCAAAATGCTCCGGCCCAGTGCTTGCCAGATCTATGTGAAAAGCATTGTCTGTTTACGATTTCTCATGCTTTGATGTCCCCCAAGTTAGCCATCGCTCAATGGGAGTTGATGCCAATTGGCACAGCAGATAACTCGGAAGGATCCAAGGTTTACCGCTTGATCTTGCAACTAGAAAATCGTGGATTTTTACCCACCTACACCAGCCAAAAAGCTCTAGAACGCAAGATCGTCAAGCCAATTGAGGTGGAGTTACAACTACCTGAAGATGCCCAATTGATCAGTGGCCAGATTAAACAAGAGATCGGCCATCTCGAAGGTCGGGCCAATAAAGCCAGCAGCACCTTTACCCGAGGGGAATCGATTGACTATCGCCGCAAAGTCGAGTGGGTGATCTCGGGATCCCTGGGATCTACAATTCACATCACTGCTGTGAGCCAGCGGGCGGGGAAAGTAGATCTGGCCATCCCCCTGACAGACTCAAAACGCTCCTAAAGGCGGCGGCGTTGGGGCGGAGTAAATTCAATGGGATCCGGGGTGGGGGGATACAACAGCGACAGCGCACTCAAAAAGAATTGAGTATGGCTTTCCATCTGGCTGGGATGGGGCTGGGTTGCCCAGGTCTCGCGGCTGATTTTGACCAATAATAGCGGGGCTTGAGCCTCCCCCCGTTTGCCAAAGACTTCCACCATCGCAAATGGTCGCTCGGGATCAGAGCCAAATTGCTGGGCCATCTGTTGCCACACCAAGGGGCGGGCTTGTTCCACCAATTGCGAATAGGTCTGCTCTTGCACTGGGATCTCAACTTTTGAGATCTCTGCTTCAACTCTATCGGATCCCAAAATCCAGCTAAAGAAAATGATCCCCAACTTTAATATTAGGGATCTAATAGTTGTCCAACTAAATCGAGAAAGCCAAATCATCAAATCCTCAATTGGTCTTGAGAAAGGGCAGGACACTATTCGGTGATGATAAATGGTGTAACCATAAACACTACCTCAATTTCTCACCGAGCCAGTTGACTGAGAGCGAAAAAGGGAGCCTAAAATGGGTATCTGAGATAGAAGAGGGACTCGAGACACAGAAACAGTCTCTCTTTCTTCGATGAGACCAGCTAAAAAGTAAGTCTCACCATCTCTCAAACGAATCTGATTAAGGCCAACTTCCCTTGTGTCAATGTTAAATAACTGAGTCCCAGCAAATTGACCTCCTGAAAGAACTCCAGCCGCAATAGGTGCTCTAACTCTTGGCAACAAGTCAATAGTGACAAAGCCGTTATCATCAATTCTTACTCTGTTTACTGTCAGATCAATTCCAGCGGATTCTCGAACCAGAGTCTCAGAAACAACCGGGACATCATTTACAACTTGAGTTGAACGCTCAACGTTGACAGGAACTTGTGAACCTATTTCAATTCTACCTGACCCTCCATCCGAAACAACAATTCTCGGATCTGTCAAAATCTTGCCAGTTCCACTCGTGATAGCCGCTTCGACTCGCAGACCAATTGCCTGTTGGAAACGATTCAGGCTACTAAAACGCCACTAGCAGTGCCTCCTGGAGCATCAGGGCCAATCGAGGGCGAAGAAGATCCTGCTGGTTGATCTAATGGGCCACCACCAAAAACCACCTGAAGCACCTGGATTGAGGAAATCAATCGCAAAGTTTCCAGAGGATCCACCAACCCCAAAAGACAAACTTTCATTATCTTCAAGTTGGACATCGACCACCCTAACAGAAATCATTACCTGTCGATTTCTAATATCCAGCTGAGCAATTTGTCCAGCAATGAAATCTAGCTGCTGAGATGTTCCAAAAGCAGTTATTGAGTTTGTTCTCTCATCAGCCACAATGCCGACGCCCAATAGTGGACTGTTGATAAAACCTCCGACAACTTGAGTTCCAAAGGTTGCTCTTTCGCCTGCTGATACTCCTGATAGCCCAGCTTCACTAGAGGCATTACCTTGTGTTGAACCTTCAGTTCCCGAAACCGTAACTTGAACCGAACCTTCTCCGTCTATAGATACAGATCGTTCTGATGTTATAGCTTCCTGAATCTGAGCATTGGTGCCAGTAAATTGCTGCAAGTAGTTAACTACATCAGTTGTTGAAGCTTGATTCAAACGAAAGGTTCTTACAATTCTTTCCTGAACTCCAGCTAGATTGGAGCCGACTATAACTGTCTGTTCTGTACGGCTTACTTCTAGGAAGTTAAGTCGAACAATAAAGTTGAACACTTCTTGGATTGGAGCATCTTGCACATCCAGGGAAATAGTTTGCTCTGGGTCAACTTGAGTTAGAACCACATTTAAACCTGCTCTCCTGACAAGTAGGCCAATAACATCAGCTACTGGAGCATCTCTTAGCGTCAGAGTGACAGTGGCATTGCTGCCCAGATCCACGGTTGCTGACTGGGGAATGATGGTGCCAATGGAAATATCACCAGTGGGAGGGGCAATGGCTTGGCTAGCAAAGGGAGATCCACTAGGCCTGACACCGGCTGGCTGGCTCAGTTGACCCATCCCAGGGGATTGAGAAACAGGGGCTTGGGCGACGGTAGGCTGGGCTGGGGCTTGAGCCGTTGGTACAGCAGGATTGGCTGGAGCAGCTGGAGCCGGAGCTTGGGCAGTGGGTGCCGCAGGAGCCTGTGCCAAAACGGGGGGGAGCAGAACGCTGGGG
>JAAUUM010000300.1 GCA_012031565.1 Synechococcaceae cyanobacterium SM2_3_2
TCAGGAAATGACAGCCCAGCGGGAAATTTTGAGTATCCTTAGAACAGCCAAGAGTGAAAATTTTGATTTATTACCTTATTTCTTTCCACGCTACACTAAAGCCCGTAAAAATTGTGAGATCTTCTCGGTGCCCAGTTATGCCAACATAGCCAGTTCTGCTTTCTCACGGATCCCTGCTGTCTATCGTGATAAAACTGCTTATGAATACTACAGAGATCTTGCCAAGGAGTATTTTTACAATGAGTAACTTGAGCACCACCGGTAGTTTGATGCATCTTTATCTGGATCAGATTGAGCCAGATGAACCGATTGAAATAGAAGAATTTATTCTCCAAGGATCTGCCAGACTGCTCAATGACAAGGGAGGACGCAACTGGATCCCTGTAATTGTGGAAGAAACCGGGCCAGATCGCTATCGGGTGATTGGCAATTCTTTTGTTTATGCCATTGCAGAAGCCGCTGGATTAGAACGAGTCTGGTGCATTCTCGCCCCAGGAAATGAGGACATCACCGCCATCACCAAAGTGTTAGCCCGTGAGCAATTGCCGAAAATCAATCTCTCCACAGCTTCCTATGATGAGATCAAGATGGCCATTAACTATCTCACCAAGGATCCCAAGATTAAGCTCAAGCTAACCAATATCCCCAAAGCCACAGGTGCAATTGAAGAGGCTCCAGAACGCCCCTATTGGACAACCTTGGATCCCTTGACCAAGCTCAAATGCTCCATCACAGCCGCCAAGCTGGATGCCTTTGCTCAGGTTTCTATCTCAGTCCTCAACCATTACCGAAGCCGCCCGAAATTGAAGAGTTGAATAAAATGTCTGTAACAGCCCTCAAGGCCCTGGCTAAGAAACGGGGATTGACGGGTTATAGCAGCTTCAAAAGAGATCGGTTGATCGCCGCTATTCTCGACTCCTAATTAAGCCAGATTTTGACATGTTCAACCTGGAAAATGTTCACCGAGGTGACAGCCAGGGTTGGCCTCTTTTGGCTTGAGCCGATTGTAGATGGCCCTAGGCATAAGGTTCTTCAGCGTTTCAGATTGTCGGTGGGGTGGCCGTCATCTCTCCCTCAAATCTCCCCCGAAAGATATAGTAATTCCGATTAGAACTTAGACAGTTTATCTTGCTCCACACCCCTGTGCCGAGATAAAGAATGGTGGCAACGGAGAATTGAGACTGGTATCCAGTTGTCTCATCCTTAACAGAAATTATTATAGATGGTCAGAGCTTGAACTGATCTACCTCATAGCCGGATGGACAACAGGATGCCCAGGATCCCTGCGAACCCTAAATAGTAGGCCACGGGCCACAACAGGCGGCGAATTAGCAGCCCTTCTCGCCCCAACAAGCCGACAGTGGCGGCAGCAGCTACCACCGTTGAAACACAAATGACATTGCCGGCTGAGGCTCCAATAGTCTGAAGCGACAGGATCAGGGTGGGAGAGAGCGCAATATCTTGAGCCAGTCCAAACTGAAACAGGGAAAACATCATATTGCTGACGGTGACACTGCCCGCCACAAAAGCTCCGATCAGGCCGACGATGGGGGCAAACAGAGGCCAACTTTGTCCTGTTAACTCAGACATGGCAGCGGCTAGGGTCAAGGGCATACTCTCTAGCCCTGCATCATTTAGATCTGTGTTGATAAATACCCTTGCCATCAATACGGCGGATCCCAGCGCCAGTACTGTTTGGAGCAACTGTGGCACCGCTGCCGCTACCGAGCGCTTCAACTCTGCTGCCTTCATCTGATGTAGTCCGTAGGTAATCGCCACCACCACCAAAAAGAGGGTGGCAGGCAAATAGAGGGGCAGAGTTGTGATGGTGAGGTTAGTACCCAAGACATTGGCCCAACTGAGTCGCCAACTTTGCAGCCACCCCCGCAAGGGCAACGCCTCCAGTCGAGACATCACCAACAACAACCCCAAGATCAGATAGGGCAACCAAGCCTTGAATACGGTCATGCCAACAGGGGGCACCCGCAATTGCGGCATCACGGATCCCGTCCATTCGGCTGGCCAATGCTCAGGAAACTCCCAGATTTGGCGGGGTATCAGCCAGCCCTGGCGGATTAGACCCACCACGATGGCCAAGCCCACCAACCCACCAATGAGAGAAGGGAATTCTGGGCCCAAAAAAGGGCAGTGAGGCTATAGGGCACCGTCAAGGCCAGTCCTGACACCAGAGCAAAAGGAGCAATCTCCCACGCTGCCCGCCAGGAGGGGGGATCCCCAAAAAAGCAGGTCAGGGTCAACACCACGATCAGTGGAATCAAGGTGCCAATTACTCCATGCAGGATCCCGGCTTGGCTGGCGATTTGGGCCAAATAGTCCGTTAGGGTGATGCCTTGATCCCTCAAGAGCCTCTCTATCGGCTGGGATCCCTGGAGTCCGGTGGCAATACCAAACAGGATCGGGGTGCCCACGGCCCCAAATGTGGAGGGGGTGCTTTGGATGATCAAGGCAGCCATCACCGCCGCCAAGGCTGGAAAGCCGACAGCCACCAATAGCGGCACACACATCACGGCTGGGGTGCCAAAGCCTGATGCTCCTTCAATGAAGCTGCCCAAGAGCGCATGTTTGATGCCCTGAGGCAATTTCGCAAAACCCTCGATAAATATCAAGTACCGCCCCAAAATATCTCTATTACAGCTACCAGTGCCTTGCGCAATGCTTCCAACAAAGAGGAAATCGTAAAAAAGGTAGCACAAGACTTTCAGCTTAATATTCGAGTCATCTCCGGTGAGCAGGAAGCAGAATACATTTATTATGGGGTAAAAACAGCCCTTTTTATAGGCGAAAACCCGGCACTGATTATGGACATCGGCGGGGGCAGCGTAGAGTTTATTATTGGCAGCCATCAAGAAATATTCTGGAAAAAAAGCTTTGAGATAGGGGCACAGCGCCTTTTGGATATGTTTATGCAGCACGACCCCATCAGCCAAGAAGATATTAAGCATTTGGAGGCTTATGTAGGCGAAAAGCTGCAAAGTCTGGCACAGGCTGTGGCGCAGTTTCGCCCTCAGGTGCTAATTGGCTCTTCGGGCACCTTTGATACCCTCGACGAGATTAACCTGCGCAAAAAGAAAATAGATACCCTGAACTACGAAAAAGAGAGTGCTTTTTCGACCCAAGATTTCGAGGAAATTTTTGGCGATTTGTTGGGCAAAAGCAGGGCAGAGCGCCTTGCCATACCGGGCATGATAGAAATGCGCGTAGACATGATTGTGGTGGCCTCTTGCCTGCTGCATTATGTGCTTTTGGCCTATCAACTGCCTCAAGTGCGGGTATCGCCTTATGCCCTCAAAGAGGGGCTTATCAGCAAGCACTTGGGTTGGGTATAAAAAATATTTTTGGTCAAAAAAGCCTTTTGGAGCGCAATCCA
>JAAUUM010000054.1 GCA_012031565.1 Synechococcaceae cyanobacterium SM2_3_2
CTCAGAAATCTTCCCACAGTCACGTCTAAAACCAAGAAAGGGGATATTTAGAGTGCACCTCTGCCAAACCCGGGATCCTATCTGTAGGCTTGATATCCGCCCTTGATTTTCTGATTTAATCTCAAAACTCTTCAAAACAAAATATTGGAGATATTTATACAATTCCATCAAATAAGATTATGCTGAAACCAGAGTAAAAATGTTTGTTGTTTAACAGTCTGTTTATGTCAAGTGCCATATAAAGTGCCATTGCTTTCAAGCATTAGCCAAGTTGGAATTAGAGACTTTTTGAAAAGATACTGCTCTGAAATTGAGATGCAGTAGATTTGTCCTGATATCCCCTAGCAGCGAGGAGCAAGAGCGGATAGAACCATAACTAGGAAACCAGGATCGGCTGAGGTGACCCTGACTCAACCAACTCAATGTATCAATTTCTATCATCTATTTTAGATTTACTCAATAGAACTTATACCTAATCTCGGCCCAAAATAGAGCTTTTCTCCTGCTCCTCACCGCTGCAAGGATCCCGATGGCCCCCACCCCCTCAACCTCTTCGTCTCCGCCTCAATCCCTCAGCTTGGCTAACAAACTGGCCTATGGGGCCGGAGATTTGGGCACTGGCATGACGGCTAATCTGGTGGCCTTCTCCTTTTTAGTCTTTTTGACCACGGTGGCAGGGTTGCCCCCAGCTCTAGCGGGATCCGTAGTCCTGGTGGGGAAAGCCTGGGATGCCATCAATGATCCGATCGTCGGTTTGCTCAGCGACCAGACTCGCTCCCGCTGGGGTCGGCGGCATGCCTGGATCCTATATGGTTCTGTGCCTTTTGCCTTGAGTGTCGTGCTGCTCTGGCTATCTCCTGGTTTTGACAATGTTTGGCTGACGTTTGGCTACTATGCCATCGCCAGCTTGCTGTTTCATACCGCTTATACAGCGGTCAATCTCCCCTATGCTGCCCTCACCGCCGAGCTGACCCAGGATTATGACGAACGGACAGGCTTGACCAGCTTTCGGCTGGCTTTTTCACTGGCTGGAGCGGTATTGGGTTTGGTGATTGGGTTGGTATTATCTCTGGTGCTGGGGGAGAACCCGCCCCTGCAATATCAGTGGCTGGGCATCATTGCCGCCCTGATTGCCTTGGCTTTTTTTGGCTGGTGCTTGTGGGGGACTCTGCCCGCCGCCCGAGCGAGAGGGTTGCTGGATCCACACCACGGGGATCCCTCTCCTGGGGGGCCAGCGATGGGATCCTTTCGCTCCGAGATCCTTTCAGCCTTGAGTAATCGGGCCTACCAGTGCGTGATTGGCATCTATCTATGCTCGTGGTTAGCTCTCCAGGTGACGGCCTCGATCATCCCGTTTTTTGCCGTCAGTTGGATGGGGCTGGGATCCTATTTTCAGGTGGCTCTGATCGTGCAGGGATCGGCCATTGGCATGTTATTTGTGTGCAGTGCCCTGAGCCGGACATGGGGTAAGCAAAAGCTCTATTTTGTCGGCATTGGATCCTGGATTGTGGTGCAGGGGGGGCTATTCTTTTTGCAGCCCGGACAGACGGCACTGCTCTATGGGCTTTGCTTTGCCGCCAGTTTTGGGGTGGCCACCGCCTATCTTGTGCCTTGGTCTATGTTGCCGGATGTGGTGGAGCTGGATGAATTGCAGAGTGGGCGGCGACGGGAAGGGGTCTTTTATTCGTTTATGAGTCTGCTGCAAAAGCTGGGGCTGGCCTTGGGGCTGTTTTTGGTGGGCATTGCCCTGGAATGGGCCGGATTTGTGGAATCTACTCCCGGTGGCCCGATCCCGGTGCAACCTGAGTCAGCTTTGTTAGCCATCCGTCTTGCGATTGGCCCGCTGCCCACCATTGCCCTGATAGTCAGTTTGGTCTTGGCTTGGTTTTACCCCATCACCCGTGAAAAACACGCCCAAATTCGCTCACAGCTTGCAGCTCGCCGGGAGGGATCCCTGGCTCGGTTGCCGGACTCACCTGAGCCGTGAATGCTTAACTGTGACTACTTAACCGTGACTGCGGGGATCCGGCTGGGGCTGGCCGACAGGGGATCCCACGCTGGAGGTGGTGCCAAGGCTACCAACGATATGGTCGGTGTCCCCTGAGCTGAGGGCAATCAGATTTTGCCGCATGATGCTCTCTGGCTGCTCCCCAATTGCAGACTTGAGCGGGGATCCCTGCCCATCCATAAAGACAAAATGAGGGATACCACTGACCCGAAACTGGCTCATTTCTGGCAGCCACTTGGTATTGTCCACATTGAGCATGACGAAATTAACCGTGTCGCCAAACTCCTGGTTCATCTCTGCCATCATCGGAGCCATGTTTTGGCAGGAGGTACACCAATCGGCGTAGAACTCCATCAAAGTGGGTTTAGGATTGGCCTGAGCCACTGCGAGCGGTACCGATTGTTGGGCCAGCTCCTCAAGGCTGAGGGTGCGGTTGCCGACACGACTGGCCAGCACCATGCCCAGAGCGAGCAGGATCACCGCCACCGCAATCAGACCATTACGCAAGAACTGGGTTGGGGTTGTAGAGGGGGTATCTGTCATGGCAAATCTCAATCAGGTAGGTGTTTCTTAGAACTCTTGTGATGCCCGAACTCTCGATTCGTTCATAACCATCCAGCCTAACCAGTCGGGAATCTGAACCCCTTAACCGCTGTATTGGGCCCGCCACCAAGCTACCGGCAATGTGACGGCTTTTCGCAACGTGGAGACATAGGCCCGAGAGCGAAAGACCTGATAGTGATTGCGTTCGATGGCGTCCAGGATGCGGCGGTACAACATCAGAGAGGCCCAGACCGGCCAGCGGGAGTCCCGTTGCAAGGTGGAAATGCCGGACTCAGCCTTGGCGTAGTAGTCTCTGGCCCGCTTGATCTCATAGTCCATCAAGGCCATCCAGCGCTCATCAATCACGTAGTTAAACAGATCCCGTTCCGAATAATTGAACCGCTTCAGATCCTCTTGGGGTAGATAGATCCGGCCTCGGCGGGCATCTTCCCCCACATCCCGCAGGATATTGGTCAACTGCATGGCAATGCCCAGAGCAATCGCCTCTTGGGTGCCGTTTTGCTGGGGTTCAAAGCCCATGATCTCGGAGGACATCAAGCCCACTGTGCCCGCCACTCGGTAGCAGTAGAGGTGCAGCTCGTCCCAAGTGGCATAGCGGTTGGTGTCGAGATCCATCTCTTGCCCCAGCAGCATATCCCGGAAAGGATCGATGGAGAGGTTGTAGCGCTCGATAGCATCCAACAGGGCTAAATCAGTGTCCCGAGCAGGGATCCCGCTGGCAAAAAGCTGTTCGAGCTGGTGACTCCAGGTTTGCAGCAACTCGCGGGTGACAGTCGGGGACTGGGGCTGGCCTTCCAATCCATCCAGCAATTCATCGGTCAGCCGCAACCAAGCATAGATCGCCCAAATCGCATGACGTTTGGGGGTGGGTAGCAGCAGGGATCCAAGATAAAAGGTCTTGGCATATTGGGCCGTGACCTGACGGGATAGCTCAAGTGAACGATCCAAAGAGATCATCGGGCTTACCACGGGAGTGTTGCGACGAGAAGATACAGTCACACCGATGAAAGTAAGATGGACAGGAACATTACAGATTGTGAATGTTCTCTTAAATTATCTCATAGAGCGACCCCTGTGTTCGCACGCTGGATCCCTCAGTTCATAAACTTTTCAAGACTCTTGTCCCCAATCAGAGCACCCCCCTAGATCGCTGATCTGACAGTCCTCTAAAAACCCACTGGGAACCTTATTGCCTAACCGAATTGCCTAACCGACTGCCCCCATCCTGAAGAGGGATCCCCTCTGGTGGAATCCGTGGTTCGGGAAGGCAACTCCATAGAAGGCTTAGTCGGGCAGGCTAGATCGAAGGCATTGGGCCCAATGTTCCAATCTGCCCCTAACTGGCCACCTGTAAGGGCACCTGAACGGGAGAACGAGCTGCCTCAACAAAAGCCTCAAAAATCCGCCAGTGGCCCGCCTCATGGGCCGAATATTCGGGATGCCATTGGATCCCCATAGCCCAAGGGTGGGTCTCATGTTCCATCCCTTCGATCAAGTGATCCTCACAAACTGCTGACACCCGCCAGCCCTGCGGCACAGACTGAATAGCCTGATGGTGCCAGGACACCACAGAGAGGGTGGTCATCGCGGTGATTTGGGACAATTTCGTCTGGGGCAGCACCTTCACGTCATGCCTAATCGGCTCTCGATTGACGGGATCAAAATGATTGGTGCCCTCAAATTGATCGGGCACATGGGGATGGAGCTTGCCCCCACAAACCACGTTTAAGATCTGCATCCCACGGCAGATGCCCAAGATCGGCAAGGAGGTGGTCAGCACCACCCGCGCCAACTCCACCTCAAAGCGATCTCGCTCGCTACAGACCCGCCCCACCGCCGGATGATGTTCACCGTCATAGAGATCGGGGGAAATATCGCCGCCGCCAGACAAGATCAGGCCATCTAGGATCCCGAGTAACTGTGCCACCCGAAACTCTCCTGGAGTCAGCAAAATCGGCATCCCTCCCACCGCACGAACCGCATCCAGATAGTTTCCAGACAGTATGAAAGCACCGTTGGGATCCCGGGAGCGGGTGGTAATGCCGATGATGGGGGGCCTGGTTAAGGGGGAGACGAGAGTCATGATTTTTGGAAAGGATATCGATCTGGCGGGGCGGCAGCAATCCTGCTCACTACCTTAACCCCTTCACCGGACTAAAACTACTCTAATCCGATAGGGATAAGAGGGATTTACTCCTTTAGCGAGACGAATGCCCCTTTTAACGTGACCTTAACGAGACCAACGAATAACAAAGCGTTCCAGGGAGGCAAAGAACGTGTAGAGCACAATCCCCATCGCTGCCAATACCAATAGCCCGACAAAGGCCAAGGGCACATCAAAGGAGGAACTGGCCGATACGATCAGGTAGCCAACTCCGCTGTTGGAGGCCACTGTTTCAGAGATAACTGAGCCGATAAAGGCAGAGGAAATGGCAATTTTGAGGGAGGCAAAGAGGTAGGGCAAACTATGGGGCAGACCGACTTTGATAAACATCTCCCACTGACTGGCCCCCAAGGCACGCAAGACATCCTGCATCTCTGGTTCCACCGTATCCAGTCCCACCGCCACATTGACGGCAATGGGGAAGAAGGCCAACGTAAAGGCTGTGATCACGGCTGGGGTCATGCCCACCCCAAACCAGATGGCCAACAAGGGCACCAGAGCTACTTTGGGAATGGTATTGAAGCCGATTAACAAGGGGTAGAGTACCGTGTAGGCAAGGCGAGAATAACCAATGCTGAAGCCCAGCAAGACCCCCAGCAGCACCGCGATCCCAAAGCCCAAGAGGGTGGATTGAGCCGTGACCCAAGAGTGCTGGGCCACCACATCGCTCCACTCTAGAAATGCCGACCAGATAGCGGTGGGGGCAGGCAAAATAAATTGGGGAATATTGAAAATCTTGATGCTGGTTTCCCAGATCACCAACACCAGGATCCCGGCCACTAGGGGCAATCCGATGGCTGCTTGCCGGGTGCGTAAAAAACGTTGGAAGGATGAATGAGCCATACAGTACTCTTGGTGGGAATCAAATTAAGGGGCGGGCAGGGTAGGTTTCTCGGCGATCCTCATAAGTCCTGGTAGGCTCTACCGAAATAAGTTCTAGCGAGCTCTCTGGTCAAGACCCAACCAAAGCTGAGGATGATGGTGACTTTAGCTGTAGGTTGAGGTGTCGTTAGATCACCGCTATCACTACTAATAGTTAGGACACTAATAGCTACGACGAATGTGTCTACGCAATTCTGAAACCTGATGATGAAAGTCATCCGTCAGGCAGACTTCAAGGGAGCGGGGGCGAGGCAGGTCTACTGATAGTTTGAAAATGATCTCACTAGGCCGAGGACTCATGACATACACTGTATCGGACAGAAAAACCGCCTCCCGTAGATCATGGGTGATCAACAATGTGGTGCATTGGGTCTGTTGCCACAATCGCTGCATTAATTCCCACATATCCTCACGGGTGAAGGCATCCAGCGCCCCAAAGGGTTCATCCAACAGCAGAATTTCTGGCTTATGAATCAAGGCACGGCAGAGAGAAGCCCGCTGCTTCATGCCACCAGACAGTTGCCAGGGATAGCGGTTTTGAAAGCCATCCAAGCCGACAGTTTTGAGCAATTCTTGGGCGGATTCAACATAGTGGGCGCGATTTTGGCGAAACCTATATTTGTGGGGCTTGACCACCTCAAGGGGCAGCAAAATGTTGTCGAGGGTATGACGCCAAGGCAGCAGAACGGGGTTTTGAAAGGCGATACCGACGCTGTTTAAGGCACCCCGGATCACCTCAGATTTGAAGCGGATTTGCCCGCCATACTCTTGAGTGAGGCCAGATACCATCCTGAGCAGAGAGGTTTTGCCACAGCCACTTGGCCCCACGATGGAGACAAACTCCCCCCGCCTCATCCGAAAGGTGGCATCAGCAATGATGTGGGCAGGACTGCCTGCGGCGGCATAACTGAGGGTGATGTTTTCAAAAGAGAGAATATCTTCATTCTCAGTGGAGACTGGAGCAGAGCCAACTTGAGAGGAGGGTTGAAAGGTTTCCACCACGGCAGGATCCTGACGACAGCAATCAGTAATGCGGATGTCAAGACTAGACCAGAATTTGGGTCGCCCAGTCGTATCTCTCGATACACCTGTTCCCCTCTAGACTCCAGATTAGGGATCCCTTGGCCGTTTGCTTGGCATTTGGAGATTGATGAGCCACTATTGAGAGTACATATACTCATGAATTAGTTACTCTAATTTTAGTTTGTAATTTTTATTTAGTTTGTAATTTTTAATTTGTAATTTGCTAGTCCTCAGATTATTCTCTCCCAGAGTGTTTTATGCCCACCGCCCCCGCTCATCCCAAAGGTCGCATTTTGGTGATTGAGGATGAATCTAAACTGGCCCATTTTGTGGAAGCAGAGCTGACCTATGAGGGCTATCAGGTGTTGGTGGCCACTGACGAGCAGTCGGGCTTAGCAATGGCTCAAAATACCGCTCAATGCCCGGATCTGGCTCTGGTGGATTGGATGTTGCCCAGTGGATCTGGGTTAGGGGTTTGCCGTCGTCTGCGGGAATTGGGGGTGCGGATCCCGGTGATTATGATGACCCCCAAAGATGGGGTGCCAGACCGTGTTGCCAGTTTGGATGCTGGAGCTGATGACTATGTTTTGAAGCCGTTTAGTATTCAGGATCTGTTAGGTCGGATGAGAGCGCACCTTCAGCGTCCCCTCCAGAGTCCAGAGGCTCACCAGCTCACCTTCTTGGATCTGGCGCTTGACCCGCTCAACCGGACGGCCACTCGGGGATCCCGGCTGATTGAACTGACCGCCAAAGAATTTGACCTGCTGCGGTACTTGATGGAACATCCCCGCCAGGTGCTGAGCCGCCAGCAGATCTTGGAGAATGTCTGGGGCTACGAGTTTATGGGCGACTCCAATATCATTGAGGTCTATATTCGCTACCTTCGACTCAAGGTGGAGCAAGAGGGCGAAAAACGGCTGATCCAGACGGTTAGGGGAGTTGGGTACGTCTTGCGAGACTAAGGCGGCAGCAGGGGAGCGTTATCCCCTTCAGGAGCCACCTGTTCGACCCGCGCCCACAGGGATCCCTGGCTCAGCTGGATCTGGATTTGGGATCCCATGCTCACCTCTTGGGCAGACTTGATCACGTGACCAGTTTCGGCACGCACCAGAGCATACCCCCGTTGCAAGACCAAGTGTGGATCCACCGCTTGTAGATGCTCTGCCAGTGCCATCTGTCGTTGTTGTGCGGCCTTGAGCTGGCTGGTGACCCCGTAGATCAGGCGGGTACAGAGGCTGTGGTGGTGGCGGATCTGCTGACTCAGGATCCGGTCAGGGCGGATCTGGGATAGCCTCAGGTTGAGGATGTGCAGGTGCTGCTCATGGCGACTGAGGCTGCGAACGGTGGCTTGGGCCAGGGCTTGGTTGACATCTTGCCAGTGGGCCACCAAGTCTGACAACTCGGGCACGGCTTCTTTGGCGGCAGCAGTCGGGGTATGGGCTCGCCAATCTGCCGCCAGATCCGCTAGGGTCTCATCTCGTTCATGACCAATGCCCGTGATCACCGGGATCCCACATTGGACTATCGCCCGCACCACCCGTTCGTCGTTGAAGCAGGCCAAGTCCTCAGCGGCTCCCCCCCCTCGGGCCAGGATCAGCAGTTCGGCTCGACCATCCTGTTCGACACGGGCGATGGCACGGGCGATGGAATCGGGGGCCTGTTCCCCCTGGACGGTGGCTGTGGAGAGCAATACCAAGAGGCCGGGGTAACGTTGGCTGAGGGTGCGCTGAATATCACCCCAACCGGCTGCCTGGGCTGAGCTGACCACCGCAATGCACTGGGGATGGGTCGGTAGGGGGCGTTGCTGGTCAAATAACCCTTCCGCCCGCAGTCGATCTCGCAATTGCTGAAGGCGGAGATTGAGTAGCCCCTCCCCCCCGGCACGATCTGTTCGATCTGAAGCTGATAGCTGCTCTGCTTGCTGTAGGCACAGATTTGCCCCAGCGCCATGATGGTTTCCCCCGTTTCGGGCAAATAGGAGAGCTGTTGCACTTGGCGTCGCCAACAAACCCCTTTGAGGGCATCCCCCGACTCGGGATCCTGCAAAGTGAAATAGAGATGGCCGTTGCGATGAAGTTGACAGCTAGAGAGTTCTCCTGTTACCCAGACTTGGGCTAGCAGGTTGTCCTCTGTGAGCAAGGATTCGATATAGCCTGAGATACCCCCCACTGTCAGCACCGGGACATCACTATCTTCGGTAGCAAAGGTGGGGGAACTAGAAGAAGAAAACACAGCTCGGCACGACTCCAGCACAGGATCCCAGTCTTGTTGTCCATTGTGCCCTACAGTCTGGCGGTTGCTTGAGGCTTGGGGGCTAGATCAGGATGGTTTAGGATCCCCAGGTGTAGCCTGTTGAGGCCGCTGCTGGTAGTTTCGACAACGACACGGGCCTAAGGGTTGAACAGCACAGGGCAGATGAAGGGATCCCGAAAAGAATTGACAGCTGGGATCCCAGTGTTGGAGGAGGTCTTGCTGGCGATGGCGATAGGCCCGCAACGATTCCAGGCGTCGTTGCTTTTGATGCAGATCCTGCTGGTAATCATAGCGGTGGTGCAGAATGGCCAAGAGATTGACCACTGACAATAACCCCAGCCAACCAGCGATGCCCAATAAGATTAAAACAGCCATGATGGGCTATCCTTCAGCTCTACCCACAGGCTATATCAGCTCTGAGCCAACAATGGTCGAGGTTTGGATTTTTTAAAGTGTGGCGGCATCTCTAGTTAGGGTGAGTGTCGAGATTGGGATCCTCATCACCGGCTGATTGAGGCTCAGGAGGAACAAGCTCCGGATCTGCGTAGGCTTCTTGGTACTCTTCTGCGTAGTCGATTCCTGGCTCTGGGGAGGGAGGCTCGGAGTAGCCATCTTCGGGAATGTAGGCTTCTTCCGGGTAGTCCTCTTCGTACTCTTCCTCGTAACCCTCATCAAAGGCTTCTTCTTCGATGGCCTCTTGGAAGGTAGCGCTGGGGAGAGCGGGCTGAGCAGCAGCTTCCCACGGGGCGACGCCAACGTTGAACCACCGCCGCAATAAATTCTCTTGTTCGATCACCAGACGGGCTTCGGCCCCACTGGCAGCGATGATCCGGCGGGATCCCACCGAGAGCATATCCCCCACAGACATCAGATAGGTGGTGTCCAGATAGCCAGAAATCAACGGGATCCCTAGGGTGGAGAGCACCAAATCACTGATCACCCCGGTGGTGGCATTGAAGACGAAATCCTTGACCTTACCCAGCCGGACGCCCGACTCGGTGACCACATCGCTGCCCACCACTTTGTCCAGACCGTCTAGATCCAGCTGATCAAAAACCTCGTCACTGCTGACCAGGATGGCATCTTTGCCCAAGGCCGAAACTTGGCTGAGTTCCAAAAGTTGGGATCCACCTGAAAAGGCTTCTTTTCTCACCCCCAGCACCAAAACTTGCCGCTGCTCCAGATCCACCCAGACCCGATCCACCAGCCCCAAGCGGGCGGCGGTGACTTGGCTGATCACCTGAGTGCCGAGAATCTGAGATCGCTTGCAATTTAGAGTGCTTGCCAAAACCAAAGATTCATTGGTAGCCGTCATGGTGTTCTCCTCATCCCAACCTTGGCGTCACATGGATGTGCAAAGACTTTGACAGGAATGTATTAATTCACACATCCGAAAACGGAGCGTGCCCAGGTTGACCGCTGCCGTGGCATTGGGATCCTGGTCTAACATCGAAAGTGAGCTTACCACAACAGGTGGATCCGCTTGTGGTTGATTTGTATCTTTGACAGGATTTAAGCCCTGGTTAGAGAATGTCCGAGAAGTTCAAGCCCACCTTTAATATCGCGGAAATATCGCGGACGGGGGCAAGCCGATTTAGTAAGATTCATTAAAGTCTTGCTCTGGGATAGTCTTTTGCCTCAACCCTCAGGGATCCCGGCACTGAGGCGATAGCCCTTGCGATAGACCGTCTGGATCAAGGGGGGCTGATCGGGGGATCCCTCGATTTTGCGACGCAAGAGGCGGATCTGAGCCGCCAAGACATTGCTGCTGGGCCGATCTTCTTGGGGCCAAAGGGTGTCGTAGATCTGCTGATGGGTGAGCAGTTGGCCGGGATGCTCCATCAATAGGGCCAACAGTTGGGTCTCTTTGTCTGAGAGCTGAATGGCTCGCTGCTGACAGTAGACCACCTGGGATCCCAGCTCCAGCACCAGATCCCCCACCTGGATGCGCTCGGGATCCTCGGGGCTAGCGATCTGCCGCCGCAACAGGGCGCGAACACGGGCCAACAGTTCCCGCAGCTCAAACGGCTTGACCAGATAGTCATCGGCTCCGGCATCCAGCCCATTCACCCGGTCATCCAGAGTGTCTTTGGCGGTTAAAAAGAGTACAGGCCGGGGATCCCTGTCTTGGTGTAGCCGTTGGCAAAGTTGCAGGCCCGTGTAGTGGGGCAGCATCCAGTCCAGGATCAAGAGATCAAAGTGTTGTAGATCAAACTCTTGTCCACTGGGTTCGCCATCAGGTTCGCCATCAGGTTCGCCATCAGGTTCGCCACCAGTTTCGCCACCGAGTTGATGGCTAGGAGCAGGGGATGAGACGGGATCCCGAGCTAGAGTCTGCATCGATAATCCCAACACCTCGGCAGCGGCAAGGCCATCCCCAGCCACTGTGACCTCGTAGCCCTCCTGCTGCAAGGCACGGCTCAGAGAGTGAGCCAGCTCGGCCTCATCCTCTACTAAAAAGATGCGGTAGGGATCCATAAGTTTGAAAGAAAAGAGCAGATTGCTAATAGCTAAATCCAGCGAATAACACCAGTAAGGCTCCCAGCACCGCTACTATGGTCAGCACCTTACCCGCATTAGGACTGCCTTTCCAAGAGTAGGTGATGTCTTTTTGTTCATATTCGAGCGGTGGCGGCTGCACCTCTGACCGATTGCCGTTGGTGGGATCATGAGAGGACTTCATCAACTCACCTTAACTAACCTTATAAATCTACTTTCATTGTAACGTTCTGGTTACGGGATCCTGGTAGTTGCGGCCATAGGCCCAATCCAGAACAGTTCCCCCACATTGGTGGGATAGCACGAGGGCACATCCTGTTGCAGGATAGGCAATGGGATCCCTGCGGATGCCAGTCTATTTTGTTGTCTAACGGTTTTGTTGTGTAACGGTGGGTATGCTACTGTTTCTGGTGAATCAAGCTGAGCTTGCGCTAGGCGAATTGAACGCACATTGGGCAAGGAGTCTGAGCCGATGATCGAAGTGGAACACCTGAGTAAGGTCTACGGCACCTTCCGCGCCATCCAGGATGTCAGTTTTCGGGTGGAACCGGGAGAGATCATGGGGTTCTTAGGCCCCAACGGCGCGGGCAAAACCACGTCAATGCGGATCCTGTCGGGCTACCTACCGGCCACCACCGGCACTGTCCGAGTGGCTGGCTTTGATGTGATTAGCGATTCCATGTCGGTGCGCAAAAAAATCGGCTATCTGCCCGAAAATCCCCCCCTCTACCCCGATATGACGGTGGAGAATTACCTTTCTTTTGTGGCTCAACTCAAGAAAGTTGCGGCGGGCCGTCGAGCCGAGCAGGTCAATCGCGCCATCGAGCGGTGCAGCCTGCAAGAAAAACGGGATGTCTTGATCCGCAAGCTCTCCAAAGGGTTCAAACAGCGGGTGGGCATCGCGCAGGCCATCGTTCACGATCCGCCAGTCATTATTTTAGATGAGCCAACGGTTGGCTTGGATCCCAAGCAGATCATCGAAGTCCGCAACCTGATCAAGAGCTTGGCCGGGGATCACACCATCATCCTCTCCACCCACATCCTGCCGGAAGTCAGCATGACCTGCGACCGGGTGGTGATCATCAATCGGGGTAAGGTGGCCGCTTCCGGCAAGCCCGGTGAACTGACCCAGCAGGTGGGATCCCAGGTGCAGCTCCAGGTGGAGGGATCCCCGGATGACATTCGCGGTCTGCTGGCTTCGCTGCAAGTTGCTCAATTGTTGAGCCTGGAGCCTCTCTCGCCTGAGCTGCCCGATCGTTGGGTTATGACCCTACAAAGCCAGATCGAGGGGGATCGCTGGGTGCGAGATGTGGCGGCAACTTTGGTGCATGGGGGCATTGGCATCTATGAGTTGCGCCGCTCCCAAGCCACCCTGGAGGATATCTTCCTGCAACTCACCACCCAAGAGGGATCCCTGGAGGAGTCTGGCGAACCGGAGGAGGGATCCCCTAGCTCAACCACTGTCGAAGCCAATCGTGTCGAATCCAATTCTGAGGCCGCGTAAACCATGCTTGATCTAATCGGCGGGATCATCACCATTCTTCGCAAGGAGCTGCGCGCCTATTTCACCTCCCCCATCGCCTACATTGTGGCGGCGGTGTTTTGGGTGCTCTCCGGCTTCTTTTTCTCGAATATCGTCGCCCAAGCGATTCGGATCTCGCAGCAGGTGGATCTGTTTTCTCAGGGGGGACAAGCTTTTGATGCCCCCCTGATTGCCTCGCAGCAGTTTATGAGTGTGGTGGGCACCCTCTTGCTGTTCATTTTGCCAGTGCTGACGATGGGCCTCTATGCCGAAGAACGGCGGCGCGGCACAATGGAGCTGCTGGCCACCTCTCCGATCACCAACTTGGCGGTGGCGGTGGGCAAGTTCAAGGCGGTGGTGCTCTTTTTTATCACGCTGCTGCTGCCGATCCTGACCTATCACCTGGTCACCCTAGCCGCCACCAACCCAAATGTGGGGATCCCACAGGTGTTGTTTGGCTATCTGGGCCTGATCTTGTTGGCCTCCAGCGTTTTGTCCTTGGGGATGTTCATTTCCTCCTTGACCGACAACACCCTGATTGCGGCGATTGGCACCTTTGGCCTGATGCTGTTGTTGTGGGTGATCGATGCAGCGGCGGGCCAAGAGAGTGGCCTCGTGCCCGATACATTGCGGCATCTGTCCCTGTTGCAGCAATACAGCACTTGGGTACAGGGGGCGACTGGACTGAGCAGCTTGGTGTTGTTTTTGAGCATGATCGGGTTGGGACTCTTTTTGACGGTGCAGTCGGTGGAAGCCCTGCGCTGGCAGCAGAACTAGGGTGTGGCGTAAGCAGAGTGGGTTGATCTGATGCAAGAACAAGAGAGGAATCCGGTGATGAAAGAAGGATCCCTGGTGGACTGGAGTGGCATTGTCGGGCTGGCCCTAGTGTTGGTTGGTGCCGTGTTGGGGGCCGCTGTGGTGGGCTGGACGCTGGTGCCCCTGATCCTGATGGGACTGGGGGTCGTCTTGGGGGGGGTCTGGATGGTCACCCATCAACAGGCTCTGGCGGACATGGCAGGGCTGCGCTCCACCCAAACCAATGCCAATGTGCTGGTGTCGGTGGTGGCCTTTGGGGTGATCATCGTTCTGGTCAATGTGCTGGCGGTGCGGTTTGATACCCGGTTTGATCTGACGGCGGAGGGGTTCTACACCCTATCCCCTCAGACCACCCAGGTGATCGAGCAGTTGCCGCAGCCCGTCAAGGTATGGGCGGTCTCCTCCGTGCCGGATCCCAACCTGCGGGAACAGTTGGAGCGCTATCGTCGCATTAACCCAGAGCAGTTTGAGTATGCTTTCATCAACCCCCGCAATAATCCGGTGGAGGCCCGCCGTCTCGAGATCAATCAAGACCAGACCTTGGTGGTGGAATCGGGATCCCGCAAGCAGCAGATCCCTCAGCCCCCGATTCCTGAGTTGGAAAGCCAACTTACCCCGCTCATTTTACAGGTCACAGACGCTGAGGCTCTCAAGTCCTACTTCATCGAAGGGCATGGGGAGCTGCCCCTCAGTCCCACTCCGGGATCCCCTGGCTTAGCCCAGGTGGCGGCAGCATTGGGGCGAGAAGGGTATGAAGTTGAAGCCCTCAATCTGCTGAGAAATGATATTCCTGAGGATGCGGGCATCGTGGTGTTGGCGGGGCCAGAGCAACCGCTGTTGCCCGGTGAGGCGGAGAAGCTTACCACCTACCTAGAGCAGGGGGGATCCGCTCTGCTGTTGCTCAATCCTCAGATGGATCCCGGCTTGGCTGAGTTGTTGGACGAGTGGGGCATTGAGCTGGCGGAGGATGTGATCGTCGATCGGGTCAGCGAGTCGATCTTCCGTAGTGGGCCGCTGGTGGCACTGGGATCTGCCTATGGATCCCATCCGATCACGGCGGACTTGTCTCAGCGGGGGTTGGTGTCTATTTTTCCCTTGGCCCGTTCTATCACCGTGGCAGAGCGTCCCGATGTAACGGCGGTGCAGCTGGTCAGCACGGGATCCCAGGAGGTCTGGGGCGAGGTGGGGCTAGATCTGAACAACCCGCCCCAAACGGCTCTGACCTTTGATCCCAGCACAGATTTGGCCAGCCCCTTGGGGTTGGGGGCCGCTCTTTCTCGTCCGGTGGAGGGATCCCCGGATGCTGAAGCTGCTGCATCTCCTGACGAATCCAGAGTGGTGATCTTTGGCAACGTCAACTTTGCCATTGATGGCAACTTCAATCAGCAGGGCAATGGAGATCTGTTTCTCAACAGCATGAACTGGCTGGCGGATCAGCAGGATCGGATCTCAATTCGGCCCAAGTCCCCCACCAATCGCCGCTTTGAGCTGAATGCCCGTGATGTGGCCTTGTTGTGGGTGGTGTCAGTGTTGGGCCTGCCGGTGTTGGCCTTGGGAACTGGCGTGGTGCTGTGGTGGAGACGGCGCTAGGTTCTCCATCGGTAGGTTCTCCCTCCGATCCGCTGCAAGCGCGGCGATTGGTTTGGCAAACCCTGCGACTGATGGATCGTCGGGATAGCTACGCCAATATCGCCCTGGAACGAGGGCTACAGGGTACCCCGCTCTCTCCGCCTGACCGAGGTTTGGTCACAGAACTGGTCTACGGCATCACCCGCCGCCAGCGGACGTTAGATGCCCTGATTGGGCACTATGCCAAAAAGTCCCAACAGCCGCCTGATTTGCGCCGCATCCTTCAGGTCGGGTTCTACCAGCTCATTTATCTGCAACATATTCCCCCCTCTGCCGCCATCAATACCAGTGTGGAGCTAACCCGTGCCGCCAAGCTGGGATCCCTGACCAAGGTGGTGAACGGCATCCTGCGCCAATTTTTGCGGGATTATCCCGAGCCCCAAACCTTGACCTGGCTCGCCCTTTTGCAAGAGAGGGATCCCATTGCAGACGACGGGATCCGCTTTAGTTTCCCGGACTGGCTGATCACCCTCTGGCACCAACAGATGGGCCGTGAGGACACCCAACAACTGTGCGCCTGGTTCAACCGCTCCCCTCATCTGGATCTGCGGGTCAATGTTCTCCACGCAGATCTAGCCACGGTAGAAACCGCTTTTGCAGCAGCAGACATCTCCAGCCAGCGGATCCCAGGGATCCCCAGTGCCCTGCGGGTGGGATCCCATTCCGGCTCGATCCCAGAGCTACCCGGCTATGCTCAGGGGTGGTGGAGCGTGCAGGATGCCAGTGCCCAGCAGGTGGTGGAGTGGTTGGATCCGCAGCCCCACGAGACGATTATCGACTGTTGTGCCGCCCCAGGGGGCAAGAGCACCCACATGGCCGAAAAGATGGGGGATCAGGGGACGATCTGGGCGTTGGATCGTCATGCCGGTCGGCTGAACCGGGTGACCCAGAATGCCGAGCGGCTAGGGTTGAGCATCATCCAGACTCGGGCGGTGGACTTGGATCAGCCTCTGGATCCCGGTGAGAATGGCCTGCCCCCCTGGGGATCCGTCGATCGGGTGCTCCTGGATGCCCCCTGTTCGGGCTTGGGCACCCTGCATCGTCATGCCGATGCCCGCTGGCGTATGGATCCTGAGCAGATTCCTGGCCTAGTCTCTCTCCAAGCCCAACTGCTGTCTCAGGTATCGGGCTGGGTCAAACCCCTCGGGATCCTGGTCTATTCCACCTGCACCCTGCATCCCGACGAAAACCAACACCAGATCGAGCAGTTTCTGGCCTCGTCGCCCGACTGGAGCCTAGACCGGGATCCCGTGCAAATTTGGCCCCACCGCCATGATCAAGATGGTTTCTTTCTGGCCAGACTGCGGCGAGGTTAAAGCCTATTTTTCCAGCCCCTCCACCCACCCTTTTGATGTCCCCCACTAGCCCTGCCCGTGACCTAATCATTGACTGCGACCCAGGGGTTGATGATGCCATCGCCCTGCTCTTGGCCCTGGCCTCCCCCGAACTGCGGATCCTGGGCATCACCACTGTGGCGGGCAACGTTCCCCTGGCCTTGACTCAGCGCAATGCTCGGCAGATCTGTGAACTGGCGGGGCAAACCGGGATCCCAGTTTTTGCCGGTTGTGCTCGGCCTCTGGTGCGGTCGCTGCTGACCACTGCCGAAACGGTACATGGCAAGACTGGCTTGGAAGGGGTGACGTTGCCGGAACCTCAGATGCCTTTACAGGCCCAGCATGGGGTGGATTTTTTGGTGGAGACTTTGATGGGATCCCCCACCCCGATCACCCTTGCCGCCACCGGCCCCCTGACCAACATCGCTATGGCGCTGGTCAAACAACCCTGCATTGTCGAAAAGATTGCAGCCTTGGTGATGATGGTTGGATCGGCGGGGCCAGGAAATGTGACGGCGGCAGCGGAGTTCAATGCCTACGTGGATCCCCATGCCGCCCATGTGGTCTTTGCCAGCGGCCTGCCCTTGATCATGTTTGGCCTCAATCTCACCCATCAGGTGGTGACCACTGCCCCTCGTCGCCAGCGAATCGAAGCCTTGGGATCCCCTGTGGCCCAGGCGGCAGCAGCCCTGTTGGCCCGTTATGGCAGCCACGATAGCGACCAGTTTGGTTTAGCGGGGGGGCCACTCCACGATCCCTGCGTGATCGGTTATCTGTTGCAACCGGATCTTTTTCAGCTAACAGCGGCCCAGGTGGACGTAGAGATCGCCAGCCCGTTGACGATGGGGCAGACGGTAGTGGATCGACGGAATCCCCAGGGATCCCGGACTCAAGTGGCAATTCGTGCAGATGCGGACGGTTTCTTTGATCTGTTGACCGAGCGGCTCAGTCGCTATATGGGCTAACCCAGTTTACAGATCCCTCGCAAAGTCCAGCAGTGGCAAAGCCAATAGGCATCTGGAAAACTACAGTTTTCTGAATCATTCATCGACTGACTTAATCACCGTTTCCCCACCTTCCTGCAAAATCACCTCACGGTTGACCACAGAGGTAGAACTGACCTCGGCGCTTTCAAAGCGACTGCCGGTTTGCACCACAGTGGAGCTGGAGTCAGGAGCCGTGACTAAGGCAAAGGATTCATTGTCAATCTGGATCAGTCCGGTCACCTGCACCGAGCGGGCAAACTGTGCTGGATCCGGCGTCGGGGTGGCTGGAGGGGGAAGAGGGGTGGGAACAGGGGGTTGGAGGTTGGATCCTGGTACAGGAGGCACCCCTAATGGCGGCAAGGGAAAGGGGGTGGGAGGCAGGGGAGGAAAGGCACCCGGATCCAACGGGGGGAGTTCAATGGCAGATAGGGCCGGAGCATCCACCGGAGCGAAGGGGTCAGCCCGTCCCGACACGCTTAAGGCCCGCTGAGTTTCTTGCTCGGGATCCGCTGCTGGCAACAGATTGATCGCCTGCCGAGTGGAATCCAGCAATGATCCGGGGCGAGAATCCTCATCAGTAGCGGTCTGGCCAAATCCAGGCAAGGGATCCAGAGAGGCTTGGGCTTGTAGCTCAGTGGCGGCCAGCTCCATCGTGGCCTGCAAATTCTGCTGCCACTGGCCGTTGGGGGCGAGATCCATCACCACCCAGTTGACCTGCCCAGCCCGTTCCACCTGAATCTGAGCCCGATTGGGACTGATCAGCATTGACCCAACAATTCGGGATCCCTGGGGCAACAAGACTTGGGCGGCATTTTCGGCTGCGGGCACCGACTGGGCCTCAGCCATCGGGCTGGAGAGCAGTCCTCCGGCGAGGGCCACCCCAGCCACGAGGCTGAGCAATAGGGAACGAGTGAGCAAACCCGTAGAACGGACTGGGGGTTTTAGCGACCGGGGGGCCAGCGATGCTTTGGTTGAGGACAGTGACCCATTAGAGCAAGACATAAACTGACATCCCAAAGGACTACATAAAAGGCTGATTTCATCATTACCTTACCCAAAGATCCCCCCTGAGGCCACCGTTTTGATCTGGCTTGGATCCGTACTTGAGATGTCTCCTAAAGCTGGACTCTCCAGTGGTTTCAGCGGGTTCTGCCGACTCATGGATCCCTCGATCGATCAAATAGGTTAGTTCACTAGGTGGTCGTAGGATTTGAGGCAGCGGGGATCCGGGAGAGAAGCCTTTTCGGGCTGGCGGGGAAAGGCAAAAGCTGTTCGTTTGCAGACTTCCACCAACATCAGCATGACGGGCACCTCGATCAGTACCCCCACCACCGTGGCTAGAGCCGCACCCGAATCCAGCCCAAACAGCACCACCGCTGTGGCAATCGCCACCTCAAAGTGATTGCTGGCCCCGATCAAAGTGGCAGGGGCGGCGTCTTCGTAGGGCA
>JAAUUM010000301.1 GCA_012031565.1 Synechococcaceae cyanobacterium SM2_3_2
TTTAAGGTGGCTCGGGCGGTATGCTCACAGCAGCCAAAGATCTCTGCCAAGGCAGGAGCATTCAATCCTTGAGCACTCAACCGCACCATGTGGGCACGGTCACGGGTGCGTTGAGGAATGGTGGTTGCGACTCGCAACGCTTTCAATGTCCGGTCTTCTTCTGCGGTTAGAACCACTCGTACTGGGGCGGGCATACTGTTCCCTTGGAAGAGCCTCCCCTATCCTAAAGCTATTCCTGCCTCCCTACTTATACCTTCCTTATCTATAGCTATGTCATCATCATTTTTTACATATTTATGATAATAATCGACTAGATAATTTAGAAAATTATCCTCATCGTGATCGTCTCCTCCTACTCCAATAGCCTCTCCATTCACTATCTTCTCATTCAAATAAATGCTTGCACAATCATACCAATTATCAGAATCTCTCAACCAATCAACGAGATCTTCATCATCTTCATCTTCGGCATATATAATTTTTATTAAGTCGTAGGCATTATGGATATAGTCGTTTACCACCAGTCCCTCACTTCCTATTAGCCTTTTCCGCAATGATGTAGGGGCGTCAGCATTGCAGGCTACTTCTTTACGAACACCTTTATCAGGATCCTTCGCCAGTACTTCTAGCATCATCTCAGAGGTGCCTTCACATTGAGCCAACAGCTTTCGCCCATCCTTTGGCATTTTGTAGATCCAGACAGGATCCTCCAAAAAGAGCAAATCTAATACTTTGTTTTTCAGAAATTCCTTGGGATATCTGCTCGCCAGCTTAAAGAGTAGATCGACCGGAGCATTGGGGTTCTCCGCCACAAGCCGCGCCACCTCAGAATCCATGCCAGCAAGTTCCCGCAACCGCTCCGCTGGGGTTGACTCATCTGCTGCTTCCTGCATAGCTGCTCTCAAACTTTCTGATTCCGTCATATCTACCTCTTCAGTATTTATCTTTGCTTAGATTACACACTTCAAACTCGCTGATAGCTGTCTCAACTTTTTTCTTCAACGTGCCATTCTCGCTCAGTCTACCTCAGCATCATCTGAGTTCGCTTTCCTAAAGCTGAGAACATCACTAACAGAAAGAGTGCGCGTTAGTTGATTGAGTTGGTCTGGCGTCAGAGATTTACGAATCGTGGCATTAAGGGTGATTTCAAAGTCTATCGGGATCCCCAATTGAGCTAATTCCACAAACGGAACTTTCTCTGTGGTGCGATGCTTGAGAGAAAAGATATCAGTTTCCTTAATATCTTGGGCAAGCATAACAGCCTTAGCTCGTTCCTTTAGGTACTGATAGCGGCTATCCAGTTGTTTCCACTCTTCTTGGATTGCCAAGATTTCCGTCTCAATCTCCAAAATTGAATCAACAGCAGGATCATAGTGAGCTTTCTGATAGAGAAGCTTTAGGGCAGCGTGAACTTGAGACAGATAGTGAATATCATCACGAGCATAATCCAGTTGACTAGCCGTTAAGGGACGATATCCCCAGTCACTAGATTGTTCTGCCTTAGAAAGATCATGCTGGAAAAAGTGTAGTACGAGGGACTTTAGACTATGAGACGAAACCGGAAGCAGATGGTAGGGAATCAAACGCGCCAACTTAAGGGTACAAGTAACCGATTGAGCAGCCGATTTTCCCAAGAACCGCAAGTCATAGGCAGCATTATGGAAAACCTTTTGAATTGCAGGATTGACCATCACCCCTTGGATGAGATCATCGATAAGTTTTGGCTGATCAAGAACATCCAGGATGTAGGATTCTTGAGTTTCCGTCAGAATCTGTACCAACGACAGCCGAGGATGTCTAGTCTTGTAGTCTGCCACCTCAGTATCCATCCACACAATGGAGTGCGACGCCAGTTCAGGGATGACAGCATTGATCGCTAAAGGATCCGTAAGATACTTCATATTTAGGTATTATTAAATTCTCAGTACAATAATAAACGTACCACATCCCCAAACGGAAATCCTCCTTTCTCCAACCCTCCAGAAGTCACCACCCACAACGTCGGCAGCCCACTCTCCCGCGCCGGAAACTGACCATATCCATCCGTCAAATATACACAGACCCCCACTCCAAAGGGATCCCGCTCCCGTTCAACCCATTCAAAAAATGGAACAAACGATGTCCCCCCCCTCCGACTGGCTCCGGGATCCCGTCCTCTTGCCCCAGCTCAAACGGCCCATACAACGCCTCATCCGCATAAAACAACTGACACTGCAAATGCGGGTAAGACCCCAGGATCCCTTGCACCTCCCCCAACAACATCCCCATCTGCTCCGAGCTGACGGATCCACTCGTATCCACCGCCACAAACACCCGCACCGACTCCCCCTGCAACGTCTCCAAATACAGACCCTGCCCCACAAACCGTCGGTCAAACCCCTGAAAATCCGTCGGTGTTTGCACCAAATACCGCCACAAGTAGCTGCGCCAATCCAACTGCGGCTGAGTCACCTCATCTAACTGTCGCTGGATCCCCAACGGTAGGGATCCCTGGCCCGATGCCTGTGCTACCACCGACGCCTGCTGCAACGCCTGCTTCCAATGAGCCTCCACCTGAGCCGGATCCTTTTTTTGCCAACCCGATTGAGCTGACGTATTCCTCACCTCGTGCTCAGAGGATCCCTGTTCCCGTTCTTCCCTAGATGAGCCTGCCCCCGCAAGCGGGATCTCACTCTCCAACAAAAGATCCAACTGCGGCAACGATAAACCCCGCCCATCCTGCATCAGCAGATCATAGACCTCCTCTACACTGAGCTTTTCCAACTGTGGATCCCGCAATCCCCCCGGTGGCAACTCAAAGGATCCTTGCTCCACAATCATCCCATTGACCACAATATCCGCCGCCACATTCCACACCTCACGCAGCCGGGATCCCCGTCTCAAACCATGCAACAACGCCGCATGCAACAGCTCATGTAACAGCAACCCATCCTGCTGTAGCGTTTCCAACCCCGCCAAATAATCAGGATTAAAATAAATCACCTCCCCATCCGTTCCTGCCGTCGGGATCCCATCATTTGCCCTGTAATGGGTGAACAAAGCCAGCGTTGCAAAAAACGGCGACTTTATCCGCAACCGCAACAACGATGCACTCACCAACCGCTGAGGATCCATGAACTCAATCCAATACCCTTGCGCTCACTCTACGCCGTAGGTTTCACAGCAGCCACCACCCGTCCCAGTACCGCAAACTCATCCTGCAACTGATTGAGGCGATACACCTCCGGTCGATAAGCCGGATTATCACTCAACACCCGGATCCGCTCCTTCATCCGCTCCAATCGCTTCACCCGCAAATACCCATCAATCCGCAGCACAAAGATCCCTTCTACAATCCTGTCTGCAAATTTAGCCGACTCAT
>JAAUUM010000302.1 GCA_012031565.1 Synechococcaceae cyanobacterium SM2_3_2
AAGGACTCCGTCCCGCTGAGGCGAACGGAATACGGCTCTAAAATCGTGCCACAAACATGCAGCTCCGCCAGGGCATCATTGAAAGCTTCTGACTCAGGATCCATCTCTTCCAAAGTCTTAATCGCCCTTAATGCCCGTTCTAATTGAGGACGATACTCCCGCAAGTGTCGCTGTAGATAACTCAGGGCATAGGGAGTTTTGGTGGTCATTCTTTCTTTGCCCTCATTCTGAATCAGCATTTACTTCATCCTCTGACATCCAAGGAACTAATTCCCCCTCTTGCCCCATCACATAATTCTCTGTTGCTTTAAGGTATTTATCTTTGTATTCAAACAAAGCTAGTAGAGTTAAATCAAAATAAAGTTTACCAATTCTCCACAAACACTGCTTTGCAGGAGAACTAAGCTCAGTTACCTTGTAGAAATCACTTGGTTTCGAGTGGACTAATTTATTCCGAAACCAAGGCATCAAAGATAAGCTATCTTGCAAATTCTGGTCATTTCTAATCAAATCAGACAACTCTTTGTTAGGAAGTGAATCATAAACTGGAACACAAAAACCCTCAAGTAGCCGTTTAATTTTTTCATATGCGCTCCCATTCTCCAATCCTCTATGATTAGCAAGTAGCTCTAAGCCAATTTGTTGTACTACAACAGAACCCTCGACTCCAAGAGATAGCTTGGCAGATTCAATATACCAATGGATGACAATCTTGATAATTTTGCTTAAATCCTTATCTTGCCAACATTTTCTGAAGCCTGGAAATAGGTTTTCTAGGCTACTGCCAGTGTGGTTGAACCAAGACAAAATATTTTGACCTGAATCAAGATTAGATATTTTGTGATCTTCCCAAGATTTTACATTATGCTCATCGAAACCTACCACAAGAATTGGACTAGACCATCCGCACCTGACAAAAGAGAAAAAATAATGTAAGCAATTTAATAGATCGTCAGCCTTATCAATCGAAAATTGAGTCCCATCTTTTTTTTCAATCTTTCCAACATGAGTTATCGCGTAACCTCCACTTTCTCTTATGCTTTTGTCCAATCCTTTAAACTCTTTAGTCTTGTCAATCGTTATCAACCATTCTTCATCCTCCAAAATGACTCGACCATTCCAGCCATCTCTTCCATTCGATGTTATCCATGTCCCTTGAAAGTCAGAGAAGTTAGGGACATGAAAAATCACATAACTCAAATCATCAGCTTCATTATGGACAAACGTAAGATCTTTGATGGAACCTTGAAATTGCAACCCCTCGTCACTTCTGTGAGTATTAGTGACTAACAAAGAGTATTCTTGTTTTTTCTGGAGAAAGCTTAATCTCAATTTATATTCACCAATGCTTAACATAGAATGAATACTTGTTTTGCCAGCAATTTTGACTTTTGGCGTGTGTAGCCAACTTAAATAAATCTGGCAATCTCCGATCAGTTCTTCTCTATCTCTGATTTGGACATAGACATCTGTTATTAAAATATCTATGTCTTGATTTGGATACAATGTTCTGTAAATCGGATCTATAGCAACAGGTAAGGTGGAGGCAAGCCATTGTTCTCTGTCTCGCGTATAGTCTCCATTTGGAGGCTCAAATTGCTGTAAAAACTTAATCATTCCGGAGTAGCCTAGCGATTGGCTCAGAGCCTCAAGTCCCTTTTGTCTGATTTCAGTTTCATCCATGACAATCTGCGCTTTATTTTTGACTGTTGATCCATTGATCTGGCTTCTTCACAGAGACACTTATCTGTGATTGATATCTGGTCGCAATCTTGATTAGCTTATCATCAGTGGTTAAAAATACCTCTGCTTCTGCAAGCTCTGCGGATGCCAAGTAAAAGCTATCAAACTCTTTAACTCCTAAATCACTTTGCATATACTGAGCTCGTGACCGGATAGCTTCGATAGGCACTCGATATTGGCTGAAGTATAGACTCGTTTTTAGTACTTCTCTACGTATCTGATTGGGTGTTTTCTCCACCTCTTGCTCAAGAGCCTCGCTACCTATCATAGTCCACTCACCTGACTGGCAACGGCTTAGGATCAGTAGCACCGCCTCTGCCTCTAGTCGGATTCGCTCCTGGCTCTGGTCATCGAAGGGGCGATTCAAACAACAGACATCCAGATAAATCCGCCGCATGAATGGGATCCCTCTCGCCACCATCGCCAAGCTGTGTCAGTTTAGCCCAGTGGGGAAACGCCTGCCGGATGCTCTCTACGTCCACCATTCCGCACTTTCCCACCTGGATCCCCAGCTCCAGCATCTGGAACAGTCCGCCCGTCAACACCTGTCTTCCCCCAACGGCTTCACCCTGGTCAAGTTCTCCCTGAACCAGCCCAAACTCTCGTATCTCACCTACCCCGACTTCGATACAGATCCCCATCCCTCTTTGCACCACAGCACCCAAGTGGATCTCAGCACCGGAGAGATCAGCGAGCAGGATTACAGCACCCGCCCCAATCCCCCCATCTTGCACCGCAAAGAAACCTTCGTTGCCCCCGACTATCCCCACTTTGAGACTTTTCAAGCTCTAACCCAAGCCGAAGAACGCCACGGGCTCCTGCAAGACTCCCACCACATCGGCACTCAACAGGGCTGGAATGCTCGCCTACAACAACACGGGATCCACATTCAAAATCATCAACTCAGCCGCTCCCCCCTCTCAGCCCCCACCATCCACCGCCACCGCGCCGCCATCGTCCGCCCCGACTTATCCAAACCTGTCCGGGTCGCCCTCGAAGCCGGGATCCTCACCCCCGCCACCACCTTCTTCGACTACGGCTGTGGCCACGGCAACGACCATCAACGGCTGGCCCGCCAGGGATTTGTCACCGAAGGCTGGGATCCCCACTTTCGTCCCCATATTGCTCGGATCCCTGCTGATGTCGTCAATCTGGGCTATGTCATCAACGTGATTGAGGATCCGGCAGAACGGCGAGAAGCCCTGCTCAATGCCTGGAACCTCACCCAACGAGTCTTGATTGTGGCCGCCCAAGTGCTGCTCGACGATGCCACCCAAGGACAAATTGCCTACGGCGACGGCATCATCACCCGCCGCAACACCTTTCAAAAGTATTTCGACCAACAGGAGCTAAAAACCTACATCGACCAGGTGCTAGAGGTTGACGCCATCCCGGTCGCCCTGGGGATTTATGTTGTCTTTCGAGATGAAGCCCAAGCCCAGAGCTTCCGTGCCTCTCGCTTCAGATCCCGCGCCACTACCCCCCGCATTCGCCTCCAGGTCAAACGCTTTGACGATTACCGAGAACTTCCTCACCCCCTGATGGATTTCGTCACCGAGCGAGTCGGATGCCCATCACCGGAGAACTGCCTACAGAGCCAGAGATTGTCCGGGAA
>JAAUUM010000303.1 GCA_012031565.1 Synechococcaceae cyanobacterium SM2_3_2
AGCAATCATGGGAGTATTCAATCACTTGACTCAGACTAAGCGTGCTACAAATCACTCAACGCACCGCCATCCCCCCTCAGGGATATCGAACTGACGGCTATCCGCGCCCAAGGGGCTGGGGGACAAAAGGTGAACAAAGTCGCCTCCGCCATCCACCTGCGCTTTGATATCAATGCCTCCTCCCTGTCGCCGCTCTACAAAGAAAGGTTGCTGCAACTGGGAGATGGCCGCATCACCAAAGTCGGCATCATCATTATCAAAGCTCAGCAACACCGCACCCAAGAGCAAAACAAATCAGATGCCCTCGAACGCCTACAAGCCCTGATCCAAAGCGTTACTATTACCCCTACCAAGCGTAAACCCACCCAGCCATCCAAAAGTGCTCGCAACAAGCGGCTCGATCACAAAACCAAACGCGGCCAAATCAAAGCTCTCCGCAATAGTGACCAACAGTGATTAGCGGCGAAACCTGAAGGTGGCAGAGTGGCTAGGATGGTTACTTAATAAGCTCTGAGGGTACGGCGATGATGAAGCATTTTTGAGCCTGCTGTGTAGTCATCATCTACTCAAATCTGTAGCCGTCAGTCCTCATCAGACCCCGCAATCCCAGATAAAATATGGCTTATCATACTATGGTTTGCTTCGATTCACTGGTTCGACCCACGTCGGGTTCAATTTTTTTAGTGAGCTATAACAATCACCATCATTATGGCCTCCAGCCGCGATCCGGGCAGAATGCTTACTCTAACTGATAGTCTCCACCATTTAGGTTTTGGAACACCTCTTCAAGGATTTCTTTTCGCCTGAGACATAGTAGTTTCTACTAAGGATGAGACAACCAGATGCCGGTCTCAGTTCTACGTAGCCACTAATTTTTTGTGCCGGAACAAGGATGGAGGGCAAAAAAAACTTTCTCGCTCTAAATTAGAAATACTACAGTAATCCAGATTAATATATGAGATGCAATTAAACCAGATATAGCTTGACGGAAAGCCTTACAGAAAGTCCATGCTCACAAGTTGTTTTAATTTGCTACACATTCTTTGCAGTAATGAGAAAGTTTTGATTTGGCCAACTTTAATCTTTGACAAATCTTTGATATTTAGGGGATCGGGGTCATTAGAGGAGCACCAGCAGGACATCCTCTTCTCACCGTTCCAATCAAGGCATCAGAGACAGTTACACATCGCCGCAAATCATCAGGGTCAAAGACTGTACTTTGAATCTCAAAGCGACCTCCAATAGCTTCGCCTAATCTTGTTCCTCGTGAATTATAAGCCAGTTGGCCAGCCGGAACATCACCAGCAACTATGCTCGATCTAATTCGCACCAAGTTACTAAGAGAAATCCTTTCACAGGGAAGAATATCTCTGCATTGACCTCCAAAATCTTCGATGATCACAACTGGAGACTGCTCAGAGTTTTCGATTCTAACTACCCAAGGTGTCCCAGAACCGGCGGAAGATCTAGCATTGGCTCTGGCGGTACGAATGGCACTGTAGATATTATTTTGTGCCTCATCTACTTGAAGACGCACCCAAAAGTTATAGCCGGAAGAAACGGACACTGCTGAGAGTAGTCCCACAATCGCCAGCACTGCAATGGTCTCAAGCAACGTAAAACCCTGCATAGACTGCTTGGATCCCTGTGAAAATCTTCGTAGACTTGATAATGCCTTCATCACCGTTTGGCCTCCAACCACAAAATCAAGATCTAACAAAACCAATAGACTATGAAACGGAACGACTCAAAGCTCCCCTTGATAAAACTCGTGTTTCGATTGTGTTCAGATAACCAGATAAAGTCTGAGGGTCTAAAGAATTCGTATCACCAACATATCGGTTAAATAACCCAACGTTTGCTCTTTGCAAAGCCGTTGAGGTGAAGTTGAGAATAACATCTTGTGGCTGGTTAGCATTTGGTGTGCGTCGGACACAAGCATAGAATCCTCGATCCGCATCACCAGGCTGTAATGGCAGCGGAAACGTAGGTGCCACAACTGGATTAACCCCTGCGAGTGTAAATTCAGGCAAACCATTGGGATCAAGGCCAAAGCGACTACAAGTAGTCAAGTTGACAGCAACAGGAAGAGGATTCACAGGATCCCGCTGAACAGAAAACTCAGCATTCAGTCGAGTGCTAAACACATTGGAAACTAAAGTACGTGGATCCGAAGCATCATTGGGCTGAGCAGGTGTTTGCCCTGAAGCTGGATCCGGCCACTCTAAGAAAGTTGAATTGAATGGGTCAGGATCTTCATTAAAAAAAGGATTGCGGTTGTTACAATTGTTGTCAATGGGCCTAAGTTCATAGCGTGTTATTCTTGCATTTCCCTCGAACGCTGTGGTGCCCAATGCATTGCCAATACCGTTATAGTTTAAGCGTAAGTAATAGACAACCAAGACATAAATACTTCTTCTATCTGTCAGGTTTTGCCAGTCTTGAATACTAAGAAGTGGGGGAGCTGGAGGAGGAGCAGGTGGGGGAGCTGGGGTCGGGCGTAAAGTACCCTCACCCCTAGCAATTTGCTCTAGGGTTGGTGGGCCAACAAAACAACGTTGAGGGATTGGTTCAAATTTCCAAAAAGCTAAAAACTGGAATACTGTCCGGTGGACGCTTAATCCAACCGGGATCATACAAAAGTTGATTTAAATCAGGGATCCCGTCGGGTGTGGTAAATCGAGATGGGTCAGTGACTGGAAGTGTTTCATCAAAAGTGTCATTATAAATAAAGATAGCTTCAGCTATGTCATTAATAATAAAATCTATTGCCAGAGATTGCTCTGACTGAACTTCAATTCGCCCTGTCTCCTCACGATCGATTCGCAAAATTTGCACCACAATTCCCGCTGTAGTTGCTAACAAAATGGCCCCAATGAGAGCCGCCACCAACAGCTCTACGAGAGTAAAACCCAAAAATCGTTTGTGTCTCTTTAGGTGAATTGTCATCGGATAAAACTCTCACTAGTACTTCAGAGCTGTGATGTAAAAGTCTATGGGGCAGGGGGAGGAGGCACTGGAAAAGCCAAGCAATTACCGCCTACAGCGTCGAGGTTTCGGCAAACCCCACCTAGATCAGCCGCCGCATCAATCCGAACTGTGGATCCTGCCATCGGGAACAGAAAGGCATTAGGCCCAGAGTACTCTCGAATTGCTGAAATAACACGTGTCTCCAATGGAATCTGGCGAGCAGTGCCATCCTGATTGAACGAGAGACGATGATAGACCCTTACCCCCCACACGAAAAGAGCAAGGGATCCCGACAATAGCTTCAAGAGTTAAGGGATTGACACAATCGGATCCAGCATCTCTGTAGCTCTGCACCACAAAAAATCAAGCCGG
>JAAUUM010000055.1 GCA_012031565.1 Synechococcaceae cyanobacterium SM2_3_2
AAGAACGGCGACTATACGGATCCCGTGAACCCGCCTTTCCCTCTATGTTTTTGGAGGAATTGCCCGCGAATGGTTGCACATGGAAGGGGGGGCGTTGCCGATTGCCGCTCTGTCAAACGCTCGCGTCCGGCGGAGACCCGATCTACCGCCACAACAGCCACCCCTCAGCAAAAGCACTCCCTCTACGACCGCCAAACCCCGAGGGATCCGAGCCGACCAGTCCTGGACAGTGGGGGAGCGGATCGAGCATTCGCAATTTGGTTTTGGCCAGATCACCCATGTATTTGGCTCTGGGCAAAAAGTCACCCTGGCGGTGAAGTTTCCCGGCTTGGGTCAGCAAAAGATTCTGGATCCCCGCTTAGCCCCGATTGAAAAGGTATGACTATGTTGGTGAATTCAGCACCCTTTCGCATCCGCAGGGCTGAGCCACAAGATGTAGAGGCGATGTTCGGCCTGATTTGCGAATTGGCGGACTACGAAAATCTGCGCCATCAGGTGACGGGTTCGGTAGCGGCTCTCAAATCCTGTCTATTTGGATCCGATCCGGTGGCGGAGGCGCTGGTGGCGGAAGTGGAGGGATCCCTGGTGGGGCAGGCTTTGTTCTTCACCACGTTTTCCACCTTTTTGACCCAACCGGGCCACTATCTAGAAGACCTCTATGTCCAGCCCGCCTATCGTCAACAGGGGATCGGGCAGGCGCTGCTGGTGGCATTGGCTCAATTGACCCTAGAGCGAGGCTATGGGCGATTGGAGTGGGTGGTGCTGGACTGGAACATTCCTGCCATCGAGTTTTACCGCAAGATGGGGGCAGAGCTATTGACCGATTGGATCCCGAATCGGTTGACGGGGGAAGCCTTGCAGCGGTTGGCCCAGGGTTGATCTCAGCTCACCTCAGCCGGATCACTCAAGACCGGATCTGATCCACTAGGCTGCGTTGCAGCAGGGTGTGATCTTGACAACAGACCCATTGGGCGGGGCCATCCACATAGTGCTCTTTTTTCCAGATCGGCAGGCGGGCTTTGATGTGCTCGATGATGTATTGAGCAGCGCTGAAGGCATCTTGGCGATGGCTGCTGATCACCCCCACCCAGACGGCAGTATCCCCGAGGGCCAGATACCCCTGACGATGGCAGGCGATACAGGCATGAATGTCAAACTGATCCAAGGCTTCCGCCAAGATCCGGCTCCCTTCCCTGAGGGCCAGCGTCTCGTAAACCTGATAGTCGAGGCCCATCACCTCAAACCCTTGATTATGGTTACGCACCCGTCCCTCAAAGGTGACCAAGGCCCCCGCCCGCAGATCCTCCAGTTGGTTCCTGAGCAGGGATCCATCAATCGGATCCGAGCTGATCGAAAAGGGATCCATCTCAACCTCCAGACACGGGTGGAATAAACACGATCTGATCCCCATCCGTCGGGGCTTGATCCAGATCAACAAACTCATCATTGACCGCCACTTGAATACTGACGGACTGAAGGGGAAACTGGTAGCGGTCGGCCAGCTCCGTGTACAGCTCTCGGTAGGTGGAGCAGTGGGTTTGTAGTTGCTCCCGCTCGATCAGGGTCATATCCCGAAAGATGGCGTAGTAAATGACCTCAACCGTGATGGAACCACTCATCATTCAAACCTGAATAGACTCATGTGCAAGGTGTTGGCGGGCTTGGGCGTAGGCAGCAGGTGTATTGATATTATCCAAATCCAGCCGGTTCTCGGGATCCACTATCTCACAGTCGGCACTTTGTAAAACTTTAACGGGGCAGTAGGTCTGTTGCTCCACTGCCAGTTGAAAGATTGGCCATGCGGCAGGCGTGTAAATGGCGCAGAGAGGCTCCGGGATCCCCATCTCAGCATTGCGAAAACAGATGGCCACTGCATCAGAGCGATAATGCTGGAGCAGATGCTCCACCAGCTGGGGGCGAAAATGAGCCAAATCGCAGGCCACCACCACCCAGTCCACATCTCGATAGGTGGACAACGCCGCCAAGATGCCGCTGATCGGCCCCACACTGGTATCGGGATCCTGCAATTGGGGCAAATCCGCCAGAGCTGTCCCCTGCCACTGCTGAGGCCGCGAGGAGAGAAACACCCGCTCACACAGGGATCCCAAGCTATCGTAAAGATACTGGGCATGGGGTTGACCGCGATACTCCAGCAGCGCCTTATCCTGTCCCATCCGCTTGCTCTGCCCACCCGTCAGCACCAATCCATACAGGGGGCGAGGCCGGAGGTCACTTTTGCCGCCACGTTTCTCCAGCAGCCGCACCGATTGGATCTCAATTTCATGAGACAAAGACTTGCACATGTCATAAATGGTCAGGGCCGCCACCGTCCCCCCATGCAGAGCTTCCATCTCTACGCCGGTTTTGTAGCTGGTTTTGACGGTGCAGAGTATTGTTACCAGAAGTGAGTCATCGATGGTGATCTGGAATTTGCAGGACTCAATCGGGATCCCGTGACAAAAGGGGATCATCTCGCTGGTTTTCTTCACCGCCATCGTGCCGCGATGATCGCCGTCTGAAACACAGGGCCTTTTTTGAGCACCAGCTCCTGTCCGTGCAGATGCTCCCGACAGGCGGGCGGCAGTTGCACCAAGGCTTGTGCCACCGCTATACGAGCAGTCTCAAACTTGGCGGTGATATCCACCATAGCGGGCTGGTGGTTGGCATCGAGGTGGGTCAGCATTCAGCCTCCAATTTGGTGCATCAGGTGGGTGACTTCCGGCGGGCGCAGGTAGGGCTTCATGCCCAATAGCTCTTGGTAGGCAGCGGCCCGTTGGTCAGCACTCAACCCTCGTAACGGGATCCCGGCATCCTTGAGCAGACAGGCCCGCAGGATGCCATCGGCAGACAAGCGCCAGCGGGAACAATGGCCACAAAAGGGCTGTGACTCGGAGGCAATAAAGCCAATCTGTGCCCCTGCTGGGGTGGTGAAGTTAAAGGAGGTGGAATCCAGCGGTTGCGAGATTGGTTCGAGGTGGTATTGAGCCTGGATCCGCTCTATCAGAGTCTGAGCCGGGATGAACCGCTCCGCTTGGGTGTTGCAGGCATAACCAATCCGCATCAGTTCTAAAAACCGTACCTCCAGGCCCGTCCGTTGGCTGTAGTCAACAAAATTCAGCACCTCATGATCATTGATGCCCCGCATCACCACCATGTTGATCTTGATGCAAAACCCAAGGCTTTGGGCCAGCTGAATATTATCCAATACCCGCGCCAATTGATTGCCGTAGGTGACGGTTTTGTAGACTTCCGCATCCAGACTATCGAGGCTGATATTGAGATGTTGGATCCCAGCTTTTTGCAGGTTCTCGCAATGTCGATCTAAAAGAATCCCATTGGTGGTCAGGCTCAGCTTCGGGATCCCAAGGGGAGCCAATCGCCCTAGCACTTCGTCAAAGCTGCGGCTCAGCAACGGTTCTCCTCCCGTCAAGCGCACCTCTCCCACCCCGTAAGTCAGCAATTCCCCCACGAGCAGAGCATACTCCTCGGGCGAAAGATAGCGTTGGGGATCCATAAAAGTGGCATCCACCGGCATACAGTATTGACAGCGTAAATTGCACTGATCGGTGAGGGAAACCCGCAATTTTCTCACCCGTCGGCCATAGGGATCCACTAGAGATTGAGTGGATAAAGATTGAGTTGAGGACTGAGCCAACGTTTGCATATCTCCAGCACCCTTAAATCTCCAAAACTGTCAAGTCTCTCAATCCGTGATGACAACGTGATGACAACGTGATGACAACGTTATGACAGGGACAGCCAGGGGAAATAGCGATAACACTCTCCCTGGCAAAACACCGACTGCTGCCGAGGCAACTCCACAAAACCATCACTGCTGGCCAAGGCTGTCAACTCGCCGGAGTTTTTCAGACTGATGGGATCCGCCACCACCTCCGCCATCGGCGTATGAGTCACCTTAACAGGTGCAAAGTAGGTGAGGTCTTTGTCGAAGTGAATATCTTGGCTGAGACGGGCATAGCGAGGCCGGGATCCCCCGAATAGGCTGATGAAATAGCGGTGCAGACAGACCAAGCTTGAGACCGGATTGCCAGGAAGTCCCAACACTGCCGTTTGCGTAGCGGGATCCACCCCAAACCAGAGGGGCTTACCGGGCCGCTGAGCCACCCCATGCAAGACCTGCTCCACCCCCAAGCTCTGCCATAGCTGCGGCAAATAATCAAACTTCCCCTTTGAGACGCCACCACTGTAAATCAGCAGATCGTAGTGAGGGCTGGCCTGCCGATAGTGGGCCACAATCGCCTGCTGCTGATCGGGCACATGGCTCAAGTCCACCGTCGGATAACCATTCAACAGCAAAGAAGCCCGCAATCCATAGACATTGGATCGTCGCACCTGATGAGGCAAGGGATCCTGATCGGGTTCTACCAGCTCATCCCCAGTCGAGATCACCTGGATGCGGGGCACTGCCTGACAGCGCAGCAGCGTTTGGCCCACAGAAGCCGCAATCCCCCAGCGTGGGCCATTCAACCGGGATCCCGGCGCTAAGACAATCGCCCGTTCTGCACAATCACTGCCTAGCCGATGAACATTGGCATAGGGATCCCAGTCCATCTCCTGGACAATGCGGGCATGGCCGTTTTCGATCACCAGATGCTCGTAGGGGATAACCAGATTGGATCCCTGGGGCAAGACGGCTCCCGTCATCACCTCGATACAGGTGGACAGATCTAGCAGCTCACAGTGGGGATCCCCGGCAGCAGCAGTGGCGGCGATGGCAAACTGTCGTTGACCGGCGGCATAGCGCCCCTGCTCCAAGGCAATGCCATCCATCATGACCCGGTTGTAGGGCGGAAAAGGGCGATCGGCCAGGACAGGATCCAACAACAGGGATCCCGATAACGTATCTAGAGAGATCTGCTCTTCTCCCCAATCCGGCATCTGGGCCTGGATCCGGGCAACCGCCTCTGCGACCTCAATCATGGTGTGCTCCCCCAATGATGCTCATCATAGAGGCAGTTCTAGGTGGTTCTATCAAAACAGAGTTCTCCGCCAGGGCTGAGTCCAACGGGCTTGAGGCGGCAGGATCGGGATTGGGCCCAACGTCTGGCACAATATCTTCTGGCACAATATCTTCTGATAGAGCATCTAAGGGCGGGGGCACTTGCATCCGCTGGCGCAGTTGAGGACTGGGGCTAAACATGGGAACCCGAGCAGCAGGAATAGCGATAGGCTGGCCCGTGCGGGGGTGACGGGTGCTGCGAGCCCGCCGTTGGCTGATCGAAAAGGTGCCAAATCCAGCCAACCGGACATCTTGCCCCTGGGCCAAGGCACAGCCAATCGACTCCATGACCGCCTCCAGCGCCGCCTGTGCCAGTTGCACCGTCAGGCCATCCACCTGCTGGGCCATTTGACGGGCCAACAGGCGACGATTGAGGGGCGAGGGACTGGGGCCGGGATCCGACATAGAGACCAGCAAGATAGAGAGGAGCAATATAAAGATAATCGGACTAGAACCGTTAACGAGCTTGCAACTCAGGATTTTTTGCGCCCAAAGAATCGGCCCAATAAGCCCCCACCTGAGTCCTTATCAGGATTGTTAGGCGGATTGGCATTGGGGGGAGGATTGGGATTTTGGGGGATCTGCTGGGGCTGGGAGGTGCGGCGACCGATGGGGGTTTCTTGGGTGGGAACGGTTTCCTGCATCCCTTTTTGGGCGGTGGCGTTACCCGGATCCAGTTGTAGGGCTTTTTGGAAATCAGCCCGCGCCATACTTTTATACCCTTGCTTTTGGTAGGCGATGCCCCGCTGGACAAAATAATCCGGCTGCGCTGGATCACTGGAGATGGCAAAGCCAAAAAAGTTGACGGCCTCTTTGTACTGCCCCCGCTCCATCATCTGCATCGCCTGTTGAAAGCGTACTGTTGCCGGATTGGGGGGTGGTGGGGCCGGAGCTGGAGGAGGCTGAGCAGGTTGGGGGGTGGCTTTTTGCAGGGGGCTGATCGGCAGGGTGGCGGTGACGGGGCTGGAGGAGGCTGGCTTGACCACAGGCTTGACAGAAGGGATCCCAGTGCCGACCCCAATGCCCTCTTTGCAGAGCAGGTAGGCCAGATTGAGCTCGCTCAGCTGACTGGTCAACTCTGGCAACTCATCCAGAGACTGATAGAGCCGTGGAGCCAAGAGTTGCACCGCCGCATGATAGTCCGATTCCCAAGTATTAGAGCGCCGGAGAAGGCTGACCCCAGGGGAGGTGGGCCATACTGTGGCTGGATCATGATCTTTGAGCCGCCGGATCCGCAGCCTCAAAATGGTGTCGTACTCTAGCTTAGGAGTTTCTTTGGTCAAAATTTCTTTAGCCGGATTGACCCATTTGGCAAATAAGCGGCTGGCCCGTTGGGCTTCTTCCGACTGACCGACAAACCCCACCCGCAGAGACATGGCCACCGCTTTGTAGGCGGTCGTAATCTGTTTGGCATCGGCCGAAAGCGGCACCCCCAAGGCGGCGTAATAGTCCTTCTCGTAGATGGCTAGTCCTCGCTCAATGCGGGGAATGTCGCCGTTGAATCCCATAACTGCCAATCCTCCAGGATTTGTCTGAGTTTACCCCCTTGTCTCAAGCTTAGGATCCCTTGATCAATTGCTTGTTTCACAGAAAGATGGTTACGGTTTACGACCCCAACCAGAGGGCGTGCCAATAAAGGTGGGCCGACCAAGAGCAAGGGCTGTTGGGCCTCTGCCACCGCCACCACCGCTACCGGTTGATCAATTACCACAGCTTCTAGCTGGCCCCCCTGCAATTGGTCAAATAACCGTTCAGGATTGCTGGATCCAAACAACCGAATGGCATTGCCTCGACTTCGATTGTAAGTTTCTAGCAGCGCCGCACCTGTAGAATTGACGACAATCCCCACTCTGAGACCAAATAATTGCGATAACCGCTCCGGGGGATTATCTAGATTGGCTGGTATCACCAGTCGCTGAGGACTAAAGTAGTACGGATCGGTGGCCAAAAAATCCGCCTGATCTAGCCCATCGGGTTCTCTAGCGCCAAAAGCCAGATCAATCTCCCCCGCTTGAAGAGCCTCCAATTGCAGATCCCAGGGAACATAGACCGGATCGAGGCTAATCTCTAACGTTTCAGCCAACGCCTGCAAGATGTCCCACTCAAAGCCTTCGTAGCTGCGGCTATCTGGGTTGGTGTAGAGATAGGCACGCCCCAAAGCTGGATCGATCCCCACCCGCAATTGCCCTGTCAATTGAATTTCGGCCCACCGACCATCCCGGGATCCCGTCTCGATGTCAACTTGAGGCTGAGCCCAGGCGGCTGATAACCTGGGTTCTCTCAGCCCACTGGATCCCAGCAGCACCAGTAGAGCCAGCAGCATGGGCTTGACAGCGCTATGCCTTGTGGAATCGACACCAAGGCAGGGCGGATGAGATGAAAAAGGTGAGGTGAATTGAGAGAAGTTCATGAGCATTAACGTGACTGCCAGGGTGAAATGACTATCCCCTGCTGGTCATAACCTCTTAGTAACTTTAGTTAATGATCTGGGGAAAAGGTCTCAACCCCAACCAATGGAAACCAATTGTAAAGACCAGCCTACCAGTTCAGGCACCGGTCTCCAGATCGGAGCTAGGCTCGCATCACCATCCACAGCGATTCCCACTGCCGCAACAGATCCACCCCATGAGCAGCATCCTGCGGATCCAACCCTTGCAGCAGCACTTCCCCGGCCACGGGTGCATCTCCCATCGGCAATAGCAGGGTCTGTAATTGTTTGCGGGTGATGGCGATTTGATGGCGGGGATTGGGAATCGGACTCCAGGTCAAGCTAAGGCGGTGCATCGAGATCAGCTCAGACTCAGGCTCTAGGCAGAGTTTACGCAGGGGAATTTGCTTGTCCCCAACCCCTAGGATCCCGTGTTCCACCAAAAGGGGATTGAGCTGCCACCGGGATCCCTGCACAAACTCAGCATCAAAGGGCTGGTCAAAGCTGGGCTCAGGATCCGGGGATCCAATCGGGGTGGCCCAAAAAACATTTTGGGTTTGGGCGGTGGGATTGAGCTGTTCTAGCAGGGTTAGTTGCTCCAGACGAGAGAGCTGATGGTAACGCTGATAAAAGTCCAGGTTGGAGGTGGAGATGATCTGGTCAACCTGCCAGTAGTTTTCGGTGGGAGCCACATCCAAAAACTTGAGGCCCGCCTGAGCCAGATAGTCTGAAATCTCGGCAATATCGTAGGGGATATCCTGCTCATGCAAGAAGTTATCGACGATGTTTTCTACATACTGGTAATAGGCGCGGTTGCCTTTGGCATGGCCATGCAGCATGGCAGCCTCCGGTTGGGCTGAGGCCAAAAAGGTTTTGATGAACTCAATTTGCTGCTCTTGGGGGAGCTGGCGGATGCCCAGCATATCGAGGGCCTTGCGGATCCGATAGATGATCATCCGGCCCGCCCGGTTGTAGATCATCACCCCCAGGATCCCGTCGGGGGCAAGGCGAGAGGCCAGATGATGCAGAGCTTTGGCGGGATCCGCTGTGTGGTGCAGCACCCCATAGGCGGAGATCAGGTCAAAGGTTCCAGCGGGGATGGACTCGGGATCCATCAGATTACCCACCTGAACAGAGGCGTAGGCTAACCCATGATGGCGGATGCGGTCGCGGGCCAGGTCGATGGATTTGTGGCTGAGGTCAAACCCCACGATCTGACTGAGACCGGGATTGGTCACTGCCACCTGATGCAGCTCCCAGCCCGTGCCACAACCGGCCACCAGAGCCGTTTTGCCTTGGGTGGTGACGAGCCTACGATTGCGGCGATAGGATCCCATGCCATAGCTGCAATGGCTGCTAAATCCTCTCACTGGCTCGGTGCTGGGCACAGGCGGATAGGGAAATGCCTCATATTGGGCTTGCACAGCTTGGGTGATGGGATCTGACATGGTGAAGGTCAAGTGAAGGATCAAAGGGGACGGGGGAATGCAGGGGCAGACAATCAGGAGGCCGGATCCCGCTGCCGCTGTCTCTTATCATTCCCCATTGAGTCCTGCTTGGGGATCATTTGGCGGCCCGAACCGTCAGAATTTGAGTCGGACTGGCGGGGGGCCAAGCAAGGACAACTTTCAGTTGTAGGTATGCGGAGGTGACTGGGGTGACTGACAACAGTTGAAGATTCTCATACGCTAAAACACCCTTAGCCCTGTTTCTGGACTATACCAGTTGCCAATAGTACCCAGATTCTTGGGGCTAGAACTATCTTCAGGTAAGCTGTTTAATGCTACCCCCGTTTGGTCAGACTCTCTTGACAAGCCCTCACAACGCTAGCCCTACCTGAGTCACACTATCGGTATACCGGCAAAAAATCAGCACACTATTAATCAACACACTACTATGGACAACGTGATTGGTAAGGTGCTGGAACATAATACGCAACCCCGTACCCAGCCTGAGGCTGAACGGTTTGACCAAGAGCCTGATCAAGGGCTGTCTCTGCCACCAACTGACCAAACCTGTGGCGACAAAATTGGCACCTGGCTGCCCATTCCTTGTGCTGGGCCTATTCTTAGGGAAGTGGAAAACTTTTTTGTCGATGGCCCCATCATCCTCTTCAAATGGGGATCCACCGAAGAGGGCTGGCCAATCCAGTATGTCTCCCCCAATGTCGCCCTTCATCTGGGCTACACCGCCAGCCAACTCATGGGCAAGATGAACTATGCCGATCTGGTACATCCCGAGGATCTGGGGGAAATCCAGAAAGAGACAGCCGGTGTCAGTACAGTCACCCAGCTAGGAAGGGATCCCTTGTCTGCAGTTGATCGGCTCCGTCCTGATCGAGAGCTTCAGCCCACTCAGGTGCAAGCCACCCACTTTCAACAGGAATATCGCCTTCGTCGAGCTGACGGACAGTACCGTTGGTTTATGGACTATTTTTTTGTGGTTAGAGATGAGGAGGGGCGATTTCTCTATTTTCTCGGCTATGTGCAGGATGTGACGGAACGCCGCCAAGCCGCCGCCACCCAGCAGGGCATGATCGAAGCGATTCCTGATCTGATCCTCCGCTACGACCGTGAAGGGCGCTGTTTGCAGGTGATCTCTGGGGGGGATATGAATATCTTTCAGGGAGTTGATTGGTCTCGGCCCCAGTCTGTTTTTGAAATTTTTCCCCCCTTGCAAGCTGAGCAGCGCTACCAAGCCATTAACCAAGCTCTAGCCACGGGATCCCTGCAAATTTATACTCATGTGCTTGAGTTTAATGGTCAACCTCGCTATGAAGAGAACCGGATTGTGCCCCTCAATGGCAGTGAAGTCTTGGTGATCGTCCGAGATGTGACCGAACGCTTTGAGAGCGAGAAGCAACTCCAACAGGCCAAACAAATGGCGGAGGCTGCTAACCGAGCCAAAAGCGACTTTTTAGCCACCATGAGCCATGAGATCCGCACCCCCATGAATGCGGTGATAGGCATGACCAATCTGCTGCTGGGCACCGAGTTGGATCCCATGCAACGGGACTATGTGGAGATCATTCGCAGTGGCGGCAATATGCTGCTGGCCGTTATCAACGACATCTTGGATTTTTCTAAGATCGAGTCTGGCAAGCTGGAGCTGGATGAGCAGGTGTTTCGACTGCCGGATCTACTGGAAGGGATCCAAGACTTGATGCGGGTTCCGGCCAGCGAGAAGGGGCTTGATTTGCACTTGCAGATCGCAGCAGATGTGCCCAGTGTGGTGATTGGGGATCCCGCCCGTCTCCGCCAGATTGTGCTCAATTTGGTCGGCAATGGCATCAAATTTACCCCCAGCGGCTCTGTCACGGTGACGGTCACAAAGCTAGCGGTTTCCCCGTCTGGCTCCTTCAATCAATGCGATCTACTGTTTGCCATCACCGATACCGGCATCGGCATCCCGGAGGCTAAGCTTCATCAGCTATTCCAACCCTTTAGCCAAGTGGATAGCTCCACCAGTCGGCATCACGGGGGCACCGGTCTGGGTCTGGCGATCAGCCAACGTCTCTGTGGATTGATGGGGGGCACCATCACCGTATCAAGTCAACCCGGCCAGGGATCCACCTTTAGCTTTGCAATTCGAGTCCGGGTGATGGGGGGCAGAAGGCAGGCTGCTCGGGCTCCTCTGGTTGTCGAGGATGGGGCGCATCTCGATTTCAACCCGCAGTTTGCCCAGCAGCATCCCCTCCGCCTTTTGATCGCAGAGGACAACCCAGTCAACCAACGGGTGATCCGCCGCATGATGGAACGGCTGGGCTACGAGGTGGATATTGTGCCCAATGGGCGTGAAGCTCTGGCGGCCCTGACCCATGCCGCAGATCGGGATCCTTACCAAGTGGTGCTGATGGATGTGCAAATGCCCGTCATGGATGGTCTGGTTGCCACTCGCCAGATCCGGGCGCAGCTGACACCACCCCCCAAGATCGTGGGCCTGAGTGCCAATGCTTTTGCCGAAGACCGGCAGGCAGCTCTCAGGGCAGGGATGGATGATTTTTTGATCAAACCTCTGGAGGTTGACCAGTTAATATCGCTTTTAGAACGCTACAGTTTCCTCTACCGGACAGATCATTCTGTTCCCAATCATTTGAATGCCACCTAAGTGCTTTGGTGAGCTTTGGTTAACAGGTTCTGTTCGAGCACACTCTCGCTAGGCTGGTGAACATTGATGGAGAACGGCAATGGCTCAACTTAAACATCGACGATCTGAAAATGTCAGTGGCGATTTCTATGTCGATAGAACCTGCATCGACTGTGATACCTGTCGCTGGATGGCTGGAGAGATGTTTACCCAAATGGATGAACAGTCTGCGGTCTATCATCAGCCCGTCACTGAGGGGGAGCGGATCCGTGCTCTACAAGCCCTTTTGAGCTGCCCCACCTCTTCGATTGGGACGGTGGATCCCCCTGACGATATCAAGGCCGCTCAGGATACCTTCCCGATTCCCGTTCTCGATAATGTCTACCACTGTGGCTTTCACGCCAAAAGCTCCTATGGGGCAGCCAGTTACTTGATCCTGAGACCTGAGGGCCATGTGCTGGTGGATTCTCCTCGCTTTGCCCCGCCTCTGGTCAAGCGCCTGGAGGAGCTGGGGGGCATTCGCTATCTCTATCTCACCCATCGAGATGATGTGGCTGATCACGAAAAGTTTCGATCCCATTTTGGCTGCGAACGGATTCTGCATGAGGACGACATATCCCGAGATACCCAAGCGATCGAAAGACGACTGACCGGCAGGGATCCCGTGCAACTGGCCCCCGATCTGCTGATCGTGCCAGTACCGGGCCACACCAAGGGACATACGGTGTTGCTCTATCGCCAGCAGATGCTGTTTAGCGGGGATCACTTGGCTTGGTCAGATCGGCGGGGGCATCTCACTGCCTTTGGGGATGCTTGCTGGTATTCTTGGCCCGAGCAAGTGCAATCGATGAAGCAGTTGGCCACCTACAGCTTTGAGTGGGTTTTGCCGGGGCATGGCCGTCGCTACCATGCGGATGCTGCCACCATGAAACAGGAGATGGCTGACTGTATTGCTTGGATGCAGACCCCGGAGTCCCAACTCGCTGAGGATTAGACCGCTAGCAGATGTCAAAAAAAGTCTGAACCCGTGGTGTTTGCCTCTATTTTCATCGCTCTAGTTTCGCCATTGGTTTTCTGGTCAGCCCTATGGCAGGGGTCATAACCCGGTTCGAGCACAACCCACTCACCCAACCCTCCAGTCGGCCTCACCCTGCCGGATCCCGCTTGGCTTCTTGGCGATAGCGGCGTTGCCAAGTAGCGCCCGACAGAATATTGGTCAAGACATGGGCTGTGATCGGTACCAACAGATTGCCCGTCACCACAAAACTCATCGCCATCACCAGTCCCACCACGCCCGCCCAGATACCATAGGGCCACATCTTGGGGGAGAGCAGATGAGCTGCTCCAAATAAGCCGCTGGCCAGTAAAATTGCCCCCCAACTGGTGCCCCAAGCCGCCAATAGGATCCCCCGGAAGAGGATCTCCTCACTGATCCCTGGCAGCAGCCCCAGCCAGAGCAAGTCCACCGGCTGCAAAGGCTTCAAGACCAGTTCCATATAGCCCTGAGAAGCCTGTTGATAAGGGATCCAGATCTGATAGAGAACTCGGCTTATGCCCCAGATGCACAGCCCCAACACAAGCCCGATTCCCACCCCTGACAACGACCACTGAAAAAGGATGTCGCTCCAAGCCAACCCACTCAACTGGACGGCGGCAAACGCGATCAATAGCAGCAGTAGGCTCGATAGGGCCATCCCCTTGAGCACCTGCCAGCGAGTGAGGATCCGATCCGAGGGAGGGGGATTCGGCATAGGGGACAACGACCGATTGGGATCCGATGCCATCAACATCACCACAGATGGATAGGGGGCTGGTTCTACCCTAGCTGGTGTTGACAAGCTGGTGTTGAGAAGCTGGTTTTGTGACTCAGGGCCGTTGGCTTCATCTTGTCTCCCCTCTTGATCCCATCGCCACCAACCTCCATCATGGGATCCCGCCCGATGGGCTCAGCTGCTACCTGACCTTGTGAACACATGCCTGATCGCCTATCCATCCCCCCATCAAATCTAGATTTACCGATCCAGTCGCAGACGATAGATCCTCAGGATTGGCAATGGTCACCTTTTTTAGAGCACTTAGGCCGTTTTGGGGTGCAACTGGGCCTGGAACGAATGGCTGGACTGCTAGACCGACTGGGCCAACCCCAACAAGGGATCCCGGTGGTTCATGTGGCGGGCACCAATGGCAAGGGATCCGTCTGTGCCATGCTCAGCCATCTGTTATGGGCAGCGGGCTATCGGGTGGGACGCTACAGCTCTCCCCATTTGGTCAGTTGGCGAGAGCGGATCTGGGTCAATGGCCAGTGGATCCCCATGTCGGAGTGGAGCCGCCTCTTGTATCACCTAGCCCAGATCCTCAAGAGCTATCCCCCTGATCAGGAGTGCCCCACCCAATTTGAGGTCTCCACCGCCGCCGCATGGCTCTATTTCCAGGCTCAAAACGTGGATATCGTGGTGCTAGAAGTGGGGTTGGGGGGACGATTGGATGCCACCCGAGTCGGCATTGAGCCGGTGGCCACCATCATTACCTCCATCGGCATGGATCACTGGCAGCGGTTGGGGAATACGTTACCCCTGATCGCCGCCGAAAAAGCTGCCATTGCCTGCACCGGGATCCCGATGCTGAGTGCCCCCAGGTGCCGGAGGTGTTAGAGGTGCTCTGCCGCCAAGCCCAACGGGTGCAAGCCCCTCTCCAGGTGGTGGATCCGGTGGAGTGGGCTTTACCCGCATCAGATCATCCAGAGTCCAGTCACCCCGGCATCCGCTGGCAAGGCCAGACCTATCCGCTGCCGTTGCGGGGGGATGTGCAATTGACCAATAGCGCCCTAGCTTTGGCCACTGTGGAGGTCTTGCGGCAGCAGGGTTACACCATCACCTCCGATCAGATTCGCCAAGGGCTGGCTCAGACCCAGTGGCCGGGGCGATTGCAGACGATTGAGCTAGCTGGGCAGACCCTTTTGTTGGATGGAGCCCACAACCTCCCGGCGGCGGTGGCCTTGAGACGGTATCTGGATCAAACCGTATCGGGATCCATCTGTTGGTTTGTGGGGCTGTTGGAAACCAAAGACGCCGCCGGGATCCTCAAGATGCTGCTCCGGCCTGGGGATCAGGTCTATACCCTGCCCATCAACGCTCACCTCGGGATCCCGCCCCAGATGTTGGCCACCATCGCTGAGCAGGCTCAACCGGCCTTGACCACTGTGGCAGCCCTAGACAGCCTTCAGCAGTGGCAAGAGTTGTTGACCCGCTGGGATAGCAGGATCGCCCTCCGGGATCCCTCAGCTTTGCCCCCAAGGTTAGTGGTCTGTGGATCCCTCTATTTGATTGGCCAGATCATGCAGGAGTGCTTGGGCTGGGAATGGGCCCAGTAGTGGCAGATTCAGATCGAGATACCCTTTAACTAAGGCTTAACTAAGAGTAAGGGCAACCTCAAACATTGTTAATGCAGACGTTTAGGATCCCTGGCATCAGGGTACGATTAGGGTGTGTTGAGTAATATAGCTAACCCGACCAGCAGCGTTGAGACTAGCTTTAGATACATCGGAGTGGATCAAGATCAGGATCTAATGATGATGGTGATCACAACCGGGATCCTGGTTTAACCGTCTAATGATTCTTATAGAGTTTTTCCTGTGGGGGATGTCGTCATGCGTAATTGGTTAGCCCGTGCTTTCGCTTTGGTTGCTGTTGCAATGCCTTTGTCGGCTTTGCCATCTACTTCTGTCTCTGCCCAAAGTCGGGAACTTTGGCTCTACAACGGCAACGTCGAAACCGTGAGTGGCTACTTTTTGGCCGGAGAGCAAATTAGCGGTTGGTGTGATTCCGATTGCTACGACCTGGATCTAGTTTTGGTGGATGGATCCGGTCAGGCGGTGTCTGAAGATTTCTTGCCCGATGCCGTGCCTGTTGTTATGGCACCCTACAGTGGCGAGTTTTCTGTGCGGGTGATCATGGCCAATTGCAGCCATTCGGCAGGCTGTGCTGTGTCCGTCGATTCCACCCACGGGTTCTAACGGGTTCTAATCTGATCGGCAGTCCGTTTTCTGCTGTTGGCTTCAATCTAAAGTCAACCGTAAGTGCATCTCTGGATCCCAGGTGTGGTAATTCTGAGATGCACTTTTGTTCTTTGCACGTCTGATGAGCGATCCGATTTTTCACCTTTTATCTGGAGTGCCCACACCCGTTGCACCCTATAGTCATGCGGTACGGGTGGGAGACTGGCTCTTGGTGACAGGGCAATTGCCGATTAACCCTGAACGAGAGGGGGATCCCTTGCCAGCCGGGATCGAGGCTCAGACTCGGCTGACGTTTGCCAATCTGGAGCGGGTGTTAGCGGCGGTGGATTATCGACTGGAGCATGTGGTGTCGGCTCGCGTCTTTCTGGCCCGGTTTCAGCGGGATTATGAGGCCATGAATCGGGTCTATGAGACCTACTTTGCCTCGGGTCGGCGGCCTGCCCGCACCTGTGTGGGGGTGACTGACTTAGCCCGGGATGCTCTGGTGGAGATCGATCTGATTGCCTATCGCGCGGCTCCGTAGTCAGGGATGTCCGGGATCCCATCTAACATTTGTTGCAGAATTGTTGCTGAAGATTGGTGCAGAACGGGTTTTAAGTGTTGTGGCTGAAGTCAGATCCGAGCCTCAGGATTGCGACAATGCTCTATGATGACGAGCCCCTAGCCAAAACTCACCTCCTCTAGAGTGCTAGCACTGATGTCCTCATTTCCCCCCAACGAATCCCAGAGCACCTCCACCCGCAAGCAAGATCACATTGATATCGTTCTGAACCAGAATGTCGATGCCAAGGGGGTGACGACGGGTTTTGAGCGGTATTTCTTCGACCATTGCGCTTTACCAGAGCTTGATCTTAATGAAGTGGATCTGGGCTCCGTGTTATGGGGCAAATCCCTCCAGGCTCCTCTGCTGATCAGCAGTATGACGGGGGGAACAGCATCGGCCCATCGCATCAATCTGCATCTGGCAGAGGCGGCTCAAACGTTGGGGATCGCTATGGGGCTGGGATCCCAACGGGCGGCACTGGAGGATCCCGAATTGGAGTGGACTTATCAAGTTCGCAAGGTGGCTCCCGACTGTCTGCTATTTGCCAACTGGGGAGCGGTACAACTCAATCAGGGGTATGGGGTGGATCAGGCCCGTCGTGCGGTGGAGATGATCGAGGCGGATGCTTTATTCCTTCATCTCAATCCCTTGCAGGAGGCGGTGCAGCCTCACGGTGACCGCAACTGGCGAGATCTGTACCGCCCGATCGAGAGCTTGGTGCGTCAACTGGGGATCCCGGTGGTGATCAAAGAGGTGGGCAATGGCATCAGCGCAAAAGTAGCTCGGCGGTTGGCGGATTGCGGCATCGCAGCTCTGGATGTGGCGGGGGCAGGGGGCACCAGTTGGAGCGAGGTGGAGGCCTACCGTCAACCGGATCCGGTTCGCCAACAGATTGCCCATCACTTTGGGGGCTGGGGGATCCCGACGGCATTAAGTTTGATGGAGGTGCGGCGGGCGGTGCCGGATCTGCCCCTGTTTGCCAGTGGCGGCATTCGCACCGGCGTGGATGTGGCCAAGGCGCTGCGGTTGGGAGCTGATCTGGTGGGGATGGCGGCACCCGGATTGGATGTGGCGGCTCTGGAGGGACAGGGGGGACAAGCGGTTGTGGATCGATTTTCAGCGGTGATCGAAGAACTCAAAATTGCCGCCTTTTGCACGGGATCTGGCGATTTGCGGGAACTGAAAACTGCTCCGCTGCGACGGATGGATAGTTGGGAAATACTGCCCCCCTGAATGGTTCTTAAACGGTATCGACCGCGAGGGACTGCCTGGATAAACGCGCAGGTCCTTTGAGCTTTTTGGCTGGGCAAGCTGGCGACTGGGTTTTCTGAGGAAGCAAATCTGGGGAGGATCTTGACAGATCTTGGCAATTGACAAGACTCCAGCGACAAGAATCCAGTCACCAGAGTCCAGAAGAAGGGATCCCTAGCTGGTGGGAAAACCCTGATGAGGTCGAGACGACCCGAGAAACCCAAAGGGGCTGAAAACCAGCCTGAAGGGGCGGGTATAGTTGAGCGTGATATATGTCCGCCCTGATATTTATCTCAGCCTGATATTTATCGATCTATTCTTGGATCCCGAAGGCCACTCCCGATGCCAGAGCCACCCCCCATTCTTTATCCTCATCCTTCCCAGCGGATCCCTATCTTATGGTTGTTGAGTGTGGGCCTGGGGCTGTTGGGGGTGGGGCTCAGTGGTTGGATGCCCATCTTGGGCTGGATCTCTGCCGGGATCCTGCTGATTACGGGGATGTGGCGATGGTTACCGCCGCTGTTGCGGCAATGGCAGCGGATGCAAGAAGACAAGATTCAACTGGAGCGACTGACCGGCTTTTTGGCCTTAGTGGCCTTGGTGGTGGCGCTGGTGCTCCTTTTTCAACTGTTGGGCGGTTCCGATTGGTTAGCCGTTCGGGTGGCAGATTTAGGCTGGGAAGCCGTGGGAGCCTTGGGGGAAGTGATTGGGGCTTTGGGACAAATCTTGATTGCGGTGGTGGCGGCCTTTATCGCTTGGCGACAGTATGTGATCTCCCGCGATCTCACCCTGCAACAAAACCAAATCACCCAGCAGCAAACCATCGACACCTATTTTCAGGGCATTTCAGATCTGGTGCTGGATCCCCAAGGGCAATTGGAGGACTGGCCATTGGAGCGGGCCATTGCTCAAGGGCGCACTGCTGCCATCCTGACAGGATTGGATCCCGTTGGTAAGGCTAAAATCCTGCGTTTTCTCTCGATTGCCAATCTGCTCAGTCCATTGCGGCGAGATCAGCATTTGGGTCGGCCCATCCTGGATGGCAAAGGGGGCTATCAGCGGGATCGGCAACAGGGGATCCGAGTCATCGATCTCAAGACCTTTCTGGAGCGCGCCGATCTACATGGCACCGATCTACGCGGGGTGGATCTGAGCGAATTTAGTTTAGAGGGGGCTAACCTCCAGGACTGCGATCTCAGCTATGCCAATCTGACGGGGGCCAATCTGACGGGGGCCAATCTGCGGGGAGCCACCCTCTACAAAGCGCTGTTATTCGTCGGCCCGGTGGAAACTGCCACCCCCGCTCGGCCCAAGCTAACCCCCAACTTTAGGACTGGCCAGGGATCCGGCGCGATTGTCAAAAACTGTGTCCTGACCGGAGTTCAGGAATTATCCGAAGATCAACGTCGCTATTTGTGTGCGTGGGGAGGTGCGTACAGCCGCAGTACCCTTCCCGGCCACTGTCAAGACTGTGTTGACCTCTCCCATCAAAATCGTCCCCTCTTGGTCAGTGAGGTGGATGACCTAGAGATCGATTAAATACTAAATACGATTAAGTACTCAGTAAACTAAGTTTTCGGTTCTTCTTGGATAGGGCCATCAGCCCGAATGGCTTGGTAATGTCGCTGGAATTTTGTCCGTGCACTATCAATCGAGAATTGCCAGTCAATCTGGATGCCCTGTT
>JAAUUM010000056.1 GCA_012031565.1 Synechococcaceae cyanobacterium SM2_3_2
GGCGGCGGAGCTTTTGGTACCGGGGCGAGCAGTGTCTTGCGTAGTACCTTCACGGGTAACAAAGCAGGCTTTGGTGGAACTGGCAGTGGCGGCGGACTCAAAAGTGCCGGGGGCACCATCGACAGCTCTACGTTCTCTGATAACACTGCAACCAAGAATGGTGGCGGGATCCGTAGCACTGAAGGATCCCTGACTATTGTCAATAGCACTATTTCTGGCAATACAGCCCAAGCTGCTGGGGGCGGGGTCAGCAATACCGGATCCAGCACTGGCACCATCCTCAATTCCACCATCGTGCTCAACCAAGCTGGCACGGATGACAGCGGCGGGATCCGAGTGGGAGGCGCAGGCGCAATATCAACCATCAAAAATTCAATTGTGGCAGGTAATATCAACGGTGAAGCAAGCTCTGCGGGTGGTCTTACTTCTGGCGGCTTCAATATCTTTGGGATCAATGGCACTGCTGGAACTACTGGCTTCACGTTAGATGCAGACGATCTCACCGCTTCAGGTGCTCTAGACACCCTGATTAACCCAACACTGGCCAATAACGGTGGCCTAACCGAAACTCACGATCTTGTGGCCAATAGTTTGGCCCTCGGATCCGGGAATCTGACCATCTGCCAAGATCCGCCTGTGAATAGCGTGGATCAACGAGGCATAATGCGACCTCAACCATCGGGTGATCTGTTCTGTGATGTCGGATCCGTGGAGAGTGACTTAGCCACACCACTTTAGCCACACCACTGAGGGTGATTAGCTCGGATCCTGCGGAGGGAGGTGTTGTGCCGTCTGGGATTATTGGAACTTCCAAATTTCCCAGCAGCCTATCTGTGACATTTAATCAACCGATTCAAGTAGGCAGCGGAACGATCACATTGACTCGCCCAAGCCTTCTTTCCCCTCCAGCAGTTCTTATCCCTGTAACAGTTGATATCTCTACTTTGTCAAGCCCTATTGTAGGGAATACCTTGACTATCCCAAATGCAGGCTTTCAACCTAACAAGCCAATAACGCTTGGTAACCTGCGTCCACCCGGAGGCTACAAACTCTCGATTCCTAGCGGTGCTGTAACGGGAATAGGCGGAAGCCCAACCGCAGCCGTTGAGATCAATTTCACGGCCAAACTAAACCCCTGATAATTAACATGAAATAGATATTATTTAGGGATCCTTGAGTCAGACTTGGGGATCCTTTTTTGTATGGTTGCCAACTCTGGGGATCCTAGAATGAGACTACTGTGCTGCTAAACTGATTCTGCCGATGCCATTGCCCCTTGTGCTGCCCCAACTAACTCTCCCGGATCCCTTGGCTGTGGCGCAGTCGCTGCTACAGGTGTGTCAAACCGAGGTACGGGTGGAAGGACGCCAACATCTCCCCGCTGGGGCGGCCATTGTGGTTAGCAACCACCGCAGTTTTTTGGATGCGCCCGTTCTAATTGCTGCTTTGGGTCAGCCAATTCAATTGGCCTGCCACTACTACTTGTCTCAGGTGCCTGGGTTGCGAGAGGTGGCCCTAGGGCTGGGCTGCATTCCCCTGAAACAGGGATCCCGGAATCAGGTTCACTTTTTTCGGGCGGCGGAAAACCAACTGCGCCAAGGATCCTCTGTGGGGCTGTTCCCCGAGGGTGCCCGCCGAATCGCCTGTGTCAGCTCTCCCACCGATGTAGGAGATTTTCAAGCTGGTTTCGTCCATTTGGCCCTCAAATCCCGGATTCGACCTCTGCCGATTGTGCCCGTGGCCATCTATGCTCAACAAGAATGGCGCTCCTGGGATATTCCCCTTTCTGTCTTCCGCTGGTTTGATATCACGGAGCCGATGTTTCAAGCGGATGGTGGGCATCCTGTGGTGATCTATCGTCAAGTGGCGGTGCGGATCCTCCCCCCTATCTGGATGCCTTCTGAGCCTTCCACTCGCGGCGAGCTGTTGGAGCAGGCCGATGAGATTGCTACCGAGATCCGAACCCAGATCCAGGTTGAGATTCGGGCATTGGGAGAGTTGATACCTTAGAAGATCTACAGCACCCCTTTGGAGCTAGGGATCTGGCTGATCCGTCGGGGATCCCATTCGGTGGCCATCCGCACGGCGCGGGCAAAAGCCTTAAAACTGGCCTCCACAATGTGGTGGGAATTGATCCCCGCCGACTGTTGGAGATGAAGGGTCAGTTGGGCATGGTTGACCACCGCCTGAAAAAACTCTCGCACCAGCTGGGTTTCGTAGCTGCCAATCCGCTCGGTGGGCAGTTGTAGCCCATAGCTGAGATGAGGCCGACCCGAAAAATCGAGGGTCACCTGCACCAATGCCTCATCCAGAGGTGCCCAAAAGTGCCCAAACCGTTGGATCCCACGTCTATCCCCCAAAGCCTTGGCCAGCGCCTGCCCCAGCGTAATCCCCACATCCTCGTTGGTATGATGAGCGTCGATATGCAAGTCCCCGACTGCCTTGATCTGCAAATCCATCAGGCCATGAGAGGACAACTGCACCAACATGTGATCTAAAAAAGGGATCCCGGTGCTGATATCATGCTGCCCGCTGCCATCCAGATCGATCGATATCTGCACATCCGTTTCTCCGGTGCGGCGATGGACTTCAGCCCTGCGATGGGGGAGCAGGGATGTGGCGGACTGTTGGGGCAGAGTGACAGCGTTGGTCATGAACACAGCGAAGTAATTAGGTGTGCGCCAAAGGAAAAGGAGATGTCTCAAGTCCAGGGATCCCTGACCCAGGAGTCAAGCTTCGGGATTGTGGGAGGGACTATTGCGAAATTGTCGTTCCAACTGTTCGATCACCCCCACTTGCTGAGGATTGCGATCAAGATCCCGGTCAGGGTCGGGGGCCATTTTCCCTTCTGGGTGAGCAGAGTGGACAGATTGCAGCCACAGACTAACCCCGATCACCAGCATGACCAGAGCGATGGCATAGAGCAAAAGAGCCAACATAGATGTGAAAAGAGTAAAGATGCTTGGATTTTAGTCTAGCTAACCGCAGGCATGGGCAGGGGATCCCAGTGAACAGTCTCAGCCTTTGAAAATAGCGTCCAACACCTGTTGGGGAGTGATGGATTCGATCGATTGATCGAGGGAGCGCACCGCCCGGAAAGGGCCATCAGAGGGCAACAAATGAGCCGGATCGGTGGGGCCAAACAAGGCCACCAAAGGGGTTTGGGTGGCCACCGCCAGATGCATGGGGGCACTGTCAGTACAGAGCATCAAGGACGCTCCCGCAATTAACCCCGCCAACTGGCCCACCCGCGCCGGACGGGTGATCAGCAGATCATCCAGAGCCTGACGGAATACTTCGGTCAGGGCATCATCCTCCGGCCCAGCGATCAACAAGATGGGCAATTCAGGCCGCTGCTGGCGAAATCCTATGATAATCTGCACCCAGTTCTCCACCGGATAGATCTTGCGGATCCCTTTTTGGATGGAGAGCTGGCTGGCACCGGGATGCAGCACCACATGCTCTGCCTCGGGATCCCCCAACAACCGCTGCCGTTCTTGTTTCGACCACTCCAGGGCAGACTTTTTCAGGCGAATCTGAGGGGTGATATGGGGTAGAGCGTGGCCCAACCCCTGCAACAAGTCTTGATACATATAGGCGGCATACTGCTCTGCCTGAAGCGGTACAGCATTGGTCAGCCAAGGCCAGCCCTGGGTGCCATACCCTACCCGAGTCGGGATCCCGGTCATCCACAACAGTAGCCGCACCAACGGCGACCGCCCCAATGAGATGACTGCGTCATACTGCCGATCCCGCATTCTCCCCAACAGGTCACTCAGATCCGAGAGGCTGAGCTGTTCTTTGAAGGGAAAAGTTAAGACTCGATCCACCGAAGGGCAAACCTCATAGGCTCCTGCCGCGCGGGGCTCCACCATTACCTCAATAGCGGCTTGAGGATAGAGCTGCCGTAACCCGTTCAGGGTGGGAAAAAAGAGGATCTGATCGCCGATGCCACCCGGCACCAAGGCCAGGATTCGCCCCCGCATTGGGGTCAGTTCTAACAGAGCTGGGGGGGATTGAGAAGCCAATGCCATGATGCGCGCTCAGCAATAAAGGGGGCAGTCAACAGGTCAAGATGGAGCAAGGAGACTCCGGGATCCCGCCTACCGAGCTTGAGTAGCTTTAAGTATGGATGCTGGATTGTTCTCTCAACCGCAATTATTGTAACGGTTGACGGGGATCCCATTGACATCCCTTCACCCCTATTGGCACGACAGTTGATCATGACATCTCAGCCTCCCCCCACCTATCGCCGTGTTGATTGGATTGCCTATTGGCTGCTGAAGTGGCTGGTGGTCAATCCCCTGTTTCGGTTGCTCTATCGCGGTTGCGTCCGAGGGGCAGAGCTAGTGCCGCCTGTCCAACCCCTCATCATCGTCATCAATCACGGCAGCCATCTCGATCCACCCCTGGTCTCCAATGCTGTGCGGCGACCAGTGGCCTTCATGGCCAAAGCAGAGTTGTTTAAGGTGCCAGTGCTCAAACAAGTGATCCAGCTCTATGGAGCCTATCCCGTCAAGCGGGGTGGAGCTGATCGGTCAGCCATTCAAGCCACCGAAGCCGCTCTGGAAAAGGGGTGGGCGGTGGGCATTTTTTTGAATGGCACCCGCACCCCCGATGGCCGGGTGCCGGAACCGCATTTGGGGGCAGCTTTGATCAGTGCCCGCACCGGGATCCCGTTGTTGCCAGTGGCTTTGTGGGGCACCTACGACATCTGGCCCAAAGGACGCAAAGTTCCTCGCTTAGGCGGGGCAGTGACGGTTCATATTGGCTCGCCGATTCCCCCCCCCCACGTCTACCCGTCGGGCCGATTTAGAAGCCACCACCCAGGCTTGCGTAGCCGAGATTCATCGGTTGCTGGCAGGCGGGAGAACTGGGCCAGCAGCTGCGTTGTTGACTCAGCAGGCTCAATCTGGACAGACATGATAGGGTTTAATTGTGGGTTTGTGATGTAACTTGACACCCCCAGTGAGGAAGCGATGGTCGATCATAATCGCGGCATGATGAAATTTGACGGAGCCGATAGTCCCGTGGCTCTGATCCTGTCCGCCTCAGTGGTGGCATCGGTGGTGATTACTCTGGTCTGGTGGGCGTTGAACTACGCCTATGTGGGCTGAGCAGCTCAGATCCCCTGCTGGATCCCAGCGTTTGGGATCCCGATATCAGGGTCTCGCTGCGTCAGACATTGCGAGCTTGGTATCAAAACTGGGGCCGAGTCTTGCCGTGGCGACAAACACGGGATCCCTATGCCATCTGGGTCTCGGAGATTATGCTGCAACAGACCCAAGTCAAGACGGTGCTGCCCTATTACCAGCGCTGGTTAGAGTCATTGCCCACCCTGGCCGATCTGGCCCAAGCCGATCGGGATCAAGTGCTAAAGCTGTGGGAAGGCTTGGGCTATTATCGCCGCGCCCATAATCTGCACCGGGCCGCCCAGCAGATTGTCGAACAGCACCAGGGATCCTTTCCCGCCCAGTTTGAACAGGTGATGGCTCTCCCCGGCATTGGCCGCACCACCGCTGGCGGCATTCTCAGTGCAGCCTTTGATCAGCGCTGCCCCATTTTGGATGGCAATGTCAAACGGGTGCTGGCTCGGCTGGGGGCATTGCCAGTTCCGCCTGCCAAAGCTCTGCCCCAGCTCTGGCAGCTTTCAGAAACACTGCTGGATCCCGACTATCCGCGCGATTTTAACCAAGCCCTGATGGATCTGGGGGCCACCCTCTGTCAGCGACGGGATCCAGATTGTGACAACTGCCCCTGGCAGACCCACTGTTGCGCCTACAATCAAGGTCGCGTTGAGCAACTACCCATGCAGGATCCCACCCCCCCTCGTCCCCACAAAGTGATCGCTGTGGCGGTCGTGTTTCGCGGCCATGAGGTGCTGATCGACCAGAGGTTAGAAACCTCCATGCTGGGAGGATTGTGGGAGTTTCCTGGCGGCAAAATAGAGCTGGGGGAGAGTCCAGCCGACTGTGTGGTTCGAGAGGTCAAAGAGGAGATCGGCATCGATGTCACGGCTGAGGCGGAGCTAGCCACCATTGAGCACGAGTACACCCACTTCACCATCACCTTGATCGCCTACATCTGCCGTTACCAAGGCGGTGAAGCCCAACCCCTGCAATGCGCCGATGTGCGATGGATCCCACCGGAGCAGCTGAAGGACTTTGCCTTCCCGATGGCCAACCAAAAGCTATTTCCTTATTTGCAGCAATGGCTACAAACCCATACCTGAATCGTTCCTGAATCATTCAAAGATAGATTTTACCGGGCTGTTTGGTCTAAGATAGCGGATCTTATGCTTTCAGCGACAACTTTGAAATAACTTCAAAAAAAGGACTCTCTCGCTCCTTTTAGCCCAAGTGTTCGAGAAGTTAGTATTTTAGTATCACAGCCCAATGCCACAGCTTCGATAAAATCGTTACTCTCAATTTCGTGATTTCCCCTAGCACTTCCCTTGCCACCCTGCCCCAAAGTGTTTTCCTGATGGACACTTTGGCAGATGTGGCCCGCTTAATGGTCGGGGCAGAGGGGTTGCCTCCGGTGGGATTGCTGGGGGAAGTGCTGCTCAAAAATGATGAGGATCAGGTGATCGGTATCCTCTGTCCTTGGCACCTCCTCCGAGCCTGGGTAGAGGGGCTGAAACTCGATCACCATCGGGTTGTAGATCTGCTCCAGCTCGATAGTTCACCCCTGCTGGATAGCTCACGTTTTCCTGTCCTGGATGGTCAGGATTCCCTCTCTCGCCCAGATATCGGCCCAGCCCTTATTTCCGCTCAATTGATGCTGGAGAAACAGTGGGGCATCGTGCCGATCTTGGCTGCCAATGGGCAGGTACAGGGATCCTTTACCCCTTTTTATCTGTTGCAAACATTACAGGCCACTGAACTTTTGAAATTATTCTCATTGGCTGCCGTGGCTGTGCCGGCGATTCCTGTCCTGGCAGCAGATCCAGCGGCCAGTCCATCTGTGATGGCGACAGCGATGGCCGCCAAGATGGTGGAGTCCCAGCACCGTTGGCTGATCGTTACCGAGCCAGAACAGCCTCACCAAGCCCGGGCCATCTGGAGCGATCGGCAGGTTTTGGCCTATTGGGTTGACCCCACAGCCCTAGTGTTGTCCCCTGCCCCCATTATCCTCAAGCCCAGCCAGGGGGCCGCAACAGCCTACACAGAATTGGCTCAACAAGGCCGATCAGCGCTTTGTTTTCCCACCCAGGGATCCCCACACCTAGTTAGTATCATCAGCTTGCTCCAAGTCCTTGATCGGCGGCGGCTGTTTTTGGCTCTCCAATCTTCTCAACGGCTGGTGACTCGAATTCAGTCGGAACAAAACTTGCAACCCCACAAGCCCTCGAAAGGGGCAATGTTGGCCTCTTCAACCCCTCCGGCAGTTTCCCCTGAGCCAGAGCTTGAGGATGATCTCACCGTGCCCCTGCACCCAGAACTGCTCAAACGCAAGTGGGCAGAGGAAGCCCTACGCAAAAGTGAACAGTTGCGCCAGATCATGCTCAGCCATGTGCCCGCTGTGATCTGGATTGTGGATGAGGATCTCAACTACACCCACATTGCAGGCGGGGATCCGGTCAACTTTGGCCTATCTGAATCCCTGGTCGGTCACCATATTAGCGATCTCGACCTCAATGATCTGCTACCCCCTCAACGGTTTTCTCCATCTACGGTGACCCCCAGTCCCATCCCACCAGAGGCCGCTAAACCTGCCAATGCCCTGCTGCAACAGGCCGAAAGCCATCGCCAAGCTCTGCAAGGGGAACGGGTCACCTACGAAATCACCTCTCGGGGGCAGACCTACGAATGTCGATTGGATCCCTTGCCTAACGGCAAAGGGGTGATTGGCATTGCCGTCAACATCACCGCCCGCAAACAGGCGGAGGCCAAAATGGCCTATCTGGCCCACTATGATGCCCTGACCCAATTGCCCAATCGGCTGGTTTTTCAGAGCTATCTGCGTATGGTGCTGGAGCAGGCCCAAGCAGAGGGCTTTCGGGTGGGGGTGATGTTTATGGATCTGGATTCCTTCAAAAATATCAACGATACCCTAGGTCACACCATGGGAGATCGGCTGTTACAGGAGGTGGCTCGCCGCATCAAAACCTGTGTTAGGTCAAACGATCTAATCGCCCGCATGGGGGGAGACGAATTTACCTTTGTGCTGGCCAATCTGGATCAAGGCGAGGAAGCAACTCAGGTGGCGGAGCGGATCTTAGCCACTCTCCATCAGCCCATTCTGTTAGATCATCACACGCTGCATATCTCTGGCAGCATTGGCATCAGCATCTTTCCGCAAGACGGCAACGATGTGGACAGCTTGGTACGCCGTGCCGATGCCGCCATGTATCGGGCCAAAAGTCAGGGACATGGCTGCGTCGAACGCTATCAACCTTCACAGGAGTCCAATACCCTAGAGCGGTTGCTGTTGCAGAACCAACTACGCCAAGCCCTCGATCAAGAAGAAGGTTTACTACTTTATTTTCAACCGCTGATCGATCTGCACACCGGGCAGATGACTGCCGCAGAAGCTCTGCTCCGCTGGAGAACCCCTCAGGGAGACTGTCTATCCCCAGACATGATGGTTAAGGCCGCCGAGGATTCGGGCCTGATTGGATCCCTGGGGCAGCGGGTGTTGTGGCAGGCTTGTACCCACGGTCGGGAGTGGCTAGAACAGGGATCCCAAACCACCCCAATTCGGATCGCCATCAACCTTTCCTTTCGTCAATTTATCCAGCGGGATCTGGTGCCGCAGATTGCCGATATTCTCAGACAAACCGGCTTTCCCGCCAGCCATTTGGAGTTGCAATTGACCGAATCGGTGGCAATTCAAGATATGGACTGGGTGATCCAATCTCTACTCCAGCTCCATGACATGGGGATCCAACTGGCTCTGGATAATTTTGGCAAAGGTCATGCCTCTCTGCTTTATATGCGAGAGCTGCCCCTCCATCAATTGAGGATTGACCGGGGATTCATCGAAAATCTGGAGAATGCCAATGCTGTGGGACGGGATCAAGCCCTGGTTAAGGCCATGATCGAGATGGGGCATAGCCTGGGGCTGTTGATCTCTGCCAATGGAGTAGAACGTCGCGGTCAGTTGCAGGTCTTACAGCAGTTGGGATGCGATCAGGCCCAAGGGCACTACTTTAGCCCCCCCCTGAGCCAGGAAAACTTTAGCCAATTAATCTTGGATCCCGCTCCCCATAACTTTTTGCTCAATCAGGACTGAGGCAAAAGCCACAACAGGGTTTCCAATTGCTCAAGGCCGATGGCGACGATACCACCGCATTAACATCGCTGCTAGCATTTCAGACTTGTGCCGTACCAGATGAGAGTCTGTGTCTTCTGCCATCACATTGGCCAATACTGCTCGACAGCCTAAAAAGGCTAACTTTTCAGGATCCAAACGCACAGTATCGGATCCCACCTGTCGGTAGCGGGCCAGGGTTTCCTCCGACGGGGGCTGTTTCTGAACCAGAACCGCGTCAAATAAGCGCGTGCCCGCCACTTTATCCAGCGCTATCACATGATCCCCGACGGTGTAGCCGGTGGTTTCTCCTGGCTCCGTCATGATGTTGCAGATATAGATGTGAGGAGAGTGGTTGCGGGCAATGGCGGCCACAATCTCCGGCACCAATAGATTGGGAATGACGCTGGTATAGAGACTCCCTGGCCCCAAGATCAAAAAATCAGCCGCCTCAATCGCCTCAATCACCTCTTTGACTGCTGGGGGATCCGCCGGGTCACAACCCACCCGCACCACATGACCGCCAGCTTTGGCAATATTCGACTCCCCCACCACCCAACGGCCATCGGATAATTCCGCCCAGAGGGTGACATCCGATAGCGTCGCGGGCAAGACTCGCCCCTGGATAGCCAACACTTGGGACGTAGCGGAGATGGCCCGAATCATGTCGCCCCCGGTGACAGAGGTGAGGGCTGTGATAAACAGATTGCCAAAGCTGTGGCCCGTCAAGCCTTCCCCAGACTGGAAGCGATACTGAAAAAGCTCCGTGACCAGCTTTTCCTCATTGGCCAAAGCCGCCAAGCAGTTGCGAATATCGCCGGGGGGCAGAACCCCAATCTCTCGCCGCAGCCGCCCGGAGGATCCACCATCATCGGCCACCGTCACCACCGCTGTGATGTTAGAGCTGTACTGCTTCAACCCACGCAACAAAGTGGATAGGCCGGTGCCACCTCCCAAAGCAACAATCTTGGGGCCACGATTCAGTCGCCGCTGAGCCAGGATCCGTTCCACCAAGCGGGGTTCTCCCTCCGGCACCAAGACATCGGTAATCGACTGCATGGCACTGCGCAGCCCCAAAAAAACCAATGCTAGTCCCAGCCCAGTCACCAACGGGCCGCTGATATAGCTGGGCACCAGATTGGTAATGGATTGCAACAGCTCCTCTAACAGTTGCTGAATCCGAAAGATCGGGGTTTGCTCGGCCCAGATGGCAATACCGAGGGCTAGCAGCATCGCTCCAGCAATGGCTAGCCCTAACCATCGCTTGACCGATAGTCCTGGAAATAGCCACTTCCAACCCTCTATCATGGGGATCCGAGGTCGGGAAAGGAAAGGATTTGGCTTCGGTTCAGGCTTCAAGTCAGACATGATCTCATCTGGGATCCGAATGAATCTGGGCAGATTCCCAGAGAACAGGGGTATGGGAGACATCCCGCCTGGACTGTTGTAGGTGGCGATGCACCACTTGTAGTTTATAGGGCTGGGGCTGGGTGGGGATCCCGTCGGGATCCCCTGGGTTAGGGGTGAGAGCTTCAGCCAGTTGCTCTACTACAGCCACCGAGCGATGCTGCCCCCCTGTGCAACCGATGGCTACGGTCAGATGCGCCCGCTGTTCAGCTTGGTAGGCAGGGATCCAATCTTTCATCAGGGTCTCAATATGGCGGTAGGTACGTTGAGTCAGCTCGTGCTGAAAGATATACTCCCGCAAGACGGGATCCAATCCCGATAAGGGACGGAGTTCGGCCACAAAATAGGGATTGGGTAAAAAGCGAATATCGAAGACTAGATTGGCGTCTGTGGGCAGTCCAAACTTATAGCCAAAACTCACCACGGTAACGGTTAGGGGCACAGAGCCACCCTGCACTAAAGTTTCAAACCAACTCCGAATCTGCATCGGATTGAGGGCGGTGGTATCCAAGCGATGGGAGCTTTGCTCTTGCAATGATTGCAGGTATTGATCTTCCACCTCAATGGCTTCCTGAGCCCCTCCGGTGCTGCCAAACGGATGACGGCGACGGCTGGTGGTTTGGCGACGGGCTAGCATCTCCGGGCTAGCGGTCAAAAAAACCAACGGGATCCCTAGTTGGGCACACCAAGGGACTAACGTTTCTGCCTCTCGGATCAGCCGCTCTCCTCGTAGATCGAGCACATAGGCAAGGCGGGGATGATGATGGCGCATGGATCCATGGACGGAGGCCACCATGCTGGGAGCCAGACTATCCACCCCCACAAAACCCAAAACTTCCAGCTGCTGGAGGGCCAGACTTTTGCCCACCCCAGTCGAACCAGCGATCACAACCGTAGAAACAGAATTTTGCATGGTCGCCATTATCTCATTATCCTTGATCGGTTCTCCCTGAGGGGGTGACAGAGAGACTAGAGAGGTTGCCTGATAAGCTCTGTGGCCCTGAGGGCACAAAGATAATGAAGTGTTTGTGAGCCTACTGTGAAGTCATTAGCCCTCTTGCATGAATCGAATCTCACTTCGCTGAATCCCTTGATATGAGACAATTTGTGAAGTTAGTTACGACAGAAAAAACATTCGCGCAAGAGGTCTATTATCTATCCCCCTCTGTAGCTCCTCAGCCCACACCGGATCCCACAATCCCAGATAAAATGTGCTGTGTCGTGCTCTGGCCCGCTTCGGTTCACGGGTACGACCCACATAAAGTTCCATCTTTTGCCGCTTGATTGTCTCTCCCTTTAACGTTGCACTGGTATAGGCCATCGCTATCACCATCATCATGGCTTCTATCCGCTCCCCAGACAGCTGTGTTCGCTCCAGTTGATAGCCTCCACTCTTGAGATCCCGGAACATCTCTTTAATCCTAAAGCGTTGGCGATAACTCTCAATAGCTGCATCTAACTCTCCCAAGCTGGTCAAGATAAACCACGCTTCTTCAGGTTGCTTACATCGAGTCTTCCGCTGCCATTTAGCCGCCATATTAAACACCCCAAAGCCTTGTGCTTTTGTCACCTTCACCCCAGCCCAGAAAAAGCTGATTCCAGGCCGGAGTCCTGTTTGCCACAAAGGCAGCTGAATCTGCTGGTTAAATTGAATCGTTGCAGTTTTCCTCAATCGCAACCAATAGCCTATCTTCCTTCTCCTCAGGGCTTCTGCTAATTTCACAGAGCAAAACTCTCTATCCCCAAGTACAGCCCTTCCCTAAAATACCAAACACGGCTGAGGAGGTAGAATTCGGACGAAGAGATGGCATTTGCTCATGACCTGCTATTCACCTGACCTTCCAGGGTAAACGCATCTTATTTTGTAGCTAGAGGTACAGAATCTTGTGAGAAACATAGGTTTTTGCCTTTTTAGTGGCACCTATTTCCGGGAAACTAGTCATAGGAAGCATTTTGCCTAGCACATCACATAGTATTATTCAACCAAATTAATAAACCTTAGACCTCTGGATCTCTGGCCCTGCTTTGAGATAGCGATATATAGGTAAAAAGGTCTGGAAACAGTGCTCTGAAACTATATTTAGAATCTTCTTCTGTATCTTGCTATACGAATTTAGATGCGTTTACCCTGTCCCTGCATCCCATTATGAATCTTTCCATATTTGACAAAATCGGAAGAATTATCAGGACAAATTACCATGATTCTATCAAGTAAGAAGTAAAACTTGAGCTTAGTATAACATTACAATAGTGGCACTTCCGTCACCCAATCAATAACCGTCATTGCCAAGTCATATTCATTGTCAAACATTTGTCCTGCGATTTCATAGTCATTGAGTTGACACCATTCGGTTCAGTCTGTGCCAACGTTTGGGTAGCCTTTTGCGCCTGCTAATCCATCGCCTTCAGATAACTCTCAGTCTTGAACCCTCCCTGTGCCAAGGCATAGTTAAACTGCTCGTCTGGTTGCCAGATTCCTAGAATCTAGTATGCTAGTGCGCCGCCCCAATCCATTCTGCTCACCGACTTGGCTGTAGCCGTAGCTGACAGCACTCCACAAGCACAGTCCCGATTCATCCAGGTACTTGAGGACAATATGGCCATCTTGCGCTGCTTGCTATGAGGTATCTAAGTCCGCTTGCTTAATGCGTCTGGCCACCGGGTCTTGGTTATGTTGGTGGCTATGGCGCGTCCGTTTCTAGCGTTAGGCAAATCGGTGGCCCAACTGCATTGGATCGTGGACTGTGATTTTCTTTTTATGAATGGAGATACGTTTTTCCTTCCGCAGGTCTCCCAGCAGACGGGTGATAGTCACTCGGGTTGAGCCAATGGCCTCAGCAATTGCTTGGTGAGATAGCCGCAGATCAATGGTGACGCCATCGGGACTGGGCACCCCAAAATCTCGACATAGAATCAGCAAGAAACTGACCAATCGGGATCCCATATCTCGGTGAGCCAGGGTCTCGATCATCATCTCCGTTTGCAAGATCCGCGACGAAAGACTCTTGAGCAAGAGCATGGATAACTCGGCATTGTCCCGCAGGGTTTTTTCCACCTGCTCGATTGGCAAGGACAACAGTTCCACCGTGGTGAACGCCACTGAGTGATAGAACCGATCAGATTTTTGTCCTGTCAAAAACGATAAAACCCCGAAAACACTATTTTCCCGTAAAAGTGCCACCGTGATTTCTTCTCCCATTTCATAAACGCGGGAGAGTTTGACCGCTCCTTTGGCTAAGAAATAGACGCGCTCTGCTGGATCTCCAGGGAAGAAAATCGTTTTGCCTCGCTCATAATTTTCCACAACCGGGGGATATTGATTGCCTCCTAGCTGCTTAAAAACCGACAAAAGGGATCTATCCGCCAAAGCAACAACCATTAGCCTCTACCCCCAGGAGTATATGTAATTGGGCACCGTATCCCCGATTGGGATCTGAATTAACCCCAGCTTCCCTAGCTGAATAGCTCAGTCTTCTACTCAGTTGAGAATCCAAGCAAAGGGCCAATTCAGAAGTGGGCACTGGGCCGGGGGATGTGATTTCATAGGTTGGCGGTTTAGGAATGTACATCACAGCCGAAGCCTAAGCTAGAGCGAGCCTGTAGGTTGCCATCCCCGTAGTCTGCCACCATGAACTGATCCGCCCGGTCAGGATCCCCAATCAGGTACAGGTGCTCTCGTTTTAAGATTGGGTTGCATTTAGACTAGTGGCTTGCCCCAATTCTACTTTGTATCAGCAATCACATTTTTCCGCCAGAAACCCTCATGACTCTCTCCATAAAGTTAAGTAATGGATTTTCGCCTGAGTCGGCTCTCGATCCCCGCCATACCAAGCCGGGATCCCAGTATCGGCAGCACTACCTGATCGCAATGCCGGAGCCAGCCTCCCACCTGTTTGAGATCACGATTCGATTTGAGCAGGTCAATCGCCAAGTGCCGTGGCTGCTCAAGTTTCCGGTCTGGACACCGGGATCCTATCTGGTGCGAGAGTATGCCCGCTTTGTCCAAGATCTGCGGGCCATCGAGATCAAAGGGGAGGCAGGGAGTTCGTGGCGGGTGCTCCCTTGCCGTAAGCAGGACAAACATACCTGGTGGATCCCGGCGGATCCTGATGCTGTTGATGCTGAAGCCACGATCCAGGTGCAATATCGCCTCTATGCCAACGATCTGACGGTGCGGACAAACCATTTGGATCCCAGTCATGGCTATTTCAACGGAGCGGCCACATTTATGTATGCCCCCGATCGGCAGGCAGAGCCGCTGTTGCTCACCGTCAAACCGCCTGATCCCGAGTGGAAGATTGCCACCAGCCTGAAACTGCTGCACCGGGATCCGCAGGGGACGGCCTTTCATGTGGCGGATTTTGATCAGTTGGTGGATAGTCCGGTGGAGGTGGGGTTCCATCAGCGGCGCGATTTTGAGATCATGGGCAAGCCGCATCAATTGGTGGTCTGGGGAGCAGGCTCGATCAATTTGGATCAGGCAGTTCAGGATATTGAGGCCATTGTCCCGGTTACCGCAGGTTTTTTTGGCCAAACATTGCCCTATGAAACCTATTTGTTTTTGCTGCATTTGTCAGCCGATGGGTTGGGTGGGTTGGAACATCGAGACTCCACCAGCTTGATCTTTTCTCGGTTTGGATTTCATCAACCGGATAGCTATCGGCGCTTTTTGGCCCTAGTGGCCCATGAGTTCTTTCACACTTGGAACGTGAAGCGGCTGCGGCCTCAAGTTTTGGAACGCTATGACTATCAGCAGGAGAGCTATCTCACCTGTCTCTGGTTTTGTGAAGGAGCCACCAGTTATTACGAAAACCGCATTCTTCACCAAGCTGGGTTGATGACAGCAGAGCAAGTTTTGATGGTGACGGCAGAGCGGATTACTCGACTGGAAAAAGCCCCTGGCCAGCAGGTACAAGCGCTCTCAGAATCCAGTTTTGACACCTGGATCAAGCTCTATCGCCCCCATGAAAATAGCAACAATAGCCAGATTTCTTATTATCTAAAAGGGGCATTGGTATGCTGGCTGCTGGATCTGCATATTCGCCATGTCTCCCAGGGATCCCATTCTCTAGATACCGTGATGCAGGATCTGTGGCAGCGGTTTGGCTCTCTGGAGAAAGGCTACACCGACCAAGAGTTGCAAGCCGCCTGTGAACGCGCCAGCGGGGGATCCCTGGATGATTGGTTCGCCCACTATATCGACAGTCCGCTACCGATAGACTATGCCAGCCACCTGGATCCCTTTGGGTTGGTGCTCAAGGCGGGCTACAGCAGCCCCAATCCTTCCCCCTATTTGGGCCTCAATGGCAAGGATGGATCCACCATCACCACCGTCGATATGGGATCCCCAGCTCAACAGGCGGGGATTTGGGCCGGGGATGAGTTGTTGGCTTTGAATGGCTTTAAGGTAAGCATCGCCACCCTTCCTGATCGGCTGCGGGCTTATGCCCCCGGTCAGACGGTATCAGTGAGTGTGTTTCAGCAGGAGATCCTTCGCACAGTATCAGTAACCTTGGCTGATCCGATCCCGGATCGCTACAGCATCGAACAGGTGCCGGATCCGACGCCAGAGCAGCAGGTACTCTATCAGCAGTGGTTGGGCACGGTGTAGCGAGGGCTTGGTTTAGGGCCTCTGGTTGCCAACCTGCTCACCTCAACACCCTCTACACCCTCTACTCACAGTTGATCATCCAAGGGATTCCATATTGATCCGTTACCATGCCGAACCGCTTGGCCCAAAAGGTTTCTGCTAGCGGCATTTGAATGGTTCCCTCAGCGGACAGGCTGGTGAAAATCCGCTCTGCTTCATTCACATCCGTCATTTGCAGGGACACCGAAAAGCCTTTGGGAACGTCGTAGGTGCCGGGGGGACAGTCGGATCCCATCACCCCCCAATCCCCGAAGGTAAGGTGAGCGTGCATAATTTTATCCGCCCACTCAGGTGGGACTTCCTGCTCCATTGGGGATCCCTTGTGAGGAATCATGGCTTCCAGTTGACCACCAAAAGTCTGGTGATAGAACTTGAAGGCTTCTTCGCATTGCCCATCAAAAGAGAGAAAGGGGTTCACTTGCATGATGGTCTCCTGGTGTGAATGTGTGGCTGCAAGGAGTAGCTGCAAATAGCCGGATCATGTCGCAGAAGGGTTGGAGCATGACTCTAGAGAGAGTAAGTGGTTACTGCTAGAACTAGTAATGCTGATTTAAGCAGAACCCAAACCGTGATTAGTAGACTTTGGCACTACTCCACTGAACCACAGCCTCCCCGACTGCACAAATATCCCCGATGCAGACGTTTTGCTCCGTCTATGATGTAGCTGTCACGCAAGGTACAGGGACAAAAAATGACAGGGAGCATAGAAAGCTAGCGCTGGAGGGGATTAGACAAAGTCAGGGATGAGGAGGTGAGCTAAGAATTACCACACCCCTAGCAGCCACCTCCTCATGAATGAAATTATCCGAATTCAAGCCGCCCTTCGCTCTCATCTACCTTGGCATGGTGCTCGATTGACTTTCTTGGCCCTCTTGCTGGTCGCCTTATTTCGATTCGCTATGGTTGTGACTTTCTGCGGCGTACCTTCTGCGACTTGTCCTTACGACCCTCTGAATTCAATCAGGCTTTACAACTTTTGTCCTTGTACTGAGGGCGTAGGGACTCATGGGTTTATCGCTTCCTTAATTGATGGATGGGGAATGTCGTAGGGATGGATTCACTTGTCGGCTTGGACGGTGGCGGTGTCGTCTGAGAGGGAGATGACTTTGAGATGTTTACCCCAACAGGTGACATTCATCGCTCCGGGGGGGCCGACATAGCGACAGAGATCTCCTTTTTGAAATGGGGTCTGTAGGGTGCAGGACTTCTAGCTTTGGGTTCTGTTTCTCCTTTGAGCTGGGGTTCGCTGATGGCGTCGCCTAACCAGATCCGTAATGGGATCCCCCATGTTTTGGATTGGAGTTCTGTCTCTATGCGAGGCCAGACCACTTGCATCTGGTGAGGGAAGTCTGCTTGCCAAGCCTGGGCAATCTGGACAAATTGCCAGAGCAAGCTCTGACATTCCTTCTGTAGAGCGTCTACCTCGATATCAAACTCCTCTGGATCCGGCTTCTCGGAAGGAATGGATGGAGCTGGAGATAAGACCTTTTGCTCTAGCGGTAACTGGTCGCAAGAGCCTTCCAACTGGATACCGCCATAGGGATCCTCAAGCAGCTGCTCCATCTAGGAAGCCTTCTCGGGCATGGGCACGAGATAGAGGGATCCCTTGGAACGGGTGAGGGCTACATAAAGGAGATTGCGCTCCTGCTGGATTTGCCACCCCTTCTCGGCCAGGAAGGTAGCGGGCATGGCGTCAGATTTGAGCAGGAAAACAGGGTCAGCTTCATCACCCTTGGCTCGGTGGATGGTGGCGAGGATGACGTGTTGAGAGAGTGGAGCTTCATCATCGAAAAGAGCTTCAATCTGCTGGCAGAAGCCAGGAATGGTGGTGTGGGTACGTCCAAAAACATCAAAACAGGCGCGTAGGGCATCGGCTCTGTCTTTGAGCGACTCGATTGCAGCATCTCGGCCCTCCTGCTCGTAGCGTTCAGTCTCGGAGCCGACATATTCTTCAAGGTCGGAGATGAAGGATTTTGGGAATTGGATAGAGACTTCTTTGACCAGAGAACTGAGCAGGGATCCGATATCTCGCCCTCTGACTTTGGCCGGGATCCGTGATGGATGACTAGTTTGAGACAAAGGCCGATTAGGGGAGCCGTGAAGCGGCACAGAATGAGATCCCCCGGTTGAGTTGTTTTCTTAATGTCTTGGGGAAAGATGACATTGACTTTACCCTTGGGGGCAACATCTCTACCCTCGATTTGAGGGACGAGGTTCTTGGCAAGACGGACATGGGATTGCGGCGATTTCACGCAGGTAGAGAGCTTTGTCTAATTGGTCTTTTTGCTCGTAGGTCTTTGCGAGTTGGATGATGGCAATAGCAAGGGATAAATTGGGGGTGGGAATGGCTCGTAAGCAGTTCAAAGCCTCGGTGTAATTTTCTTGTTCAAGTAGATGGATTCCAGAGGCTTGGATTTGGCTTATTTCATTGGGTGACATACAAACCTGAAAGGAAATACGAAGTTACAAACAGCAGGATATTTTCATCAAATCTAAACGTAACCTAGATTTCATAGCCTAGCTTCTGCATCAATGGAGAAAATTGACCCAAAAGATCCTGATACTGTTTCTCAGTATTTCGGATAGGAACATATCCAAGTCTGTTTTCCAGAGGAGAGAAACTTGATAATACCATTGTGACACTATCCTTTGTACTTGTTTGTTTTGAGTAATTTTTGAAATGCCATA
>JAAUUM010000057.1 GCA_012031565.1 Synechococcaceae cyanobacterium SM2_3_2
CGTGGGTATACCAAGACGTGACAAAGGTGGTGCCGGTCAGCCAGCCGCCCAAGGCCAAGAAGGCACAGGGGAAAAGCAACAGGCCCGACCAGCCCACAAAAACAAAACGATCCCGCTTCAGCCAGTCATCGATGACGTCAAACGCCCCCCGCTGGTCTGCTAGCGATCTTCCGACTGCTACGGTCATAAACAATGTCCTCGGCTTCTAAGTTGGATTGACAATAAATATGAGTGCAAATGAATGAAGTGAACTTGATCCCCAGAGGAGACCAGCTAACTTGTCTATTCTTAGCTGTTATTTAACAAAATATCAAGAGATTCTCATATTTGCCAGAGTTGTGCATTTGAGTACAGAGCCATGGGTGAGAACTTTAGTTCAGGGCACCTCGAATAATGGCAAGGAAAAACAAGACCGGCAGACATCAAGGCTGGGTTAGGACTAAAAATATCAGCCTGCTCATGTCAGACTGACTGTTATAGCTATCGATGGTAGTCCTATCTACACTGTATTTACAGTTTTTACTCGATTTTCAGCTCTTGCTTTTTCCAGAAGACATATCGCTTAAGATTATAAGCCAAATTCCTGAGACCGATGACTGCCTTAGAGGATGATCGAAAATGCTTCGTAGTCTTTCTTTCAGTGTATAAGCTTGTCTTAGTCTTTTGCTTTGCTTTAAATAGATTTCTAGCTTTGCCTTTTCTTCTGCAGTCAGGTCTTCATTGTTCTTAAGTATGATTCTTCTTGAGCCTTTTTCTGTGAGTTTAGACTGTCGTCTAATTCTATCTAACTCTTTGACAGCTTTTTGCATCACATGGAATCTGTCATAGACAATACGTGCTTTGGGAAATACCTGCTTGACTACCTTGGTAAAGCCAGCCCACATATCGATACTTATCTCTTCTACCCTCAGCCTCTCTTCCTCTGTCCATAGTCTTTTCAGCCTTTCAATCAGTTCTTCAGTCTTGTGAGTATCAATCACCTCAAGGAGACAATGATTCTCCAGGTCACTGATAACTGTCACATATTCCCTTTTCGCATACTAATCTCGTCGATACTGATTTTCTTGAGCCGAAACCCTTGGGCTTTTTTGGGGCTTGTTGCTGTTCAAACTGACGGTTGAACATACCTTCAACTTGGTCTCGACTCAATCCCTCATTCTGGCTAACTTGCTCAATAGTGGCTTGCTTGACTTGCTGATCAATATAGGTCTCGTATCGCTGAGTATAAGAACGTTCCCAGGCCATAAATGACAGTATCTCAGTAGAGTAGTGCTGACAGTGAAAGCAATAGAATTGGCGGCGAGGCACTTGCAGGTACACCAAGCGGCCAAAAAGGGATAAGTCTCGCACAAGGATAGGACGATTCTGGTGAATCTTGGCAATAATCTGTCCACAATGAGGGCAATCTATCTCGTCAGAGGTCAGATCCAGTTTGAGAACAACGTGGTGTTCTAACTCCATAAACTCTTGAATCTGAACTCCAGGAAGACCCAATAACTTATCAAGAGGAACCATCACTCAGTGCGGAAATCAGTATCTCATTATACCATCGACACCATAAAGTCAGGGAGACCTCATAAATCATATTGGCATGATATTTAGTTTGCTCCATTACTATAATGAATCATTACTTGACTAGCACTACCAGCTTGTTTTGTCCTCCTCTGTGTCCTTGCCGGTGCAAGTGAGGGGTCAAGTAGGCAACCATGTGCTCAAACGTTTCTCGTCGCATGCCTTTTAGACGCTTGAACTCTGCTGGGGATAGTGATTTGACTTCCTCGTCGGTCATGGCCTTATCCACTAGGTTACCTCTGGTATCTCTCTTCTCTCTCATTTATGCAAGAGGTCTAGTCTTGCACGTCCACCCTGGTCAAACTACAGGAACACAGTAAGGGTCACCTCGACGACGCTGACCATTCCTCAGGGATCCGCTCTTGGGTTATGGTCTCGATGTTCTTGAGAAAGACATCTGTTTATCCTCAAGAGCCCAGGCTAATGTGTTTAAGAATACAAGCATTTTGCGTCAAACGGTAGTATATTAGTTGTCATTAGATAGCCAGTAAGTTGGCGGATCAGCATAAACCCAGTATTTGCATTGGGGAATACAAAAAAATCATCATGAGCAAAAGGGATAGAAGAAATTAGCTGGTACAAGCTGGTTTGGTTGAAAACTTTTGATTAAAACTTTATCTTTTGGTTCATCAAAGGCAATTCAGAAGAGAACTTCTAGAGATAGTGGTTAAGAAAATGAAAAAATCAGCAGATGCTGCTTCTGGAATAGCAAATGTTCAATTGGCAGATCAAATTCGGATCCGATGCCAAGAAAGGGATAGCGGAGAATTATTGATTCGAGCAGCAGGGCAACAGTGGCGGCTTTACTTTTTTATGGGCCGACTGCTCTTTGGTCTCGGGGATCCACGTGTACGACGCTGGCAGCGGTTGTGGCATCAGTCATGTCCTTATATTTCATGGCAAGAATTGCAGACTTTGTCCGTGAGTTCTTCTTGCTATGCTCTTTGGGAATATGATCTTTTGGGACAATTAGTGGACTGTGGACGTATCAATATTGACCAAGCTAAAACTCTCATTCAGTCATCAATCGTTGAGATCATAGTAGCGGTAGGTCGGTTTCGATCGGTGAAGTTTCACTGGGATCCAAAGTTGAGTCTAGATCGTCAAATCTATTTATTTGCTCCTGATCAAGTGTGGCAAGCGGCTCAAGAGCAAGTGCGTACCGAATTGGATCCCGATGCAGTGATGAGATTAGCTAATCCTGAGTTATTTCGTGGGCAAGTCTCTCCTGTGGTCTTTCAGGCTCTCAATCAACATCTGGATGGGACTGCTAGCCTTTGGCAAGTAGCTCAGCGAATGGGCAAACCATTTCCCTTGGTTTGTCGTTCTTTGATGCCATTTGTGAAACAAGGCTGGCTAGTTCCTGCTCCTGTGGGAGATCTACCATTACCCACAACTTGGAGTCCTCCCGCTACGGGGGCTATGCCAAAGCCACAGCTACCTCTAATTGCCTGTATTGACGATAGTCCTACAGTTGGCAAGGCGATGGAATCCATCTTGACAGCATTGGGCTATGAGGCCCTGGTGATTATGGATCCCCTGAATGCCATTACTGCGTTACACAAAAGCAAACCCGTCTTAATCTTTTTGGATCTGTTAATGCCTCATACCAATGGTTATGAATTATGTGCGTCTTTACGTCGAACAACTCTATTTCGCGATGTCCCAATCATCATTTTGAATTGTCACCCAGACTTTTTCAGCCCTCAACCAAAAAATCCAGCATCATGGGCGACCCAACACTTTTCAATTGCCCAACGCTGCCGATCTAGGGGTCGATATGGTGGGGGTCTTATTTGAACAGGATGTGGAACAAGGATTGTGCCGTTTGGAGCAGGTGATGGCAGATCCCGATGACTATTCTTTGGTGGGAGAATGGCGAGCTGAGATAGAACTGCTAGGGGCAATTGGGGAAATGGCTGAATTGCCAGGATTTACCGCCATTGCCGAAACCACAGCGTTGGCCCTCAGGCAATATGCAGATGCTGATCTTGCGGCTGTATACCCCCTTTTGCAGCAGGCATTGGCAGATCTGAGAGCAGCTCAAGCCAACATTCTCCAAGGTGAGCGAACCACCGGCGGATCCCCCTCGATAGAGCTTCTGGCTTGGGTCAGTAATCCTCAGCCTTTGAAGGAAGGTTTTGCAGATTTGGAGGCGCTATTTGGCGGACTCACCGAAATCGAAGATCCCGACACCGCTACATCGACCGAGCCAGCCCAACCAGAACTCGATCCGATCCCTCCTGACATCAATGATCTGAGCGAAGCGCCCTTGGACTTCGACTCACTGGAGTTTTTATTTGGAGATGAAACAAGTTTTGAACAAGGGATCCCTTCAGATTCTGCCGTCAATCCACCTGAGTTACATCAGTTTGGAGTAGAAGAGAGCGCAGGTTTAGACAGTCAAGACTTAGAAGCCCTCTCGATTTGGGATACGTCCTCAGATCGCCAGCAAAAGCTAGAGGTGGATCCGATCACGTATGAGATTTTTACCCAAGAAGCGCGGGATCTATTGGCTACCATTGAGTCAGGCTTGTTGGAGTTACGACATCAGGAATTTAGTTCTCAACACTTTCACACCTTGATGCGAGCAGCCCACTCCATCAAGGGTGGAGCAGCATTGGTGGATCTGCCGGAGATCCAATCTGTAGCCCACCAACTGGAAAATGTTTTCCAAACCCTCTATCATCGACAGCCTGTCGTGGATCCCCAGTTGGAAGATCTGCTTTTAGCTGCTTTTGACAGATTACGATTTCCACTTTTGCAACAGATTCAGCAGGGCTTTTATGATTCGGCTCAAACCCTTGCAGAAGCGGCGGAAATTTTTTCAGCGTTGGAGCAGATTTTAGGGGATACCTCAGAGGCTGGTCATGAACTGCCCACAGCCCTAGAACTGGGATCGAATGTGATCCAGGCATTATTTGACTCTGAGATCGCCCCCTTGATGGCGGAGTGGGAGCAGTTACTGGGCCAAAATCTCTCTCCTAGCCAGGTGCAGGCAACCTTAGGAGCACATGCCGAACTGCTAGTAACTGTCGGAGAGATGCTCAATTGGATCCCATTGGCCCAGATTGGGGAAAAGATTCAAACCGCCCTCACCGCCCACCCCGAAGCTGCTGTCGCCATTACAGAGCTGTCTTTGGCCCAACTCTTGATCGCCCAAAACACCCTGTTGAATGGGGATCCAGCCCAAACGGAGATAATGCCGGAATGGTCAAATTATTGTCCTGAGCTGGAATCGAGCCGGATCCCATCTCAATCCAATTTTGGCAACGGAAGCACAAATGATCTGCCTAAAATTGAAGAGAACCAGCTTAAAATCCCAACTGCCAATCCAGTTTTATCCGCATCGATGCCCCTTCAGGATCCCTTGGTACCTGTCTTGCCTCAACAGGCAGTCCGTGTGGATCTATCTCGCCTAGAGAGAATCAATAACCATGTGGGAGAGCTGTTCACCCAAGAAAACAGCCTATTTTCACAAAGTGACTCGCTGACAGCAATCATGCGTTCTACCCAACAGCGGATCCAGCAATTTGAACGCTTTTCACAAGCTTTTCAAGATGCTCTCGACTCTCTCACCCTTCACTCTCAAACTCTCCGGGGATCCCGGCTGGATCCAGCTGAAGATTTCGATCCACTGCAACTGGATCGCTACAGTCTGATGCATGGTCTGATGCAAGAAGCAGTCGAAGAAATGTTGCAATTGGAAGAATCTTTTTCCGATATGTCTCACTTCACTCAACAAACCCAGCAGACCCTTAAACGCCATCGCCAGACTCTGAAACAGGTGCGGGATGATCTAATCTGGGCGCGGATGCTGCCCTTCAAAGATCTGGTTCAACGTTTTCCACGCATGGTACGGGATCTATCCAGCCAACTCCACAAATCCGCCACATTGGTCATCAAAGGATCCGACACCTTGATCGACAAAGGGATATTAGAAAAACTCTATGATCCCTTGGTTCACCTCATCCGAAATGCCCTTGATCACGGCGTCGAAGCCCCAGAACAACGTATTGCAATAGGCAAGCCTCCCGAAGGCACCCTTGAGATCCACGCCTACTATCAGGGCACCCAAACCTGCATCGAAATCATTGATGATGGCGGCGGAATTTCTCTAGACAATGTGATCCAAAAAGCGATCCGTCAAGGATTGATCACCCCTTCAGAAGCCGGTAATCTCTCTCCTCAACAAGTCTACGAATTGTTATTCAGACCAGGGTTTTCCACCGCCACTTCCGTGACCGAAATCTCAGGACGCGGAGTTGGGCTAGATGTGGTGCGCCTTCAGGTACAACAGCTCAAAGGGTGGATCGAGGTAGACTCTCAACCCCAACGGGGCACCACCATCACCATCCGCTTACCGCTAACGTTGACAGTGGCTCGCCTCTTGATCGTCAAAGTTGAAGCGGGATTACTGGCTTTCCCGATTGAAGATGTGGTGGCGGTGGTTGCTGCTCCCATTAAAGAGCTAATCGAGAGTACAGTGGTCAACTCAAATCGTGATCTTGATATCGATGCTGGCACCCAAGCCCATCCTCATGATCAGGAAACAGTCAATCCCTCCACCACAACCCTCTCCACCTACCTTTGGCAGGGACAACGGATCCCGGTCTATTCACTCAATCAGATCCTGCCCTACCACTATCCATTGCTAGTGGAAAATCGGGATCCCATTCCTTTGTTGAATCTGCCTGATAATTCCGCCCCCCCTTTGGTGTTAGTGAGATCAAAATCTGAAGTGGTAGCTTTTCAAGTAGATGGTCTTTTGCGAGAACAAGAGTTGGTGATTAAGCCTCCCAGCCGCGCACTCCCCCCTCCCCCTTACCTCTCAGGCTGTAGCGTTTTGGGGGATGGCCGTCTGGTTCCGGTTTTGGATCCGGCAGTATTGCTGATGGCCAATAGCAATGGATCCCGTTCCAGCGCTTCAGTTCGGCTCCGATTGACTCAGCTCGATATCCCCACCATCCTGATTGCCGATGATTCCCCCACGATGCGTCAAACCCTGACCAGCAGCCTTCGCAAAGCGGGCTACCGAGTCATCCAGGCCCGCGATGGCCAAGAAGCCTTTACCTTCCTGCGCCAGAATCCCCATGTGGGAGCGGTCATTTGTGATATCGAAATGCCCAAGATGAATGGTTTTGAGTTTCTGAGTTCATGTCGATTAGCCAAACTGAAACCGCCTGTGATTATGCTCACATCGCGGGGTAGCCTCAAACATCGCCTACTGGCCCAAGAATTGGGGGCACATGACTATCTCACTAAACCGTTTTTGGAGCAAAACCTTTGGACTTCACTCGATCGCTGCCTGGAATCGGCCAGAGTGGTTCATTGAATTGAAACCGGCATCCACCTGGCTCATCCTTAGTGGAAATTGCCATACCTCGGGGGGGATCAAGGCTAACCCTCTCTAAGCAGGATGGGAGACCGGGTAACTTTCCATAGTTATTGGCCGCCTGAGTAGGCGTTTGCCCTGGAGGTCACACTGTTAGATGCTGTGATCAGCCATGAGATGGGGTAAGATCTTATGCTCATTATGAGCAGCTCAGGCCGATTGCGGTAAGCTGGTAATTCTGAATATCTAACTCTGAACATTCGCACCGAACCCGTCATTGATAAGTAAGGATCCCGCTGACCATGCAAGTCACTCAGGAGAAACGTCCCGGTAGCCGTATCGGTCTTACCATTGTGGTGGAGGCTGATCAGGTTAAGAAGACCTACGAAAAAACTCTCCGTAATCTGGTGCAAAATGTCCAGGTGCAGGGCTTTCGCAAAGGTAAGGCTCCCCGACAACTGGTGTTGCGGCAGGTGGGATCCCAACGGGTCACCGCATCGGCGATGGATGAGCTGATGAATACCGCCATCCGCGAGGCGCTCAAGTCTGAGGACATCAACCCTGTCACTCAGTTTGAGATCGAGACTTCATTTGATGAGCTGTTTCAAAGCTTCAAGACCGACGCCGATTTCAGTTTCTCTGGCTCGGTCGAGGTCTATCCCGAGGTCAAGCTGGGATCCTATCAAGGGCTAGAACTCACCGTCACCCGCGTCGATGCTGCTCCGGCTCAGATTGACGAAAAGCTGAATGGCTGGCTCGATCAAAAAGCCACCCTAGTGCCCGTCGAAGATCGGCCCGCCCAATTGGGAGATGTGGCCACCGTTGACTTTGTGGGCTTTGACGAAAATGGGGATCCCCTAGAAGGTGCTGCCGCTGAGGAGTTTCAGCTGGATCTGAAGACCGAGGCTTTTATCACTGGCTTTGTCGATGGTGTCGTGGGCATGTCATTAGGGGAAACTCGCGAGATCGAAGCCCAATTCCCCGATGACTATTTTCAAGAAGAACATGCGGGCAAAAAGGCCAAATTTTCGGTCACTTTGCATGATCTGAAAGAAAAAGAACTGCCTGAACTTGATGATGCCTTTGTGGCCGATCTAACCGACCAGGAGATGCAAACCGTTGATCAATTGCGGGAGTATTTGGCCAAGCAGATCGAGCAAGAAGCCCGCCAAAAGTCCAGCAAAGCAGCGGACGACGCCATCCTGGATGCCATCACCGAACAGACCGAGATCGATTTGCCAGAATCCATGATCGCGGATGAAGAGACCAAAGACATCTCCAATAGTCTGCGGGAAATCCAGGGCATGATGAACCTCAGTCCTGCCGATGTGGAGCGGTTCCTCAAAGAGTTGCCGGAGGAAAATGTCAAGCAACTGCGAGCCAAATTCCGTCCCCAAGCAGAAAAGCGTTTGCGCCGCTCCCTCAGTTTGGGTGAGATTGTCCGCCAAGAAAAAATCCAAGTGGGATCCACAGAATTATCATTGGCTGTGGAAGATATGTTGCAGGGGATAGGCAACACCAAGGTTGACCGGCGGCGTCTGACCTCGGTAATGCAAGATCGGCTGCTGACCACCAAAGTCATCACCTGGCTGCGGGATCAAAACATCATCAACTGGGTGGATGCTGACGGTAATCCGGTCGAATCTCCCCTGAAAGCGCCAGAGCCTGAGATGAGTGAATCCACTGTCTCTGAGGCCGAGTTTAACCCCGATACTATCGACACTGAAGCTATTGAGACTGAAACTATTGACACCGATACTATCGAAACGGATACTAGCGACACTGAAGCCATCGACACCGATGCTGTTGCTGAAACCTCCTCAGAAGATCCCTTGGCCGTAGCTGATCAGGTAGGGGAAGAATCAGAAACTGAGGACGGGGATAGCTCAGAAGATTCTGATTCTGATTGACTTCCCCCCAGAAACGCCCGAGATTAATCCCGTGATGGATACTGTCCCTTTGGATCCCCTACTTCTGAAAGATCTAGGGGAGATAGGGTTATTGCAACGCTTACGGCCCTTTTGTCAGCGGGTGGGGGACGATGGAGCCATCCTGGATCCCCTGTCTGGACAGGTGGTGGTGACCACTGATGTGTTGGTGGATGGGGTGCATTTCAGTGACCTGACCACCCCTGCTTTTGCGGTGGGCTACCGAGCGGCGGCGGCTAATCTGTCTGACTTGGCGGCGATGGGATCCCTGCCGGTGGGCATGGTGGTGGGGCTGGGGCTACCCCGAGATACCCCTGTGGTCTGGATCGAGGAGCTGTATCAAGGCTTGAATGCCTGTGCAGAGCCGTGGGGAATGCCGATTGTGGGGGGGGATCTCTGTCGGGCTGCTCAGCGGTTTATCTCCATCACGGCGTTGGGGCAAGTCCAGCCAGGTCGAGCTATCGAACGTCATCGCGCCCAGGTGGGAGATTATCTAGTGGTGACGGGATCCCACGGCAGTTCGCGGGCGGGATTGGCGTTGTTGCAGGATCCCCAAGGCTGGTCTCAACAGTTTCAACAGTGGGATCCCGGCCAGATTGAGCACTTGATCAAAACCCATCAATATCCACAGCCTCGCCTAGATGTGCTGCCGTTGCTGGCCTCCTTTGACCGGGTGGCTGGGATGGATACCAGTGATGGTCTGGCCGATGCTTTGGTTCAAATCTGTGCCGCCAGTGGAGTGGACGCCAGAGTGGACGCCTGCCGGATCCCGATGGATCAAGGGCTGCGGCTGATCTTTCCTGACCAAGCTTTGGAGTGGGCTCTATACGGCGGCGAGGATTTTGAGCTGTTGCTGAGCTTGCCCCCGGCCCATGCCCATAGCTTAGCGGCAGCTTTGCCGGGATCCGCTGTGATTGGGGAAGTGGTGCCCGCCAGTGGGGATCCCGGTGTAGTGGAGGTGATCGGCTGGGGATGGCTAGATCGGGCTCAGGGTTTTGCTCACTTTAGTTAAAAGACAGTTAAAAGACTTGGGTTAAGGAAGAATCAAAGCCAAAAGTACTCCAGGGCCACAAATCCCACCCCCCAGACCAGCGCGAGTCCTACCCCCAGACAACTCCACCGATCCGGCCAGCTTTTGACTCCACGGGATCCCATTTGTTGACCATAACCGCGCAATTTCATCGCCTTGTAGACCTGCTCTGAGCGGTCATAACTGCGTAGCAGCAGAGTTCCTAACAAGGCCGCCACATGGGCAACAGCGGCCAGATCGGGCCAAACCCAGCCCTGTTGATGACGATAGAGCTGAAAGCCCCGCAATTTCATCGCCTGCCGCATCGTGGCCAGGGTATCCCCCACTTCAAACAGATAGCGATAGGACAACATCATCATGTCCGCCATCAGAGCCGGTAGCCCCAACGACCGCAGCGACCGCAGCAGTGTCACAAACGGTGTCGTGCCCAACAGCACAAAACTCAAGGTTAAAATCGAGACAAAGCGGCAGCTTACCACCACCATCCGCTCCAGACCCTCTTGTCGCAGAGCCAGCCAGCCCCAATGCCAGAGCACTGTCTCTCCAGAGACCAAGGGCAACATCACCACCAAGCTCAAGATCAGCAGGCCGGGATAGCGCAACCGTTGGGCCAGATAGGAGATCGGCAACCGCGACAGACCATAGATCATCCCTGCTGTCACCAGCATCGGCACCACCAAGGGCAGGCGTTCCAATGCCGCAAACGCCACCATCAACCCCACCAACCCCACCACCTTGGCACGGGGATCCCAGTGATGTAGCGGCGAATCCAGATGGCTATAGCGATCTAACTCCCACCGCATCAAGAGGGATCCTCTAAGAGTTCAGGTCGTACTTTGTATAGAAACACCACCAGAAAAGCGGCCACCAGCCCCTCCACCAGCATGAGAGGCAGATGGGAAAGCGACAACACCAGAATGGCCTGCTTCTCGGCTACCACATCCAGCCGCTGATCCAAGCTGCTGATCAGCAACAGAAAAAAGACTAACACCGTCAACGCTGTGGTGAGAGCCGAGGCCACAAAGGCCGTTACCCCCATTGACCAAGGGATCCCGTAGGGCTGAGGGAAGCGGCGATAGAGCAAAAAAACAGGACGGGCGATCAAGGCTGGTAAGCCCAAGATCACCCCATTGATGCCTAGGGTGGTTAATCCGCCATGACCGACAATAATTGCCTGAAAGAGCAATCCCACCAAAATAGCTGGCAAGCTGTACAAACCCAAAACAATGCCCATCATGCCATTGAGCAGCAGATGAATACTGGTGGGGCCCAAGGGCAGGTAGATGGCGGATCCCACAAAAAAGCAGCCGTCATCAGTGAGGCTTTGGGGATCTGCTCATACGGATCGGAGGTGTGGTTGATTTGACGCAGCGTTAAACCAGTTGCCAAAGCTGTGATGCCAAAGCCAGAGATCCACACAGGTGACGGCAGGATCCCGTCGGGAATATGCATTAAGATCTCCTACGAGCAAAAAAAAGCGCTGTGCCCACCAAGCCCCAGACGGTGCTACCCATCAGCAGACCTCGGTGTAACGGAGACAGGGATCCAGTAGATCCATCGGCCAGGGCATCCAGCGAGGCCAGTTCAGATCCCAAGGTTGAGGGATCCTCCCCCACCGCAAGGGTGATCACCCCGCCGTGCCCCGCCTGCCGAATCATCACCTCCCAAGTGCCAGGGATCCCTGCATCCGGCTGAAAAAAGAAGTTGCCCTGCGGATCCGTAACCCCCTCCAGCCAGGGATCCTGCGGGTTATCGGGAGAATAAACTCTCACCTGTGCCCCCCACATCGGCTCGCCCGAATCAAATTCGGCATAGATCCGAGTCGCCCTGCTTGACTAGAGCTAATCTCCACCCCATGAGCCCAGACAGCCGAAGACCCAGCCAACCCTGTCCAAACTGTCCCCATGACGACACAGCTGGAGAACAGCTTGAGTGGATCCCGAAACATTCCATTCATGGCAACACCACAACCCTCTTGCGTGACTAACGAATTGACCCCAGCAGCGACGACATGATGATCTAGCTCAACAGACCTGCGCCCTGGCTTAAATGGTCAAGTCACTGACACGGCAATGGCCTTCCCCGACATGACCCAACTCAGGCACAACCGTTGCCATCAGTAGCTCATAGTCTTCAGCCGATAACTGATCAGCCAGCTCATCAGTGCTGACATCTAGCACCCCATCAGTGGCAATCTCTGCCAAGGGGTCAAAGCCCAGCGCCAGTTGGTTGAAGTCATCATCTTTATCCACTTCGCCAAACAGATGATCTAGGTGAAAGGTCGCTTGCACATCGGCTGTCTCACCCGCGGCCAGGATCCCTTTGCGATCATCCCCAACAAAATCACCACAGGTATAGGTCACTTCAGGAGAGAGCTTCAAGACGAAATCCACTGTCTCACTCTCACGGGTGGCAGATCCAGCAAACAGGATTGAATAGCCCGCCGCAGGGCCATCAGGGGCCTCTACCATCTGCCACGAGATGGCATTGTAACGTCCGGCTGGGGCAGTCACCGCTTCCAGAAGAACGCTGTTGTCATCCCCCTCAACCGCAGCCAAATCAACCGTTAGAGGGTCTTCCAGTCCTACCTCTAGGGTCGATTCCAAGTCATTGTCCGACAAGGCATCGAAGGGGGGCTCCGTTTGATAGGCCGTCACTTCCGCCAAGGTCACATAGATGTTGTCAAAGCTGATTTCCCAGCCATCCTTGCTGACCAACCCTTCCACCGCCAAGTCTTCACCGCTGGCCCGAAATTCTAGGGTGCCGGTTTCTGCCTGAGCTAGCACAAGTGCAGGCTGTTGAGGCAGGGATTCGGCCAGGACAGGCAGGGATCCCGCTATCAGCATCAAAGTTGACAATACAGGGAGGCGGTTCAAACGGTTCAGCATGGTTAGAGCCCAAAAGATGCAGCAAGCAACTTCTTAGCTAAGCATCTGTATTTGGGTCTTTACAATGCCGGGGGGGGGTATCTTAATGAGCCATAGCCTGACAGACCGGACACAAATGAGCCGACCGTCCCGCCAGCTTGAGCCGTTGGATCTCGGAGCCACAGCGGCGACAGGGCTGACCCTCGCGCCCATAAACCCAGGCTTGCCCCTGATAATTGCCGTTGATGCCCTGGGGATCCCGGTAGTTGCTAAATGTTGTGCCCCGCTGACTGATGCTGGCTTGGAGCACCTCCACCACATTTTGATGCAAGTGGCCCACCTGGGGCGGGGTCAACCCTCGGCTGGGACTCAACGGATGGATACCGCTGAGAAACAGCGCCTCATCGGCGTAGATATTGCCGACCCCAGCCACCAGGGTTTGATCTAACAGAGCATTTTTAATAGGACGGACACTGCGGGCCAAGGCAGTCTGTAAATAAGTCACCGAAAAGCCCGCCTCAAACGGCTCTGGCCCCAATGTTGCCAGGGTTGGAATCGCAGTTTCGGTGGCCACCGCTGCCGGGATCCCCCACATCTGGCCAAAGGTACGTTGATCGACAAAGCGCAGATCCTGGGGATCCTGTCCCGGCGCGTCCACCAGCTCAAACACAACGCGGGTATGCCCCGATAACGGCTGCGCCCGAGGCATGACCAAGAGTTGACCGGTCATCCGCAGATGCACACCCAAACGGGATCCCCCTTTTAGCTGAGCCAGCAGGTACTTGCCCCGCCGATCCCAGCCGACAAAAGTGGATCCCGTTAGAAGTTGATTAAAAAGAGCGGGGTCTGGATAAGCTACTGTGCGAGGCAAAAGTACCGCCACATGAGCAATTTGCCGACCTCGCAAGAGGCAATCAAGATCCCGCCGAACCGTCTCTACCTCAGGTAGCTCGGGCATGACGATGGATGCAAAATAAGCGGATGAAAAAGAGCGTCATCAAAAAGTGGCAAAACCTAGTCAACAAGAGCCGTTAACTACTGACACCCTCAACTGTTAACACCTGAACTACTAACAAAGGAGTTAAGCACCTAGTCTAAGCTCCCAATAAATAGGTAGCGGGATCCCCGCCAAAAACGACTAGCTGGCGGCGGTAGCTGCGGCAGGCTTGTCTTTCTTCTTGGGAGGCTCGATCTCCACCAACTCATCCTCGCGGAAGTTGTTGGTGTTGATGTTGTAGTAGTTGATTTTGTCGAAACGAACGATCACTGGATACAAGATGCCGCTTTTGTCCACAGCCGCAACGGTGCCGACATCGCGATACCAATAGGATTCTTTACGCAAAACGCGAACTTTTGAGCCACGTTGAATTGCCATGATGTTCTCCCTGAAGCTGTTATTAAAGTGAACGTTCTCATGTGGTTCTCAGTCTGCCACGGGAATGCAATGTGAATTCCTAAGAATGGTAAAGGGATCTGAGGAACCTTACACTTGGGGTGAGAGCTGAATAAGAGCCAAATCAAGGAAAGCATACCAATGGCTGAGGTCGCCCGCTTGCTCCTTTACCCGATTAAATCGTTGGATCCTATGGCGGTGGAACAGGCCACCCTGACGGCGGGCGGCAGTTTCCGACATGATCGGGCCTATCAACTGGTGGATGAGCAGGGCCAAGTCATCAACGGCAAGCGGACCGCCCAGATTCACCAGATTCGCACCGACTGGGATCCCGATGGTTATCAAATGACGCTGACCGCCCCCAATGCCCCCTTGCTCCAGGCGGATCTCAGACTGGATAGGGAGCCAGTGGAAGCCTGGTTCTCCAGCGTTTTGGGCCAGACCGTGCGGCTACAGGAAAACCGGATCCAGGGCTTTCCCGATGATCTGCTCTCACCAGGGCCAACGGTAATCAGCACCAGCACACTTGAGGCCGTGTCCGCTTGGTTTGACGGGATCCCGGTGGATCAAATGCGGCTGCGGCTGCGAATGAATATCGAGCTGGGGGCAATCTCTGCCTTTTGGGAGGATACCTTATTTGGTTCAGCCGGAACGGTCATCCATTTTCGGATTGGCTCCGTGGATCTGTACGGCATCAACCCCTGTGCCCGCTGTATCGTACCCACCCGGGATCCCGTCACAGGTGAGGCTCTCAAGGGATTTCAGCGGCAGTTTGCGGCGGCCCGTCGCCAGACCATGCCAGCTTGGGCAGAGGGATCCCGCTTCGATCACTTTTATCGGCTGGGGGTCAACACCATCGTCCCCGCCCCTGAAGAGAACGCCCCTGAAGAGAACGCCCCTGAAGAGAACGCCCCTGAAGAGACCAATGTCATCCGAGTCGGGGATCCCGTAGAAATTGTCGGGCCTGCCCCGTTAAACCCCCAATCCAACTCAAACTCGTAATGAGTATGATATACTGAACTAGGTTTACAAAACCACACAAACAGCATTTCAAGGAGCGATTGATATGGAAGGATGCTTGCGAGTCGGTCAGACTGCCCCCGCCTTCGAGGCCACTGCGGTTTACGACCAAGAATTTAAGACCGTCAAGCTGTCGGATTACAAGGGCAGCAAGTACGTGGTGCTGTTCTTCTATCCGTTGGACTTCACCTTTGTGTGCCCCACCGAGATCACCGCTTTCAGCGACAAGTACCCGGAGTTCAAAGCTCTGGATACTGAAGTGCTAGGCGTCTCTGTGGACAGCGAGTTTTCTCACCTGGCTTGGATCCAAACCGCCCGTAACCAAGGGGGCGTCGGGGATCTGAACTATCCGTTGGTGGCCGACCTGAAAAAAGAAATCAGCACCGCCTACAACGTCCTGGATCCTGATGCTGGTGTGGCTCTGCGCGGCCTGTTCATCATCGACAAAGAAGGTGTGATCCAGCATGCCACCATCAACAACTTGGCCTTTGGCCGCAACGTGGAAGAGACTCTGCGGATTCTGAAAGCGATCCAGTACGTGCAATCTCACCCAGATGAAGTCTGCCCCGCCAACTGGCAGCCCGGAGAAGCCACCATGAAGCCGGATCCCAAGGGTTCTAAAGAGTTCTTTGCTGCGGTGCGCTAAGCTTCCTGGATCTTTGATCTAAACTGCTGCACCAATACTTCAGCTTCGTTCCCCCCTTTCTTCTTGGAGAGGGGTTTTTTTAGGGATCCCGCACATCAGATCAAGAAAATCGTTTTGCTCACAAGAAAGGGATCCCACCGTTAGGCAGGATCCCTGAGATTGGGTCGAACTCAATGGCTAGTCATTAGGTGAGCGACTAGTTATCGACTCAAGATCAATAGTCGTAGTCACCGCCGCCGGGGGCCGGAGCAGCTCCCTTGGGTTCAGGCTTGTCCACCACAATCGCTTCCGTGGTCAACACCATCCCGGCGATAGAGGCGGCATTTTGCAGGGCAGAGCGGGTCACTTTGGCTGGATCCACGATGCCAACTTCAAACATATCGACGTAGGTGTTGTCCTGGGCGTTGTAGCCGGTGTTAAAATCTTTCTCCTTCACCCGCTCCAACACAATTGCGCCATTTTGACCCGCGTTGTCAGCGATCCGACGCAAGGGGGATCCCAGGGCACGGGCCACCAAAGTCGCTCCGCTCAGCTCATCGCCACTCAGGTTGGCCACAGACCATTCGGTGATGATCGGGATCAGGTGGGCCAAGGTGGTGCCACCGCCAGGGACGATCCCTTCTTCCACCGCTGCCTTGGTGGCGTTGATGGCATCTTCGAGGCGGAACTTGCGATCCTTCATCTCAGTTTCGGTGGCGGCACCCACTTTGATCACCGCCACACCGCCAGACAACTTGGCCAGACGCTCTTGCAGCTTCTCTTTGTCATAGCTGGAATCAGTTTCTTCCACCTGACGCTTGATCTGCTCGCAACGGGACTTGACAGCGGCTTCATTGCCTTCTGCCACGATGGTGGTGCTGTCTTTGGTGATGGTGATGCGACGAGCGGATCCAAAGGACTCCAGCTTGGTGGTTTCCAGCTTGAGGCCGCGATCTTCGGTGATCACCTCACCACCGGTCAGGACGGCGATGTCTTCCAACATGGCCTTACGACGGTCGCCAAATCCGGGGGCTTTCACCGCCACCACATTCAGCACACCCCGCAGCTTGTTCACCACTAGGGTGGCCAAGGCTTCTTTTTCGATGTCTTCAGCGATGATCAAAAGAGGCCGACCGGAGCGGGCCACCTGTTCCAACACCGGCACCAAGTCTTGCACCAAGGTGATCTTTTTGTCGGTCAACAGAATGAAGGGGCTTTCCAGTACCGCCTCCATCCGCTCCATATCGGTGGCGAAGTAGGGGGAGATATAGCCCTTGTCGAAGCGCATCCCTTCGGTGATTTCCAGCTCGGTGGTCATGGACTTGCCTTCTTCCAGGGAGATCACCCCTTCGCGGCCCACTTTGTCCATGGCATCGGCGATCATCTGGCCGACTTCGTCATCGTTACCGGCAGAGATAGAGGCCACCTGGGCGATAGCTTTGGAATCCTCGACAGGGCGAGCGTGCTCAGAGATCTGTTCCACCAAGTGCTTGATGGCCCGGTCGATCCCTTTTTTGAGGGCGATGGGGTTGGCTCCAGCGGCCACGTTCCGCATGCCTTCTTTCACCATGGCATGAGCGAGAACGGTGGCGGTGGTGGTGCCATCTCCGGCTGCATCATTGGTTTTAGATGCTGCCTGCCGAATCAAAGATACACCAGTGTTTTCGATGTGGTCTTCCAGTTCAATTTCTTTGGCGATGGTGACGCCATCATTAATGATCTGGGGTGCGCCAAATTTCTTCTCTAGCACCACGTTGCGCCCCTTAGGCCCCAAGGTGACGGCGACTGCTTCGGCCAAAATGTCCATACCACGCTCTAGGGCGCGACGGGCATCTTCGTTAAAAATGATTGACTTTGCCATGATGGATCCCTCTGTTGAAATCGAGAGTGATTGAGTGAAAAATGTGAAGTAAATCCTGAGAAAACAGCCAGACGAAGTAGCCTGCTAAAAGTGTGTGGAAGGCTGCTAACCTGCTTAATCGGTCTGGTGGTTGCTGAGGTTGTTTACTCAGCCAATCTGGTTACTGAATTCAGTTGTTTACTGCACGACGGCGAGGATATCGCGCTCGGTCAGCAACACATAGTCATCGGCACCCAGTTTGACTTCGGTACCGGCATACTTGGAGTAGAGAACTTTGGCGCCCACTTCCAGTTCGACGACGATCAGTTTGCCATCATCGGTGCGCTTGCCGGGGCCGACAGCGGCGACTTCGCCCACTTGAGGCTTTTCTTTGGCGTTATCGGGCAAAAAGATCCCGCCTGCGGTTTTCTCTTCTTGTTCGGCGATTTTGACCAATACCCGATCCCCTAGGGGCTTCAGGGTGGACACGTTCAAACTTAGTGCTGGCATGAAAATACCCTCCGTGGTGTCTAAAGCACGAAGCAAAATCGTATGGATCCGGTGTGGAAGTCCTTCAGATTATTGCCTTGCTGTTGGCTTGCGTTTCTAATCTTGACTAAGGCTTGAGCGATTAACTTAGCACTCTCACCTCACGAGTGCTAGTTTACCAGTCTGCTTTCCCGCCTGACAATAGCCCCGCAGGGATCCAAACCCCCCCTAGATCTGGGTGGACGAGTACGGATTACCGCCATCAATGGCAGATCAACCCTACTGTTGAGTTTTGTGGGGGTTGAGATTTTAGTCAGGCGTTGTAACTTCAAAACGAATCATCCCTGGTGATCTGTCTGCACTATTGACCACCACCACGCCATTGGGGTTAGGGATCCCTCCACAACCGTCTGGGACAGGTAATCCTGCTGGGATAAAGGAGCCAGCATCACCATCCTGTCCGTCGCTCAGTACAGTCATTGGCTGGCCTGCACCACTCACAGATAAACTGCCCGGACTGTAGGTGAACCCTGAGGAGAGGGGGTCACAGATCAAAAAGCTTGAAGAAGCTGGATTCAACAGGAAGTAGATGGAAAACTGCACTGTGGCTGAGGATCCCACTGTTTGATTGACTCCACCTTGCAGAAAGGCTGCTGAGCCACCTGGCCAAGCGACTTCAGGATTATCGTTGGGATCTGTGGGTACATCGACAAAGCCAGAAAGAGGGATCCCGTCGATAGCAGTGATCCGTTTGATCAGTCTCACCTCGACAGATGCGGTGACAGTGATGGTAATGGTGGCTGGATTAGAAACATTCCCGTCGGTATCACTGACGGTGTAAGAGATGGGAGTGGGATCCCCGGTAAAGCCCGCTTCTGGGGTAAAGGTTACTACTCCAGTG
>JAAUUM010000304.1 GCA_012031565.1 Synechococcaceae cyanobacterium SM2_3_2
GGGGGGCAATAGGCCAGCGCATGTAAAGCAGATACCCGAATCGGATCTAGATCCGCTTGAACCAAGGGATCCATCAGCATTGTCAGCATGATCAATCAACTCCTAAAGGTGAGTAATGACAGAGCACGCCTGACGGCATCAAAGGAAAAAATTTAAGCAGTTTGAATCTCAGTCCAAGCCAACTCAGGCGGATCTGAAGGGGACACTACTTGAGAAACAAGGGAATAACGGCGCCAACGTGTTCCTTGGGATCCCACATGATCCACCCAGTAAGGCAATGTTAGGATTCCATCTTGATCTTGCATTAGCCATTGCCCAGAGTGAAGACTGTCTTTGACTCTGGTAACAGCATTGACCAAATCTCGGCTTTCTCCCAGGCTCAGTCCACCTGACCTTACAATGCTCTCAGGATGATCAAAAGCCTGTTCTAGCTGATCAGCCAGGGTTCCCTTGACCAGCACCAGAATCTGTACATCTGTCAAAAGTTGCTGATAGTCGGGACGGGCATTGGTGGGATCCCCAATGTCTTTACTTTTGAACCGCCGAAACGTGCGAATGACGGTGGATTGTTGGGGTTGACTCATTAGAGCCAGTGCCAACTGAGTTCCGGTATAGCGATAGCGATCCCATTCGCCAATCAGAGCTAGTAACATCCCATAGACCGTAGCGGGCGGCGGCACAAGATAGGTCTCGGCAAACTCACGGGCACGCGACTGTCGAAAACAAGCGATGGGCACCTCGATCTGAAGCTGGATCATGCCTCATTCTCCTTGTCCAACTGTTCTTGCATCAAGCCCGTCAGCTCTGTAACCGTTGATTTAACTCCAGCATCAACATGCGCCCCTAGCTGCTGCAATTTTTCCCCCATCTTCGGTTTCAGCCGCTGCCCCAGCCACCCACAATTCAGCAGGATCAATATCGCCCACTTGTACCCGACGCACCAAATCGGGCATGGTTAACTCTCCATCGGCATCTTCTTCAAAGCAGTAGAGCAAGCGCGGTGAAAAGTCATGTGTCCACCTCAGCACTAAGCTATCTGGAGCAAAATCATAGAGAAAACGAGAGTGATTACCTGCCACCTCTCCCAAAGAAATCAGCCCTTTCAAAACTTCAATCACTCTGTCTTGCTGATGTAAACGGGCTGGGGTCATGGCAAACCCATATTGATAGCGGGTGGCATGAACTTCCGTGCCATAGAGAGAGGTGGATCCCTTTTGTCCACTTTTGGCATTGAAGGTAATATCGCCACTGTAGGGCTGAGTAGAAATCGCACGAGTGACCTCTAAAACCCCTCGACGAGCCGTAGTAGTGCCTTTAGGGGCTTTTTTACCTTTGCCCTTGCCAGCATCTTTCATCAGAGGCATCAACTTTTGCCCTTCGGCCCGCATAAATCCTAGTACATCATCATCAATGTATAGATCAGGGTCAAAAGCAGTGTTTTGCCAATCATTATCATTGGCTTGATCATTCCATTGACGGTTCACCTCATAGCCATTCCCCGCTGTCTGCCAGTAATAACGCAACGCCCACCGCAACGCCTCAGCAGAAACAGTGGTATGCACCTCGTTCTTCCAGAGAAGCTTTTGTAGGGTGGTAATATTGCCCTCATTCTCACCACGATTATTTGCCGCAGTGCCGTAACCCGTCAAGATATTGCCAAACAAGTGAAAAGTCATGGTTCAGTCCTTAAGTTTAAGAGAGTCATCAAACACCTGACGGAGTTCTGAGGGCAAGTTAATTCATTTAGTCAAGATCAGAGATCCCGATCAGATCTTCATTCTCAATTTCACCATCAACTTCATCAGGATCCTCTTCTTTCTCTTTGCCCTTGTAGCTAGCCAAGGCCAACAGAGCTAAATCCCGCGCCTTTTTCCACTGCTTTTCATCCAGCACCAAGTCCATCAATTCACTCCAATGTTCCTGCAATGTAGGAATCCGCCCTGCCCGTGACCAAAAATCAGTAATAAACTCTCGAAACGATCCAGCATTTTGCATCGTCCTAAACCAGTACGAATGCGAATCGTCTCACGATCAAAATTTGCAAGCTCACCTCTATCTTTTGTCTTAGCTGATAATCGACCATAGGTATAGCGAATCGCCTCATGGCAGGCTTCCACAAACCAGCGTTCTCTGGGATCCATTTCTGTTCTGATCACCATCTGATACAAGCCTCCTCTTTCATAGCTCAGTTGTTTGAATCGTTCATTGCTGTTAATCCAACTGCCAAGACCCGTGTACCAGGGTGATCACGAGCCAGATTCTCAGAAATCACCTCACGAGCAAAGCTGGTGGCCACAAAGCTACCTTCTTCTTGTTTGGCTTTAGCAATCACCCGATCAGATAGTTCATTACGACAGATTTGATAGTTTTTACAGGCTCGATAGTTTGCTTCAACCGTAAATAAATCCGTGCGAGACTTTTGTTGGCTTGACCAGGCTACTGTTCCCAAGGTCAGGATCTGGCAGCGAGAAACCTGAAAAGTCTGGGCAGCATCAGCCACATCTTGATAAGTCAAAAACCTTAATCCTGCATCCCCCAAACCTGTGGCATGAAAGTCTTGGTAGCTAGCATGACGGAGATGAGGATCTTGTCGATACTTAGCATAGGTTTCCATATTGGTGATCTCAGGAATCACCAAAGCATACTGGGCTCGTTGATCTCGTAGTCGAGAGCGAAGAATGTAGTAGTAACAAGCAACAGGTGCATAGAGTAAGGCAAAAGCCAACTGAGGTGATTCCTCAAAACCTGTATCTGAAGTAAAGGCTGTATGACGGACAGCAGCACCAGGGTTTAACCATCCCGCAATGTTAATTGACTTTATTGAGCAATTCTCCCTTTTTATCACACAAATCTTTGGCAAAACCTTGATGAGTGTAACTCTCTAGTGCTTTGTATCTGACGATAATCGGCGGTTTATCTTCATCAAGAAGAAGGGCTTGAGTTTGATCGCCGCTTGCCTTACGAGTTTTGCCATGCTGCAAAAAAGTACCCAGGATCCCTTGATGAACAATTACTTGTGAGTCTTTACGCATAGATTTAGAATCCAGACCTCTCAGAGAAATTAGTCCATCATCAAGCTGAAAGGACTCTCGAAGCAGCCAATCAATAACCTCAACATCTTTGCCTTGCCAACTCAATTTGATCTCTCGTGGGGTTAATTGCCAATTCAGTGAGCCAGGACGTTGATCCAGCAATATCTCTTGCTCTAATTGTTTAAGGGTCATCCACAATCCTGCTAGACCAGCTCGATGTAGAAAAGTCAAACCGGGATCCCCTAAGTCAAATGATAATTCA
>JAAUUM010000305.1 GCA_012031565.1 Synechococcaceae cyanobacterium SM2_3_2
TGATCAGGTGCTTATTGAGATCCAGCCTGTCTTCCACCCAGTCATCAGCAGGCGACGGGAAACCAGCCTCAACGGGACAGGTGAGCAACGGGATCCGGTAGTGAGTCGTGGTGTCTGGCGTGAAGATGTCACTGATCCGAGTAGGCGATGGCTCTGGCATGGTGTGATCCTTCCTTTGACAAAGCAGGTGACAGTATCTGTACCAGGATGTATGACCGCGAGGCTCCTCAAAGATCATCCACCCAGCCGCATTCTGGACAGTCGTAGTGGGCCATTACTCCCGGACATGCCATTCCGCACCCAGGACAAATCCTGGTGAAATGCGGATGAAATAAGTGGATCCAGACTTGATCCTCCAGAGGCAAGTTTGCCCAGGGATCCAGCTCCTCCCTCCTCAGCTCTAGATTCCAAAGCTCATCTTTAGAGGGTTGTGGCAGGAAGTCTGGGCAGGGATCCCTGGTCGGGCCAGCAGGATGAATAGCGCAGACCAGATAGCCGGATCTGGCGTTGTACTGGCAGTCTGGGCAACTCATGGATGAATTAACTAAAAAGATTTAGAAACTCGTTCACCACCTCCACAGCACGATTGATGCAGTCTTGGGCAGTGAAGCGGGCCACAGGGATCCCTTCTCGCAGCATGAGCCTATCTCTGGCATAGTCTCTGAGGGTTTGTCCCCCTTCACTATGCTGCTGCCCATCCACCTCCAGGATCAGAGCTTTGCCGCCCTTGAAAACGATGAAATCTATCTCGATACGACCGTTGAAGGTGCCTTCATAGGATGAGATAGGGGATCCATCACCAGAGATCCGGCCACGCACATTGGCAAAATAGAGGACTTTGCGCTGGTTCAGTTCCTCAGCAATCTTGATCTCAGCCTCAGAGCGGAAGAACATCCCGCCCCACTCTTTCATATTCCTGAAGGGATCCGTCTTTGGGGGATCATCCTGTGGAGCTTTTGGGGAAGCTGAGGTCAGAGCTAGAGCATTGGCTCTCGAGGCTTGTTCTACCCTCTCTTTGAGCGCTGCGTCAAAAAATAGCCGCCAGTAGTGTTGGGATCCCCGACCATCTCTTTGATCTGCGTAGGCTATGTGGATGTGCTGATTAAACTCAAAATAGAACCCTGGCCGTGTCCGACTGTACAGCCAACTGTTAGCTTTCTTCCTCAAAGCGGATCGATCCATCCGCGAATCTGGAAAGACCGTTTGCAGCACATCTAACAAACGGCTCGTGGGTAGCTCCATCCCAAAGGGAAGTTTGCCTCCAACTGGAACCAGCCCCCCCTTGAAGGATGTGTGTTCAATGCCACTGTCAAAGCCCATCTGAACCTCATCTCTTGCTGTACGCTCAGTTTGGACAGGGTTGTGATGATTTGCTCAGAACAATTTCAGAATAAGTTTCGGTAGAACGCTTGAACAGTTTGTCTCGCAATGCCTCCAATAGCTGTTATGAAAAGATTTCTTCCGATCTCCTGGTTCCTTTTCACTTTCACTGCTAGTTGAATGCTCACTGACCCCGGCACCATCATCAGCACTATTCTCAAGCACGACAGCAAAGTGACCAGCTACAAAATAGCTTTGCTGCGAGCCATCAATGATGGGCTGCTCTCGTTCCCCGACCTGGGATCCCGTGATGTCGCCATTCCTCTTCGTCTGCTGGCCGAATTTTGGGTGGCCTACTATTGGCCCTTCATGGATGAAGCAGACCCCATCTGGCAAGGGCAACGCAGCACACGGGGATCCCAAACGGTTCAGGATGTCGCCTTTCGCCCCCTCCTCACCCAGCTCCGGCAAACCTGGCAAACCGACCATCAAACTCTGCCCTCGCCCGCCGATGGATTTCTGCTCATCCACGACCTGCGCATCCCCCGCAAACGCGCCACTCACTCAGCGGCACTGCTGAAGCTGTACCAACAAACTCTGCGCAAAATCTGTGCAGCCATTGAATACCCCATCCAATACGCAGGCCCTGGGGGATCCCATTGGACGGTCTTTGCCAAGCCAGCACTCTTCCAAACTCTCCAATTCATCACGGATCCCCTACCCGGCACCCAGCTCAAAGACAAATGCTTGGTCATCCCCCAACCGCTCTGGCAAACCTTTCGCTCTCTATCCTTATGGGTTGAAGCTCTCTGTATTCACCAATGGTGCCTGTTCACAGAAACCACCAGCCCCAGCCATGACCGAGGACAGATCTATCGGCTCCTGACTGCCCGCCCCGACAATCGCCGTCCCCTCACCTGGGAGCGCAACAATATCGATATCTTGCTACTAGAAGGTCAGCACTTCCACTGTCCGTGGACAGCCAAACGGATCCTCACCCCGCAAGCCTATGAGCTGGATCATTTGATGCCTGTGTCGGTCTATCCCATCAATGAATTGTGGAACCTTGTGCCCGCCGACCCCCACTTCAATGCCCACATCAAAAGTAACCGTCTTCCCAGCCCCACCTGTCTAGAAAAAGCCCGCCCACACCTGCAACTGGCCTATGACCGTTACCAGGGATCCCCACCCCTCTATCAAGCCCTCCAGGAAGATGTTGCCCTGCGGTTCCCTCCCCTTGCCAAGCCTGAGAACTTAGCCCATGCTGTGGTGCAGTGGCTGGCCCAGGTGGCCGACTCCCGCAATCTGGCACGATTTGATTGTAGTTAGGGGACAGCCCGCCAATGCGCACCATCCACAACAAGCTGATCCGCGACGGGATCCCAGCCCAACTCGCCGCCGCTGGACTGAGATATGAGATCCAGACCCTTACCCCAGATGACTACCTCTTAGCTCTACGGGCCAAGGTGATGGAAGAAGCTCAAGAGGTTGCCCAAGCTAACCCAGACGAGCTATTGGCAGAGCTGGCTGACTTACAAGAAGTGATGGATACCCTTGCCCAAAGGATGAGCATTCATCAAGAGGACATTATCCAAGAACAAGATAAACGGAGGACTGAAAGAGGAGGATTTGATGAACGGATTTATCTCTGTTGGGTTGAAAATAAAGAACCGGAAAAAGAGATAGAAAAATGAATCGTCAGACGCTGTGCAGGATGCAGTATCTGGAGAACTCCATGAATCAAGCCCTCCTAATTGGTCGTCTGACCGCAGACCCCGAATCGCGCTACTTCGAGAGTGGGGCAAATGTCACCCATTTCCGTATCGCCGTAGACCGCCCCAAACCCAAAGAAAATCAACCCCAAACCGACTTTTTTCACTGCCAAGCTTGGGGAAAATTGGGAGATATTATCAGCGAATTTACTCGCATGGGCCACCAAGTCGCAGTCTCGGGATCCATCCATATTGAGTCCT
>JAAUUM010000306.1 GCA_012031565.1 Synechococcaceae cyanobacterium SM2_3_2
CGAGTGGGGACTACATCGTCGAATACTATCCACATCTTTTAGATTGAGACGTTTCCAATTTATAGGGATCCCCAGCGAGTGGGGACTCCCCCTTATTAGAACCCAGTCAGGGTAAGGGATGCAAGAGCCATTTGCGAGGGGGTCAGCGGGATCTGCAAAATCATGGGGTTAGGAAGGCCATCAAAACCCCTCAAACCCTTACCCAGCAAAGCATCGAGCGGGTCAACGAGGATACGTCGTTTCAGCCGTTTTTCGAGGCGGTCGCAAGCCATTAAACCTTCTCCGATAGCCAAACCCTTCCCCCCTATCGTGCAAATCATCAGAACCATAGAACCTTTGCAACAGCATTTCCATCCGCACCGCCCGCTCCAGGCGATTGTCCAGCTGATCCCGCGCCAGATGCCGTAGAAGCCCCAGTATTGACAGCTGATCAAACATCACAAATGCTGCCCCAATCGCTCCACCTCAAACACCCCCTCCCGAAAGCGACCATAGATCCGCCTCGCATCCAGATCGCTCCAGGCATAGCACTCATACCAATCTTTGTAGCCCTCCACCTTATGAAAATGCAGCGAGCGGGGATTGTAGATCTGACCAGACTCCAGGCAGCGTCCCAACATATCCAACTGTCGATTCACCTGAGCCAGTCTGTCCGGCGCAAGATTCGCTGCCTCTCTGACAAACCCCGGATCCAACCGCACCTTGGCACTCACAGGATCCCAAACCCGCTCACCGTAATAGATCTCGTGGCACCGCTCCCACACCAGTCGCCCCCACTCCGAGAGAGTTATCTGCCCTGCCACCTCATATAACAAGGTCTCGGGGATCCCAGCACACTCCGTCACCGCCAGATCGCGCCCCTGGGCCAACTGCCGAAAAGTCTGCACATGTGCCCCCACAATGCCATCGGGATCCAGCTTTAGAGGCAGGCGAGGGATCCGCAACAACTCCGAGGATCCCTGAAAGATATAGACACACTCATCCGCATAAAACATCCCCATCGCCTGCAAAAAACCATTGATACTCTTGAATCCCCCGGTAAGGTTAAACACCACCCGAAACCCCTGCTCTTGGTAGCTCCTCAGGGTTTGCTCCCCCCACTCCACCAAAGCTCCCATACTGAGGCGAAACTCATCCAAGGTCTTGACACTCATATCCGTGATCTGCTCCACCCGCGCTGCTGCTCCCTGCTGCTGTAGCCAACTCAAAATGATCTGAGCTGTAGCCTGCCCCTGAAAGGTATCGGTGGCAAGCAGAATATGCTCTGATGGGGATCCAGGTAACTGATGGTCAAAATAGGTCAGGATCCCGTTCAGCTCTGCACTGAGCTTGACCGCCTGATGGGGAGGGGTGGCCAAAATCATCTGCTGCCGCGCCTCAATATGGGCCTGAATCTGCTGCCGATCTTGGGGATCCAAGTCGCTCTCTTTGGCATTAGCGGTATTATTCAGCAGCTTGCGCAAATCGTCATTAATATCGAAGGTTAAAGTACTGGTGCCACAGGGGGACACCATCAAACTAGGTTGCACCATCATATCTTCAGAAGTGAATTACTCCCCTAATATGCCATAGGCTTAGGAAGCCCCCTTTCTTGTCCAATTGAGGATAGATTCAGTGTGAGAGTCAGACTAAAATCGAAGCCGCAGACCTCTTTTGTCTTATTTAGAGCATTACAGCTTTTCCCAGGCATACTAGCCAAAAGATATTTGCTAGGCATCTTTTTTCTTTTAGATCCTTAGAATGAGATTGAATATTCCAGTCAAGGCCTTTCTTTGGGATTGGAATTCCCCCTTCAAGCTCTCGCTAGGATGACCTCGAAACCTAGCGATAATATCTATGTCATCCCCCATCAACCGTCTTCGGATTATTTTGATTGCTGTTGTCAATGGCATCTTGACTTGGATTATTTTAATCATTGCCCCACTGGGCCTCTTTGCTGTAATCACATGTACAGCTTTGGTGGTCTTGAGTAGTCTCATCAGTGCTGACGTGGTGGAACGGATCCTTCTCCCGCTCTTTTTTGGCAAAACTGTAGATCAGATAGCTACACCCACCCTGTCGACCCCCCTTCAGCCTGCCCCTCAACCTCCCACGGATCTTGCTCCACAACAAGAGCATCCCTCACTAGATACTTTTAGAGGCCAGCAACTCCCCCCTCACTCGCAAGATTGAGCAAGTGAAGGGCCTTGGATCCAGACTATCAAGACTGATACCAACTCAGCTCCTGTTGGGCCTCCCGCTTCATCTGCTGCCGCAGGACTAGGGGGGCCAAGATCTCGCCATTGGGCCGCCAATCCCGTAGGCGCATGGTCAAGTTGGTATCCCCCAGCCGGATCCAAGCGGTGAAATAGCAATCGGTGGCCGGACGCTGGGCCACCAAGTTCAACAGCTGGGCCTTTTCCTTGGGATCCTGCACATGCTTTTGAATCAGAGCCGGGATCCGCTGGTGGTGGATAGCCGAAAGGTGAGATGGCGTTGGGTATTGTCCACATATCGCTGGGCAAACTCCGGGCTGAACCGCAGGATGAGAAGGGCTTTGGGCAGATAAAAATTGAAACCCCAAGCCTCCTCCAGTTCCTCTTGCACCGCCTCCGGGCTGGGCAGGCAATCGCTCTGGTGTAAGGCTTGCAAAGGCTGAGGGATCCGCTCATCCTGCCAGTCCAACGAGGTCAGCCGCCGGGAACAGATGCGGTCAAGCCGAAAATTGTGCCAGCCGATATCTCCCCCTGGAGTTTCGCCATAGGCACTGAGATACTTGGCCCGCCGCACATAGTGCAAACAGACTGGATAGGTGAGCAAGCTAAGGATCCCGGCCTCGCGGGTGTTGTACTCAAACTGGATCATCCGGCCCCATGACCGCTCCAGTTGCTCGTGGTAGTCATCCACCTGTTGATGTTGCTCATCCGAGAGGATGTAGTCCATCTGGATAAACAGGCGGCGCGGGGATAGTGACTCGGCAATATCTTCTCCCCACAGATCACTGAGCACCACCGCCAACTCAGGATGGAGAAAGGCGATATCCGCCAGAATGGGGCCAAGCTGATGCAGGTGAGTCTGGGCAGGCCGCATCTTGGGCACCTGAGGCCAGTGCCCGGATCCACAGCAGCGAAACTTGCCCCGGCCTATCTTTTGGAGCCAGCCCTGTTGGGCCAAGTGGGAGAGATCCTTGCGCAGGGTGCGATGGCTATGGCCAAAGGGAGGGTTTTTGAGCTGCCTATTATATCTCTTGACGATAGGCCCAATCCTTGCAGCCAGCCTGGATCCAACACCCAGACATTG
>JAAUUM010000058.1 GCA_012031565.1 Synechococcaceae cyanobacterium SM2_3_2
GGCCGCATCCTGGCTCAATCCCGCTCCAACCTGCCCATCACCCTGGATCCCTGTACCATTCCTTTTGGAGGGAACTGGATCCAGGGTCAGCTACTGGATCCAAAGCGTCTTAGTATTGACAAACTCTAGGATCCCTTCTCTTCCCAACTCGCGCCCATAGCCCGAGCGCTTGATCCCACCAAAGGGCAAACGGGGATCCGATTTGACGATGCTGTTGATAAACACCGACCCAGCCGCCAGATCTTCTAGCAATGCCATCTGCTCCTGTGGCTCTGTCGTCCAAGCGCTGGCCCCCAGCCCAAACGAGGTGCTATTGGCCAAGCTGATCGCCGCATCAATGTCTGGTACCCGAAACAGCATCGCCACCGGCCCGAAGATCTCCTCTTGGGCCACGGGGCAATCCAATGGGATCCCTGTGATCAGGGTGGGGGGGTAATAATTGCCCTGACCAGCCGGAAGAGTGCCCCCCAGCAGCAGCGTGGATCCCGCCGCCAACAACTTTTGCACCTGCTCATGCACCTCCGCTCGAATGGTAGGGGTGGCCAAGGGGCCGACATCCGTATCTGCCAGCATGGGATCCCCTAGTTTGAGCTGGCGATAGGCATAGACAATGCGGGCCTCAAACACCTCAGCGATCTTCTCGTGAATGATGAATCGCTTGGCGGCAATACAGGATTGACCATTGCTGATCAGCCGCGCCGCAACCGCAGACTGCACCGCCTGATCGAGATTGGCGCTGGGCAAAACGATAAAGGGGTCGCTGCCCCCCAATTCCAGCACCGTCTTTTTGATCTGGGTGCCCGCCAGTTGAGCCAAACTCGCTCCTGCCGATTCACTGCCAGTTAGGGTAGCGGCTTTGATCCGCTCGTCTGCCATTAGCCCTGCCACTCGATCAGCACCGATCAGCAGCGTTTGTAGGGATCCCTCAGGAAATCCCGCCTGCTCAAATAGATCCTGAATGGCCAGGGCCGACTGAGGCACATTGGAGGCGTGCTTGAGCAGCAGGGTATTGCCTGCCATCAAAGCCGGAGCCGCACAGCGCAACACCTGCCAAAATGGGAAATTCCAGGGCATCACCGCCAACAGGATCCCCAGGGGTTGATAGCGGATAGCGCTGAGACTGGCCTCGGTGGAGACTTGCCGATCAGCCAAAAATTCAGCGTCGGTCTGGTCGACAATAACGACAGACCGAAGCCGATTTTCCACTTCTGCGATGGCTGATTTGAGAGTCTTGCCCATCTCCAACGTGATCAGGGATCCATACTCTTGCCGCCGCTCCAACAGGATCTCGCTCACCTGCCTCATCCACCGAGAGCGCTGGGGGATCAGGGTGCGGCGATAGGTCTCAAACACCCGTTGAGCACGGGCCACTTTCTGCTCTAGATCGGTATCAGTGAGCGGCTCAAAAGTCTGGATCACCTCGCCAGTGGCGGGATTGGTGCTGGCTATAGCCATCAATTGACCTCAACTCGTCGGGATCCCACTCTGGCATCTTTGCCCAAACGGGATCGGGATTGACGCCAGCAGCAAAACCATTCTTCACAACCCCAGCCTTAGCCCCACTTCCCCGCCCGTCCAATCGGGCACCCGAAGTTATCCATTTCTCGCCCCCTCCAAATCAGCCAACGCCTGAGCTAAATCATCGATCAAATCCTGAGGATGCTCCAACCCGACCGAGATCCGCACCAAATCGTCAGGGGTCAGGGATCCCGGCCCTTCGGTGGAGGCGCGATGTTCGATCAGGCTTTCGACCCCACCCAAGCTGGTGGCACGGGTAAAGAGGTTGAGATGGGCCAGCATCCGAAAAGCCGCTGCCGCACCACCCTTGATCTGGGCCGAGACCATACCGCCGAACCCCTGCATCTGTTGTTGAGCCAGCCCATATTGGGGATGCTGAGACAAGCCGGGATAGTGGACGGCAGATACCTGGGGATGCTGCGCCAAAAACTGGGCCACCTGTGCGGCATTGTCACAATGTCCCCGCATCCGATAGGGCAAGGTTTGGATCCCACGCAAAATCAGCCAGCAATCAAAGGGTGACGGCACCGCTCCACCTACCCTTTGGATCTGTCGCAGGCTCTGGGCTAGCTCGGGGTTACCCCCCACAATCACCGCCCCCCCCAACACATCGCTGTGTCCCCCCAAATACTTGGTGGTGGAATGAACCACCAGGTCGGCACTCAATGCCAAGGGCTTCTGCAACAAAGGGGTGGCCCAGGTGTTGTCGCAGGCGCAAAGGGCCCCAACACTGTGGGCGATGGCGGCAATAGCGGCGATATCCACCAGTTGCAGCATGGGGTTCGAGGGGGTTTCCACCCAGATCAGGCGGGTATTGGGCTGGAGGGCAGCCTTGACCAGCGAGGGATCCCGCATATCCACAACCGTGGTGCTGAGAGTCCAGCGTTGAAAGAGATCCCGGAGCAAATGGCGGGTGCCGTGATAGGCATCTTGGGGCAGGATGACATGATCTCCGGCCTTGAGGGTCTGAAACACCGCCATCGTGGCGGCCACCCCGGAAGAAAAGGCCACCGTCACTGCTCCCCCCTCCAATTGGGTCAAACAAGATTCTAGAGCCTGCCGATTGGGGTTGTTATCGCGGGTGTAATTGTAGCCGTGGGGATAGCTGCCATCCGCATCTCGCTGGAACGTGGAAGAGAGATGAATGGGGGCGACTACCGCACCAGTGGCGGGATCCGGCTGTCGGCCCGCATGAATGGCTAGGGTCTCGGGGCGCAAAGCAGCAGGGTTTGGGTGCATGACAAGAATGGGATCCCTGGTGGGCTGAGGTGAATAAGGGCAGAGCGGGCTATGGAGTCTCTATTGATCTAATCAGGTCAGGTCTCTCAATCAGGTGATCTAATCAGGTCAGGTTTCTCAATCAGGTTTCTCAATCAGGTCTCTCAATCAGATCTCTCAACTGAGGTATCTGGGCCTGAGTCTGACGATACCCGGCTTTGATGATGGCATCGGCTTGGTCAAAGTCAAAAATGCCAAAATTGCTCAGATCGGGCTGAATCAACAGATCGGGGGGGGATTGCTCCAGCCGTTGACGGGTGATCTGCTGCTCCATCACATTGAGAGTGGTGCCGATGATGTCAAAGATGTTGGGGCTGCTTTTCTCATCCTTCTGCTCAGGTAGCCATCGGTTCAATTTATCCTGTACCCCTTCTTGTAATGTCTCCTGAAACGAGCGATATTTCTGCCGAATCCGGGTGATGATGTTCGTTTCTTCCTGTTCTGGGCTGTTTCTTTGTGGGATGTCCCTGGCATCGTTTTCAGTTTTGGCGTTGGTGGCGGTCTGTTCTATTGCAGTCTCTAATTTTGAGGGATCCCTATTGTCCTGAGTCGGGTCAGGATCCACCACTTTTTTTTCCTCTACTTCTTCCTCTTCCTCTTCGGACGTGATTGGGCTAGGGGTGTGATTGAGGTTGATCGCCAACACTACCTCTGCTCCCATCTGCCGCACCACATTGACGGGAACGGGGTTGACAATGCCACCGTCTCCTAAAAAGCAGCCGTCTCGTTCAAATGGGGTGAACACCCCTGGTATGGAAATGCTGGCCCGCACCGCATCCGCCATGCAACCTGTCTGTAATTGCACTTCCTGCCCCGTGATCAGATTGGTGGCCACACAACAAAATGGGATCCCAGCGTCTTCGATGTTGAGATCCAAGAGGTGCTGGGTCAATAACTCATAAACTTTGTTGCCATCCAACAAACCGCTGGTGGGAAAGGTGAGATCGAAGAGAGCCATGATCCCTTTCCAGTCCAGTTCACGGACAAAAGCCTCCAGCTCATCCAGCTCACCAGCGGCGTGGATCGCTCCCACAAAAGCGCCAATACTGGCTCCGGCAATGCTGTGAATGGGAATGTCAGCCTCCATCAGGGCACGGATCACACCGATGTGAGCCCAGCCACGTGCGCCGCCGCTGCCCAGGGCGAGTCCCAATGTTTTGGTCATGGCCTCTTCCCGCAAAAGATCCTTCTTATTGTGCCGGATCCTAGATTGGGAGAGGGTTGATTGATGAATTCAGGGGGGATCCTGGAATGCTGAGATTAAGAGTGCTGAGATTAAGAGTGTGAGGATGTGAACTTTTCATGCCAATCTCGCAAGACTTTCTGGGCCGTTTCAGGTGTGAAATAGTCCAGTTTCATCAATTTTTGGTAGGTGACGGTCTGACGAGCAGCTAGGGGCAAATCAGAGCGGCGGTAAAAATACTGAATCTGGGCAATCCGTTGCTCCATCTGCTCAAAAGGAGTCAGAGCAGTGGGGGGGCTGGTGGTGCGTCCGAGGGGTATGGGAGTTGTGGCTAACACCTTGAGACGACCTGTGATCTTGCTCAACATCTGGGGCACTCCTGCAAAATAGTTCGTAGCGACAACTTAACCCCTGCGCCAAGAACATCTGACCCAAGGAGGGTGGGCCAAACAAGCCCAGTTCTCAGCACATCATTCCGCAGCAGCCATAACCAGCCTTACAAAAGAGGAAAAAGAGCTTTGCGGACAGCTCAATCCTCGGCACTTCATAATATTCTCATGAAGCTTAGATGAAATTATGCCGTCTCGCGCAGACAAAATGTGTAAAATGCTGCATTTTGAGGGCTTTTTAGCTCGGAAATGGCTAAATGTGATCCGTGTCACCACTGAGCAGCCAAGTGATAGAGACTCCGAGCGCCCGGGCGAAGGCTACCAGCTCTCGATCGATGACCCTTCGCTTACCATTTCAATTTGGCCAATTTTAACATAGTCCAAATGGATCCCGTAGCGAGCGAGGCGACCCGCCAGTTGATCTTGGGTTAGCTGCAAGCGTTCTCGCATCCAGCGCACCCGTCCACCGATCAAGTTGGCACTCTGGGATCCCTGTGATTCCATGGGCATGATCGAAAATCCATATCTATCGTATCGAATGAACTCCTGTCCTCCTGCCCAGATCAGCAAGAGAGCCCTAACAGAGATCGCCATGATTGAGGTGTGAGTTAGATGCAAGATTCCTGACAGTGGCTAGAGCTAAATCTGCTGGCTGACAGCAGAGATCAGCACAATTGCTTATCCATATTTCAGCAACCTTGTGAGAGGTATCCTCCCTGTTGCTATAAACTAAGTGGCTGAGCTGGGTTTGTAGAAAGAGGCGTTCAAGCAGGGGCAAACACGGCTGAGAGGGGGGCTGAGAAGGGCAAGGGATCCAGATGATTTGGTTCCATGATCGATTTTCGTTTGCTAAGCTGCGCTCTGGTTTTTTAGACTAGGAATACCCACAGAACAGACGCTAAAACCTTGAGGAGCTTTATCTTGAATCTCACTCATCCCATGGCTGAGGATCCGACGCTGGGGGCTTCTGGCTCATCCTCACGGCCTCGGTTAGTGGTGAACAATACGGCTCAACAGCAGTCTGCACCTCAGACTTTGGCCGCGCAGTTACCTCCCCAGATGGCTCAGATTAAGAATTCAGATGCCAAATCTCAACAGCCCATCGCTCAATTAGGAGCTGCCGACGAAGATACTGACTTAGAAACGCAATCGATGTTGGGGCTACCAGAGTCTTTTTCCGAAGACATGGTGGATCAGTATCTTAACGAGATTGGCCGTGTCTCTCGGATCGATCATGCCCAAGAGATCGAGTTATCGCGCTTGGTACAGGAGCGGTTGAAACTGGAAGCTGCCCGCCAAACGTTTGTGGAGGACAAGGGCCGGGATCCCTCGGTGCAGGAGTGGGCCGAACGGGTGGGGTTAGATGGGCGCAGCCTGCAACAACAGATCCACCGGGGCAAGCGGGCTCAACAAAAGCTGATCAATGCCAATTTGCGACTGGTGGTGAGTGTTGCCAAAAAGTATCTCAACCGAGGCGTGCCCTTTCTTGACCTGATTCAGGAGGGCAATATCGGCCTGATTCGCGCCACTGAGAAGTTTGATGCCGAGCGGGGCTACCGCTTCAGCACCTATGCCCATTGGTGGATCCGGCAGGGCATCACCCGCTGCATCGCCAACCAAGCCCGGACGATTCGGTTGCCAGTCCATATGGTGGACAAAGTGCGGCTGCTCAAGCGCACCATTCGGGATATGACCAAGGCCACCGGGCGTCGCCCCAGTGAGGGGGAATTGGCCGAGGCGATGGGGGTGGCGGTGAAGAAATTGCGGTTGATTCAGCAGGCGGCGACGTTGCCCATCTCGCTGGATTTGACGGTTGGGCATGAGGGGGAAAGCCGCTTGGGGGATCTGCTGGAGGATAGTCGGGCTGAGCAGCCTTTTGATGAGATGGTATCGCGGTCGATGCAGCAGGATTTGCAGACGGCGATTGAGGCTCTCAAGCCGATCGAACAACAGGTCTTGACTCGACGGTATGGATTGGATGGCCGTAAGAGCCGGACGTTGCGGGAAGTTGGGGACGAATTTGATTTGACCCGTGAACGGATCCGACAGATTGAGCGGGAGGCTTTGCGGAAACTCCGCTCTGGCCAGCCCTCCAAAAAGTTAGGGCACTATCTGCACTAGGTATTTTGGCACTGTGCACTCTGCACTGGGCATTCTGGGCTAGAACTCAGGATTCCAATATCAAATTCAGATACAAATTTCTGACAAGAAGTACTAGGCGGGTCAGGCAACCTAATCATGCAACGCCATTAGACTAGGGATCCCACCCCTTGCTTGTCCCGATATGGATGTAATTCTCTGTCATTTGACCGCAGATTTTGACACCCTGGGGGCCGCTGTTGGGGCCGCTCATCTCTATCCGGGATCTCGAATTGTGTTGGCGGGGGGATCCCATCCTCAGGTGCGGCAGTTTTTGGGACTGCATCGCAATGGCTTGCCACTGATCGCGCTCAAGGCTGTGGATCCCGCTCAGGTGCGGCGGCTGATTTTGGTGGATTGTGCCGATCCAGCTCGTTTGGGGGCAGCGGCCCGCTGGCTTCAGGATCCCGAAGTCGAAGTACATATATTTGATCACCATCCCGTCTGTGCCGCTCGGCCCGAGGTGGGATCCCGGTTTCCCTTTCCTGCATCCCTCACGCTGGCCTGTATTGAGCCGGTGGGATCCACCTGTACCTTGATGGTGGAACGGCTGCGGGCAGCGATGATCAGCCTATCGCCGTTTGACCTCACTGCCTTGGCCTTGGGGATCCATGCCGATACGGGATCCCTGACGTTTGGCTCCACCACGGTGCGGGACGGGGAGGCTCTGATCTGGCTGATGCAGCAGGGGTTGAATCTCGGCCAGATGGCCACCTATCTGGAGGCAGGGTTGTCAGAGCCGCTGCAAGCGTTACTCAGTCGTGGCTTGCAGGATATCCAGATCGAGACGGTGGGGAGCTATCGACTGGGATCCTGGCTGGTGACGATAGAGGACTATCTGCCGGGGTTGTCCAGCTTGGCTATGAATCTGCTCGATCTGGCGGATCTGGACATTTTGATAATGGGGGCATGGCAACAGTCTGCCCATCCTCGTCTCAGCCTGATTGGTCGCTCTCGCCACGATTTTGCAGCCCTGCATGAGATTATGGCAGCCTATGGCGGTGGTGGACATGAGCGGGCAGCAGCAGTCACCCTCAAGGGGCTGGAATCCACCTCACCTGAGCAGATCCTGACGGAGATCTTGACACAGATCCGGCAGCGGATCCCCAAGCCCGTGCGGGCCAAACAATTGATGTCCTCGCCGGTGCGGACGATTCGGCCTGAGATGGCGGTGAGTGAGGCTCAAAGGGTGCTGTTGCGCTATGGCCATTCAGGGGTGGTGGTGGTGGATGAGCGGGCCAGATTAGTGGGGGTGATCTCGCGGCGAGATATTGATATCGCCCTCCATCATGGCTTTGGCCATGCCCCCGTCAAAGGCTACATGACCAGCCCAGTGGCAACCGTGGATCCCGAGACCCCCATCAACGAGATCCGCACCCTGATGATGAGCCGGGATATCGGGCGACTGCCGGTGATGCGCCGGGATCCCTCAGGAGAAGAACACCTGTTGGGCATCGTCACTCGCACCGATGTGTTGCGCCATTTGCACGAGTTGCCCCAATCTGGGGATCAAGCCAGACAGGATATCTTGGCGGCTTCTCTGGCGGGAATTGAGCAATTACCCGACCGTGACATCCTAAAGACAGCGGCAGGCTTGGCGGATCAGATGGAACTGCGGCTCTATTTGGTGGGGGGAGCCGTCCGCGATCTGTTGCTTAATCGGTTGGTGGGGGATATGGACTTGGACTTGGTGGTGGATGGCCCTTATCCGGTGGATGCTCAAAGTCTGGAGTCGGGCCTGGAGGGCTGGGGGGTACGGCTGGGGCGGGCCCTGCATCAGCAGTATCCTGAGGCCAAGCTGGAGATTCATGGCCGTTATCAGACGGTCGCCCTCACCTGGCCAGAGGGGCGTTGGATCGATATTGCCACTGCCCGAACGGAGTTTTATCCCTTGCCCGCCGCCAATCCGGAGGTGGATCTGGGATCCATTCAGCAGGATCTGTATCGGCGAGATTTTACGATCAATGCGCTGGCCCTACGGCTAAATGGCTCAGAAGCTGGCCAGATCTTGGATGCCTTTGGGGGGCTGGAAGATCTGGATAAACGGCAGATTCGGGTGCTCCATGCCAACAGTTTTTTGGAGGATCCCACCCGCATCTTTCGGGCGGTGCGGTTTGCAGCCCGCTTGGATTTTGCCGTGACCGGGCCAACAGAGTCCCATATCCGCAGTGCGGTGGCCAGTGGCCTCTTAGATGCGGTGGGGGGCGAGCGGCTCAAGCACGAGCTAAAACTGATTTTGGACTCCCCTTTATGGCGGCGGGCAATGCGACAGCTGGGATCCTGGGACGCCCTGCGTTGTCTCCACGCTGACTTGCGATGGGATCCCGACTTGGAACAGCAGGTCTGGCGGGCGGGGGCTTGGTATGGCCACTTTGAACGGCTTTATCCCGAATTGGATCGGCATCACCGCTGGCAGATCCGGCTGGAACGAATGCTGGGATCCCTGCCCCAGGCTGATCAAGCGGCAACCCAACTGAATCTGACCCAGGCTGGAGTAGAACGATTGGCCACCCTGCCCCACCTCAAGGCAGAGATAGAGCCTCAATTGCAGGGATCCCTACGGCCTAGTCAGGTGATGACCCTCTGTGATCCAGTCGGATCCGATGTTGATCTTGCTGGCAGCTCAGCTGGGGGCGGCGGGGCGGCGGGTGGTTTATCGCTATTTGACCCAGGGGAAGCAACTGAAACCCCTGTTGAATGGCCACGATCTACTGGCAATGGGCTATCGTCCCAGTCCATATTTTCAAGCGATTCTATCCGAGGTAAAAAAAGCTGCTTTGGATGGTCAATTAACAACCACATTTGAGGCCCGTGATTGGGTAGCAGCCCAGTTTCCTCGTGAACACCCCCATCAAGCTGCGAGTAGTCAGGATAATCAAGCTCTTGATTGATCTGGACTTGAGTTATTCCAGAGGTGCTCTAAATTGCATCTGGAATTTGGAATTATTGAAGATTGCATACTAATAAGGGTTGAAAAAGGGAAAGACTGATTTTCCTTTGCGCCATAACCCAGGGATCCCAGGAGATAGGGGCTCAATCACTTGAGTCTATGTTGAGGTGTGAAAGTTGAGGGGTGAAACTTTTCAGGATGAAAGGCTAGCTCTCTGGATGAGGATTGCCACGCTCTTCGCTGCTGTAGGGAACCGAGGGATCCTCGCGCATCGCATCCATGTACCGCTCAGCTTCAGGGCAATCATCCGCCACCAACAGATCATCAGGCGACATTGGCCCTTTGGGGATGGAGGCTAACCGCTGTGAGATGGCTCCAATGCTGTCTAGGCGCACCATCTCTTCCCAAGAAGAAATCTCATCTTCGTCTTCAATCTCGTGACGAATGATGACCGTATCTCCCTCAATATCGAGGATGCGGGCTTTTTCTAGCCACCGACCTTGATCTCGCAGGTAAATGGAGACATCTTTGCCTTCGCGAGATAGTTGGTAGACCTTACGATGAAGCATTGTCCCCTCCTCCAGTGATGGTGCTAACGTCCACTTGGCCTGCTACTCTAACACTGCCTTGGACAAGTTGAGTGGTAATGTGCCGATCAGAGTGGTGAGGTTGAGCTGTGATTGAGCAAGAGTTGCAACTCTTATGCTCTATCTTAGCCGTCTCAATCCATCCTGTACCGGGATCCTAAGGTGAGAATCGTCGGAGTGTCAGGAATTGCCTATGCGTATTGGTATCGTCGGCCTGGGTTTGATCGGGGGATCCTTGGGCATGGATTGGGTGGCAGCGGGACATCAGGTCTATGGGGTCAGCCGTAATCCCCATACCTGCCAGCAAGCAGCCAGTCTGGGGGCAGTTCATCAGGCCAGCACCGATCTAGACAGCCTCGAAGCCCACGCCGTCGAAGTGGTGGTGATCTGCACTCCGATTGATAGCATCCTGCCTACCCTCAAGCATCTGGCGGGCTGCCTGTCTCCCTCAGTGGTGGTGACGGACGTGGGATCCGTCAAGGGGCCGATCATGGCGGGTGCTCAGGACTGGTGGCCTCGGTTTGTGGGAGGACATCCGATGGGGGGCACCGAGTCCAGTGGCATCGGAGCGGCTCAATTGGGACTTTTTGAGCAGCGCCCCTATGTTTTGACCCCTACCCCCCAGACGGATCCCGAGTGGCTAACGATGTTGCAGCAGTTGGCCCAAGATGTGGGGGCAGAGGCAATCGTCTGTGATGCCGCCGTCCACGATCAGGCGGTGGCCTTGATCAGTCATCTGCCCGTCATGATCAGTGCCAGCTTGATTCGGGCTTGTATGACCGCTGCCTCAGGCGAGGTGCTGAACTTGGCCCAGTTTTTGGCCAGCAGTGGCTTTCGAGATACCAGCCGAGTGGGGGGGGGCAACCAGATCTGGGCACTGCCATGGCCCAATTTAACCAAACCGCCCTTTTACAAGCCCTCACCGGCTACCAGCAGCAGTTGGGACAGCTGATCTATCTGATCGAACAAGAGGATTGGGGATCCCTGCATCAGCTGTTGAGCGAGGCCCAGCAGCAGCGGCCCGCCTTTGTCGCCATCGCTACGCCAGATCTCGCTATCGCCGCTGTAGGCCACCCAGCAAGGGCACAAGATAAAGAATAAGAAAAATTCAGTAGCGCCAGACCCAGTTTTTAAGTTAAAACCGTATTTGAAGATACAGAAAATTAAGTTTTTGTTTTACTCTGATTTCCCTCTTCCCCTTTTTTTGACTTAGGAGCTGTTAGACATGAGTATCTCTGGTATGAATCAACACCTTATTTATCGGGGACAATCCTGGGATCCTGCCGTGGGATCTGTGGCTGATCCAGACCGTGCGAATGCTTATGAGTGCAAATCCATTCAGGGCCTATATCGTGGCCAGTCCTACAGTTGGCAGATAGTGGGCACCCTCCCTGTCCACAACGGCCCCTTTGATCTCCGTTATCGCGGTGTCAGCGTTTACGATGCTTTGGCTCATGGTCAGATCGAGGCTGCTGTAGAGGCAGATGCACTCTCGATGGTGGCCTTTGCTGGCCTTGGGATCCCGGCAGATCTTCGGCAACAGCTCTCCACCATTCACCATGAAAATGTCATGTACCGGTTGCAGCAGCGGATTCAATCTGCTCGGGAACGGGGAGATTTAGAGCTGATCCATCAACTAGAGCTAGAAGGGCAGCAAGGTTAGGGCGAATGGGCGCAACTCAGGTGTCATCTGTCAGCAAATGTTAGCAAACTGATCAATTGAGCCAAGGTTAGGCAAGGGTGGACGGGCGATGACGAGGATCCCGGCCACCTTTATTTTTTGGTGGGTCAGCACTTTGATAGCTTCAGCCACGGTGGAGCCGGTGGTGTAAATGTCATCCAGCAACAGCACGGGCGATTGAATAGCCTGCCGATTGTCGAGCTGAAACGCCCCTTGGACATTCTCCTGTCGCTGTGGGGCCGAAAGTCCAAATTGGGCGGTGGTGGGGCGAATGCGTTGTAACGCCTGAGGCTGATGAGCGTAGCCTGTCACCCGACAAAAACCCTCCGACATCAAGGCAGCTTGGTTGTAGCCCCGCGTCTTCAACTTTTCAGCATGCAGCGGAATCGGCACAACCACAAACGAACGTTGAGGGGACGGTTTGGATCCGGGTGATTGCAGCATGGACTCCTGCCGCCATACCTGTCCCAGCCATTCCCCCAGTTGGATCCCAATGGTGGGGTGGCGCTCATATTTGAGTTTCTGCAAAGCTCGCCGCAAAGCCCCTTCGTAGGATCCCCAGGTGTAAAGAGGCACCGGAGCGTTTGTAGAGGCGGGGTCACACCAAGGTCGAAATCGCTGCTGCTGTAGCTGAAGGCGGCAATCGCGGCAAAAGCAGCGTTCGCCTATCTGCACCGATTTGTCACAGACCGGGCAGGGGGGAACAATCAACCAGTCCCACAACCCCACCGGACTAGACCTCGGTTAGGTCTGAATCGGCTTGCTTTGAAGGGGTGGGATCCCCGCTGGAGGTGACGATCTCGATCCCATAGGACGTACCTAGCCGTGTTGCCCCCGCCTGAAGCAGGTTGATGGCCTGCATGGGGGTACGGATCCCACCGGACGCCTTGATCGGGATCCCTCCTTGGGTGAGACGCCATAACAGCCGCACATCGGACTCTGTGGCTCCCCCTGTCCAGCCAGTGGAGGTTTTCAAAAAAGCTGCCCCCGCCTCTATACAGAGCTGACCCAGGATTTGCTTTTCCTCATCGGTGAGGAGAGCAGTTTCTAAGATGGCCTTGATCGGAACTCCCGTGGCCTCCACAATGGCCCCCACCTCCTCGTGAAGAGCATCCAACTGTCCCGCCCTCAACAGGGTCAAGTTGAGCTTGAGGTCTAGCTCTTGTGCCCCATGTTCAACCGCCAGCTGTGCTTCATGCAGTTTCACTTCTGTCAGCGAGGTGCCCAACGGAAACCCCACCACCGTTGAAACCAGCACCCGCGAACGATAGAGCCGCTCCGCCGCTTGCTTGACATGACATGGATTGAGGCAGACGCTGGCAAACCGATACTGCTCGGCAGCAGTACACCACTGCTCCACCTGCTCAGGGGTGGCGGTCGGGGTCAACAGAGTGTGGTCAATGTGGCTGGCAATATCCACCTGCTCCAGGCGGTGCCGTGAAACCCGATCATCTTGAGCCTGATCATTTTGAGCCTGATCATTTTGAGCTTGTTGAGTAGCCATCAGGATCCTGGGGTGATTCCTTGCCGTGGAGTGACAGAAATGCTGTTGAGACAAGGTGTTGTGGGGCTGTTTTCGCTTCAGGGCAGCAGATAAGGGATGAGAAAACCCCTATCGGATCCCTGTGCCATAGGCTATCACCTCAACCAAAGCCATTCCCTCATCCCCCACCGCATCATTGAGATTGGCGGTCTCGATGCGAACATTGACGATCTGGGTGGCTCCCCACGCCAGTGCTGATTCCTTCATCCGCAAAAGGGCCTCCCGGCGACCCCGATCCAGCAACCTCTGGAACCCAGGGATCTCACCGCCAAACAGCACCGACCAAGCGGCCACCATCTGCCGGAAATAATCGCTGGATACCACCACACATCCCACAAAAAGCTGGGCTTGGCGGGCTTCAGGAATCGGCGTTTTGGCCCCAATTGTGACCAGTGATAGCCGTTGGGTCAACCGTTCTCGGGCTTCCAGATTGACATAGTGGCGGCGTTCCACATAGCCCCCCACCCCAAATCCCAGTGCCATCAAAAAGCCAAAAATCCCAAAGGCGAGGATAACATCCAGCATTAGCGCACCTTCACAGCGGTGCCGTAGGCATACAGTTCGGCGGCTCCAGCCGCAACTGAGGAGGTGGCAAACCGAATATTGACAATGGCATTGGCCCCCAATTGCTGGGCTTGCTGGGTCATCCGCTGCATGGCCTCTTCCCGAGACTCTTGCAGCAGTTCGGTATAGGCTTTCATCTCGCCGCCAATCATGTTTTTGAATCCCGCCAAAATATCCTTGCCCAGGTGCTTGGCCCGCACAGTGTTGCCCTGTACCAGCCCATAATGTTCAACAATTTGCTTGCCGGGTACCCCTTCTAATGTGGTTAAAATCATTTAGGTCTCCTGCGGTAAGCTCCCCGCTATCCTATCGACATTACTGTGACATTTTTTCCGCTCAAAACCAAAAAAGTATTGTTTTCTCTGAGAAACTCCATATGGGGACACCCTCTGGTCTCCAGCACAGCAGCTGGGGGAGGACATCATTGAACCCTTTCCCCTTCCTGCCTACGCGGGATCCCCTGTGTCGCCGATAACTTGTGGTATAGGCTAGTGGAGTCCGGTGATGGAGGCTACCGCCCATGAATTCGCCAGTCCCCAATTCCCCCAGTGATAACTTGACGCAGCGTTATGCTGGCCGTCGCGGGTCTCAGGCAGTGGGCCGTACCCCTTCTTCTCCCATTCCGTTGGTGATCGCTGGTTTTGTGGGTGGGCTGCTCACCACAGCTGTGGTTTGGTGGGTGGGGATCGGGCCGCAGCAGACCATGTCTCTGTATTGGCTGACCACGCCAGGGGCTGACATCTACTATGTGGAGCAGCAGCAATCCTTTCGGGCCTTGGGACAGGCGGAAGGGATCCGGGCCAGTTTGACGGCTTTGATCCAGGGATCCGCCGATCAGCGGTTGAGCTCTGCCATCCCGCCCGAAACAGAGATCCTGGGGGTACGGGTGGAAGGGGACGATATCTTTTTGGATTTGTCGGCAGATTTTACCTCAGGCGGCGGTTCCACCATGATGTTGGGCCGCATTACCCAGTTGCTCTATACCGCCACCAGTGCCAATCCCGCCGCCCGCCTTTGGCTGTCTGTCAATGGTGAGGCTCTCAATACCTTGGGGGGAGAAGGGGTGATCATCGACCAACCGCTGACCCGCGCTTCATTTGCCCCCAATTTTAATGGCAGTATCGTCGCCCTAGATGAGCTGAATTGATCTCTGGCTCCATGTCTCACTTCATGACCTCATCGCAATGCTCATCGCTACTTTATTCACCCTTCACTCCGGCTTTAGCTATGCGAAAACGAGTCACCCTCGTCTTTCCCCGCGATTTAGTCAGTCTTCCTCTCACCTATCGGCTGGCCAAAGATTTTGATGTGGCGGCCAATATCCTGCGGGCACGGGTGGATCCCGAAGAAGTGGGCACCTTGGTGGTGGAGCTATCAGGGGATATCGATCAAGTGGAAGCCAGCTTGGATTGGATCCGATTGCAGGGGATCGAGGTCTACGAGCGGCAACGGCAGATTCAGATCGATCCGCAGTTGTGTGTAGATTGCGGCTTATGTACAGGGGTATGTCCCACCGAAGCCCTCAGGATTCAGCCCCCACTATGGCGGTTAGAATTTCTGGCCAATCGCTGTGTCATGTGTGAGCAGTGCATCCCTGTCTGTCCCACCCAGGCGATATCGGTCGGGCTTTAGGGTCAGCTGTGGATCCGAGGTTGAGGGTGTAACGTACTCAAAATCTCAGCCTCAGCCGTCAGCAAGATGGGCAAACGGGATCCCACGTCTTGTGTCGAGAAATAGGTCAGGGCCAGCTCTAGATAGAGGGCTTGATGGCGGTCTTCGGCAGGGGTGAGCCAGCGATAAAAAGCTGCCAATTCGGGATCCGGGCAGTGGATGCCCAATAACCCCAACCGTTCATGACTGCGGGACTCTATGATGGCGGCGATCAGCAGCGTATCCAACAGACGATGGGGTTCTGAGGTACGGATCTGTTTAGCCAACAGAGTGCCATAGGGGGGCGCACTCAGGGTTCGCACCGGGATCCCGAGCCGATCCAAATGGCGTTGAACTTTTTCAAAATGGAGCAGTTCTTCCCGGGCCAAGGGGGACACCGCTAGCACCAACTCGTTGCGACTGGAATAGCGAAACAACAGACTCAGGGCATTACCCGCTGCCTTTTTCTCACAGTTGGCATGATCCAACAGGATCAGATCCATGTGGGCTAGGGCTTGCTCTAGCCATGCCGCCGATGTGGGAGAAGCTAAGGGGACGGAAGCCAATGAAGGCGACCCTAGAGCAATCGGCTTGGATTGTTCTTGCTCTAAAAACAGCGAGTCGGCGGCGGTCAGGGTAGCGGCAACAAGTGACATAAGTTCAGCATTCGGGGGTTTTGCAAAGGGGCAAAGCTTTTCAAAGTGTAGCGTCTGGAAGTGATCACTCCTTCAGCAAGGAACTGTCTCCCATTGGGTCTCCCATTCGGTAGCTGAGGCAAGAGGTTTAAGCCCCTAGTTCGGTGGTCGGTAGATTTGTGCCACCAGATTTGTGTCACCAGATTTGTGTCACCAGATTTGTGTCACCAGATTTCTGCTACCGAGGACTGGTGGTGACCTGGAGAGCAGCACTTAAGGGCGAATGATCTCTAGCGAGACGGATCCTGAGATCTCTGGCACAGGGGGGCTGCATTTGGTCAGGCGTACCTTAACTTGCGGGGATCCCGTTTCCCGAAGGGCGATATCTGCGATGGCTTCCGCCAGACTTTCGATCAGCTCAAAGGACTGATTTTGCACCAGCTCAGCAATTTTCTGCACCGCCGGGATGTAGTCATAGGTATCTGAGAGTTGACCACTTTGGGCGGCGGGCCGCAGATCTGCCCACAGCTCCAGATCCACCTCAAACCACTGGCCTAATTCCCGTTCGGCAGGTAAATAGCCCGTGTAGCCATAGAATCGCATTCCAGACACCCGAATCCGATCTCGGAGGGTGCTCAAGGCGGCGGCATCAGCGGGATCCAAAAGCATAGTCCAAAGGCATATCAGGGGGGATCGCAGAGAGCAATGGAGTCAATAACGGAGTCCATGTTGACCCAAATCTTAGCGTTTCGCGGTCAGCCCCGCCTGACCCTAAAAGTCAGAAATCCTTTAGCCCGTAGTCGTGGCCACCACCCGCACTCCCATCACCGTACCCCGCAGGTTGTAGTCGAAGGTTTCCAGCTCTAGAGGCACGCCAATCTTGACGCGATTATTGCCCAACACCAGGCCAGATTCGGTGGTGCGTCCCTGTCCCCGCAGGCTCAAGACCAGATCGAGGCGATAGGCTTCTGGATCCGGCAATTGTTCCACCGTGCCATCAGGCAACACTATCGGCACCGTTCGGGTGACATCCTCGATCTGGTAGACCTCCACCTTGCCATAGGGTTGGTTACGGATGATTAGATCTGCCTGGGATCCCGTCTTAAATGGATCTAGAGACCGACTGCTGATCCCCCGCACGATCATATCCACCTCGATGGTTTGGGTGTCCCCTTGACCCACCTGCACTACGCTGCCCGCCTGTCGTCCCGGCACCAGCAGTACCGCCACAATCGCCACCAGCAACACCACGGCAGCCCCCACATCCAAGAGACTGACTCTGCCGAACAACCGCCCCCGTTCATCCACCCAAGCCATACTTAAGCACCTCGCCACTGATCGCGTGATCTACGCGTGATCTATTCGATAATCACGACCCTACCATGCCTCTCTGGAAGCTGATTCATGAAGATGATCCAAACGGGAGCGACTCCATAAGACAGTTTTTAGACTCTGGGTTCAACTCAGCTCTAGACTCAACTCAAGATTGTTGTCCGCCCAAAATGGCTTGACAGCGAATATACGGGCCTCCGGCATCTACTTTAGCGGGCTGGCCTTTGCCACAGTGGCCGGATCCTAGATCCCAGACAAAATCTTGGGAGACGGCATCCACCGTTTGCAGCACCTCAAAGGCATTGCCGGTCAGGGTCACCCCCCGCACCAGTTCCCCCAGCTTGCCATCCTTGATCCGGTAAGCTCGCTCGGCCCCAAACATAAACTCTGCCGTTGAGTCGGCCTCACCATTGCGGGCCCCATCCAAAAAGAAGCCATCGGCGGTGCTAGCGATGATCTCGTCCAAGCTCTGGGATCCCGGCTCGATGTAGGTGTTCCGCATCCGAATCAGGGGCTGATCGGCATATTCCCAGGCGCGGGCATTGCCAGTGGGATCCACCCCAAAGTGGGCGGCGGTCTCGCGGTTGTGGAGATAGCTCTTGAGAATGCCCTTTTCAATCACGGTCGTCTTTTGGGTCGGCACCCCTTCGTCATCGACGGGGATCGATCCGCCCGCCCCACCGTGGTATTCCGAGTGGCCCGAATCGCAGAGGGTGACGAGATCGCTGGCCACTCGATGTCCCAGTTTTCCCGCTGCCACGGATCCCGACAGCACAAAGTCTGCCTCCACCGTGTGCCCAATCGCTTCATGCACCAACAGTCCCACGATGGAGGGGGAGAGGATCACCGTTTTGCGACCGCCCTCGGGATGTCGAGCAGACAGCAGATCCACCGCTGTGGCAGCAGCTTTTTCGGCCATTTGGCCCGGATCCTGACGGAACAGACAGTCCCAGCCCCCCGTCACCCCAATCGACTCGGATCCACTGCTGAGCTGGCCATCCTGTTCGGCGATGGCGGAGATGCGAAACTCAGGCCGGACTAAGCGAAAGCTGACGTTGGCCCCATCGGTGGTGGCGATGGCTTTTTCTTCGTAGATCTCGTTGTAGGTGCAACTGGCGGATGAGATCTGTCGGGAGGAGGCTCGGGCTTGGGCTTCTGCGTCCAGAGCCATCTGAATCTTGGCCTCTAAGGGCTTATTCAGGACTTCTTCAATGCCGGGTTCAGAAAAATCCCCTTCAGCCAATCTGACGCTGGGCAGGGATCCCAATTTGTGGCGACGATAGCTGGCACTGGCGCGGGCGGCGAGACGGGCATCGGCAATGGCCCGCCGAATGGAATCGGGATCCAACTTGCCGGTGGAGGCAAAGCCCCAGGTGCCCTCTGCCAAAACCCGGATGCCAATGCCGGAACGACGACGGATGCTGGTGCGCTC
>JAAUUM010000059.1 GCA_012031565.1 Synechococcaceae cyanobacterium SM2_3_2
GGGAGATGTGGTGGTGATGGACAACTTAAATTCACATCATCGAGAAGACATCAAAGAACTGATTGAATCAGTGGGAGCAAGAGTGGAGTACCTACCGGTATACTCACCAGAGTTTAATCCGATAGAGATGGTATGGGCGAAGCTCAAGAGTCTAGTCCGTAAGTTCAGAACGAAGACAGCAGAAGCACTAGATAGCTTGATCGAGATGGCCATTAGGTTAGTCAGTGCAAGCGAATTAAGAAACTGGTTTAGAAAGTGTATTGACTGTAGCGAGTGACTGAGGGAAGGGCTGTAATATAGGCTCGGTAATCTGCTTGATGGCTATCTCACAACTGTTTTCACATTATTTCTACATATCGAGATAACAATTTAACAAACTCTCTACCGCAGGTAATTTTTCGGCCCAGACTAACTCATAACTGCGCTCAAACACAGGATCTTGGCTTAAAATCGACACCCCCGGATAGAACAAACCGGGCACAATCGGGGCCAGCCCGACCCCAACCCCACCCGCCACCATCGCCAACATATCCGACAGGGTAGACACATCAATGGCAATCAGCGGTTCAAAGCCTGCTTCAGCCGTATAGCGCAAGTAGGTATCGTAAATAACCGGTTGCTGCTCTCGATCTGGCAGGATAATGGGATACCCCGCTAAATCGGTAAACCGCAAGGGATCCTTCTCCTCCAAAGGGTGCCCGGAGTTGACCAACACCCGCAATGGTACCGCTTCTAGGGGGTGATGGTTGAGACCTGCCGGAATAGCCGCATCCCAAGCCACCGCCACATCAATGGATCCATCCGCCAAAGCCGATCCGATTGAGCGTTCGTCCAACTGCCGCAAGAACACCCGCGTTTCAGGATGAGTACGCTTGAAGCGAGCAATAATCTTGCCCATCAAAGGCTGTTGGGTGCCAATCACCATGCCAATGGTCAGGGAGTCGATTCCATCAATGGCCCCTGTCTTGGCCGCTCGTACCGCCATATCGGCATAGGCTACCGATTTACGCACTGACTCCAGAAAGGCCCGCCCCGCTTGAGTCAGGGATACATCCCGTGATGTGCGCTTAAGTAGTCTCACCTCCAGATCAGACTCCAATTCGCTCAACAGCCGACTCATGGCTGGTTGTGATATTTTACACTTCTCAGCCGCCCGACCAAAGTGCAGCTCTTCCGCCAAAACGATAAAGGCTCGTAGGGTCTTGAGGTTCATTGATACCAAAAATGAAATTAAACAATCAGTATTTTATATTTGCATAATTATCGATATTGCGTAAAGTATTAATAAGGGCAGTCTTGATGCGGTAATCCCTTTCGGGGCCGCCCTCTAAATTCTCAATACAGTGTGAGTCATCTGCTGTGAGTAATGGCTCAGCTTAATCCATAGGGGTGGCAGACTGAACGCCGCCTTATTTTTCCTAGCCTATTGACTTGATTTGAAAGGGATCCATGAGCGACCTGCACTTTACCCCCAGAGCCTTTGACCTGCTAGAGGAATTAGCAGCCAACAACCACAAGGATTGGTATACCCAGCATCGAGAGGAAATTGAAATCTATCTCCGGGATCCCTTTGCCCGAGTTTTAGAAGCAGTAACTCAGCATCTGGCTCAGACTAAAGTTCCTTTAGCTGGGGGAGCCAAGACCATGTTTCGACAGCATCGAGATGTGCGCTTTTCTAAAGACAAATCTCCCTACAGTACCCATGTGAGTGGGTTGCTCACACCCTCCGGTACAAAGTCTGAGAATCAAGGGCTGCTGTTTCTGCAACTGGATAGCTCTGGCGGCATGATTGCCTGCGGTTTCTACAAATTTAAGGCCGATCAACTGGCAGGGATCCGAGACAAGATCCTCGCAGAGCCAGAGGTGTTTTCTCGCGTGCTCGAAGAACTTGACGAAGCCTTTTTATCGCTGAGTGATGAGGACAAACTGACCAAAATGCCACGGGGCTATGAAGCTCATGCTGCTCATCCCCATGCCGAGTATCTCAAGCTCAAAAGCCTAATCGCACAGACATCGCTTTCCAGAGAGGTTTGGATCAGTGGCGATATCCTCGATCGCATCGTTGAAATGGCCAAAGGGTGTGAGTTTTTGTTGGCCTTTGGGGAGGTTAAATCAGTTTCAAATTAGATCCACTTATTGACAAATTGCTCATACGTTTTTATCTGGAGAACTTGCAATGTCACCCTCTTCCCATCCTCATAACCCATCTCAAGGGATCCCACCCGCTCAACCCTCAGAGCAATTCACAGAGCAATTCACAGAGCAATCTTCAGAGCAGTTAACAGACCCCTCTCAGGGATCCCCAAAGACTATCTCACGGTGGCTGGTGGGACTGGGGATCCTCGGCCTTGCTGCGGCTCTGGGATCGCCGATTCTACAACGTCAACTGACTGCTCAAGAAATAGCACCTGAACAGTCGAATCAAGCAACAACTTTAGCAGTCGAAACTCTGGCGGTTAGCAAGGTCACTGGCTATGAAATCTCTCGCTCCTACACAGGTGAAGTGGCCTCTGTCAGAACCAGTGATTTGGGATTTAGCCAGGGTGGAGAACTGATCCAAGTGCTGGTCAGTGAAGGGGATCCTGTCAGCCCAGGACAAGCCCTTGCCCGACTAGATAGCCAGAGTTTGCAAGCTCAGCGGCAGCAATTAGAAGCCCAACGAGCAGAAGCTCAGGCACGGCTTTTGGAACTACAAACGGGGGCACGGCAAGAAGATATCGCGGCAGCTCGTGCCCAGGTGAGCGACATTCAAAGTCAGTTGCAGTTGCAAGAGCAGCAACGCTCTCGGCGAGAGTATCTCCACAACGAGGGGGCAATTTCTAGAGAACAATTGGATGAGGTTGCTTTTGGTGCCGCAGCCCTACAAGCCCGTCTGGAGCAGGCTCAAAGTAATCTGGATGAATTGTTGAATGGCACCCGTCCCGAACAGATTGCCGCACAACAAGCCATTGTTCAACAAGTGCAAGCCCGCATCGCCCAGGTGGATGTGGATATCGACAAAAGCACCCTGCGGGCACCCTACAGTGGCATCATTGCTGCCCAACAGGTTTTTGAAGGGGTGGTGGTGGCATCCGGCCAGCCTGTCCTGCGTCTGATCGAAGATGTCTCGCCAGAGGCTCGCATCGGCATCCCGCAAACCGTCGCCAGCCGCCTGCAAATCGGGGATCCTGTCACGGTGTTGCTGGGAGCGGATCCCCACACTGCCACGGTCAAATCTCTACTACCAGAGGTGGATCCCAATACACGTACCCAGCTTGTGGTGCTGCAATTGGATCGCTCTGCCCTCAGTCAGGCCAATCCCGGCCAAACCGTGCGGGTGGAGCTCACTGAGACCGTGCCAGCAGAGGGGCTGTGGGTGCCGACTCAGGCCCTTAGCCAAGACATTCGCGGACTGTGGACTGCCTATGCTGTGGTGCCCACCCAGTCAGATACCCATGTAGTACAGCCCAAAGTTGTCGAGATCCTTCACCAAGAAGGGGATCGGGTTCTGGTGCAGGGGACATTGCAACCGGGCGACCAAATTGTCAGCAGCGGGATCCATCGTCTCATCCCCGGACAGCCGGTGCGCCCGATTCAGGTTAATTAACTGAACCCCACAGGATCCCCAGTCATAGCCATCTTGATCTCGTCCTTTACCCATCACCCTCATGGTTCGCCCCTTTTTTAGAAACATACGCCTGTTAGTTTTGACCATCATCTTGATCGTGGGATGGGGGCTATCGTCCTATCAATCTTTGCCTCGACAGGAGGATCCCGAATTGGTGTCGCGGGTGGCTGTGGTGACCACGGCTTTTCCTGGAGCCAGTGCTGAACGGGTGGAAGCCTTGGTTACCACCGTTTTGGAAGAACAACTGGCGGAAATTGAAGAGATCGATACCCTATCCTCCACGTCGCGGGTTGGGTTTTCTAGCATCACCATCGAGCTGGAGGATGCCATCAAAGAGGCTGGCCCCGTCTGGTCGCGGGTGCGGGACAAAATGGACGATGCTGCCCAGCTTTTTCCCCCCGGTACTACGGATCCCGAACTCTCGGATGTGTTGCTAAAAGCCTATACCTTTGTCGCCTCCGTCACCTGGGATCTGCCAGGGGATCCCAACTATGCTGTTTTGCGCCGCTATGCCAAAGAGTTGGGGGTGGCCCTGCGGGGGACTGGCGGGGTGGAAGCTGTGGATACTTTTGGGGATCCCACTGAAGAGATTCTGGTGCAGATCGATGCTGCGGCTCTGGTGGGGGTGGGACTATCACCGCAAGCCTTGGCCCAACAAATTAGCCTCAGCGATGCCAAAACCAGTGCCGGTCAACTGCGTACCGCTGGGCAGTCGGTGGCCATCGAAGTGGAAAACGAGCTGCAAACCCTAGAGCAGATTCGGCAAATCCCGATCCAGTCCAGCCAGGGTCAATTCACCCGCCTCAGCGATATCGCCAGCGTCAGCCGTGGGATCCGAGATCCGCAAATTCATGCCGCTATTATCAATGGCAAACCGGCGGTCGTCCTGGGGGTAATGATGCAGTCGGGCCTGCGGATCGACCAATGGGCCACGCAAGCACGAGGGGTGATAGACGATTTTCGCTCTCGCCTGCCTGACGGGATCCAAATTGATGTCATTTTTGACCAGAGCGGCTATGTGGAGAATCGGATCAGTGCCCTGATGTTGAACTTGGTGATCAGCGCGTTGCTGGTGATTGGGGTGACCTTGGTGTCGATGGGCTGGCGGTCGGCCTTGATTGTGGGATCGGCTCTGCCCTTGACCCTCTGTGGGGTGTTTGGGGTGATGACGGTGGTGGGGGTGCCCATTCATCAGATGTCGGTGACGGGCCTGATCATCGCTCTGGGCCTGCTGATCGACAACGCCATCGTGGTGGTGGATGAGGTGCAGATGGAGATCGCTCATGGCATCGATCCTTTGCCAGCAGCCTTAAAAACTGTCAACTATTTGAAAGTGCCACTGTTGGCATCAACCGTGACCACGATCCTCACCTTTTTGCCCATCTATCTGCTGCCAGGGGCTGCTGGAGAGTTTGTGGGCACCATTGCCCTGGGGGTGATCCTGGCTTTGATCGCCTCTCTGGGCATCTCTCTGACTTTGATTGCAGCTCTGGCGGCGCGGGTGTTGGGCAGCCATCATCAACAGCAGCACAGGATCCATGCAGACTCTAACGGCAACGGTCACAGAGCCATCAGGATCCCCAAACCCTCACCTTGGTGGGACAAAGGTATTTCTCTGCCGGGGTTGGCTCAGCCCTACGCCTGGTCAATCCGACAGGCAACCACAAAACCCCTTTTGGCCCTGGTATTGAGTTTGTCCGTTCCGATTGCAGGATTTGCTCTGGCGGGATCCCTGGATAACCAGTTTTTTCCGTCTCTAGATCGAGATCAGTTTCAGATCGAAATGGAGTTTTCCTCCCAGACTTCGATTGCTCAGACCCGTGATCAGGTGGCCCAGGCGCGGGATCTGATTTTGGCCCACAACGAAGTCGATGAAGTCTATTGGTTTGTGGGCCAGAGTGCGCCGCGCTTTTATTACAACCTCCAAGGGGGACGGGAAAATGAGTCGAATTATGCCCAGGCGATGGTGCAGCTCAATACCAAACGAGGGGTTACAGAGCTAATTCACCGAATACAAGCGGAGCTAGACCAACAGTTTCCATCCGCACGGGTCATCGCCCAAAAGTTTGAGCAAGGGCCACCCTTTGATGCCCCTGTCGAGGTGCGAATCTACGGCCCCAACCTGTCGGAGCTGCGCCGCCTGGGGATGGAGGTGCGGCAGATGCTGACCGGGATCCCGGATGTCACCCATGTGCGGGATGCCTTGACCGAGGGCCAGCCACAGCTAGGACTATCCCTGGATCCCGAACAAGTGCGGCAAGCCGGACTGACCAACACCGAAATCGCCCAACAACTGGACGCCTATTCCGAGGGGGTCACGGGGGGATCGATTTTGGAGTCCACTGAGGAACTGCCGATTCGAGTTCGTCTGGCCAATACAGACCGGGCCAGCTTACAAGCTCTCGCCTCTCTGGATCTGCGCCCGCAACAAGCTCAAGACCGAGCCTTCCGCCCGCTATCGACGCTGGGAACTTTTGAGCTGGTGCCCCAACTGACCCAGATCACCCGCCGCAATGAGCAGCGGGTCAATACCGTCCAAGCCTTTTTGCAAGCGGGTGTCTTGCCCAGTACCGTGCTGTCGGCTCTACAAAGACAGCTACAAGAGAACAACTATCAGCTTCCCCCCGGCTACCACTACGAGTTTGGCGGCGAGGCCGAACAACAGGGTAATGCCATGGGCAACTTGCTCTTGTTCTTGCCCTTGCTGCTGTTGGGCATGGTGATCGCCTTGGTGCTGTCGCTGGGATCCTTCCGGCTAGCCACGATCATCGGGGTGGTGGCCATTAGCTCTATTGGCATGGGACTGCTATCTCTAAAAATCTTCGGATCCGTGCTGGGCTTTATGGCCATTGTTGGCACGATGGGTCTGGTTGGCATTGCCATCAACGATTCGATTGTGGTGCTGTCAGCCTTTGGGGAGGATCCCAACGCAAAACAGGGGGATCCTGGAGCGGTGCAACGGGTGGTGATCAAAGCAACCCGTCATGTGGTCACCACCACAGCCACCACCATTATTGGCTTTGTGCCACTTTTGCTAGAGGGGGATCCCTTTTGGCAGCCCCTCTCATTGGCGATTTCTGGCGGCATGGTAGGAGCAACTTTGATGGCTCTATACTTTGTGCCGGCGGCTTATGTGCTGATCAAACGAGGGAAGCCACAGCCTAAAGATCAAAATCTTGTTGAGAGCATCAGGGATTCTTCCCTATCCCCCACTCTCTACTAGAGCTGATTGATAACTGCCGGAGTTAATCCGCTGCGAGTAGCTTGGTTACTTAAACGACTTGTTGTGCAGTGGAAGACTGCAAAGCATGAAGCACATCCATTGCCTCTTGTGCTTGTTCAACTGGGACAAAAAGGTGATCATGATGAACACCAGCCACCACATTACAACTGATCCCGGAGTTGGCAAGACCTTGTGAGAATGCGGCAGTGAGGCCAACGGCTGCGAGGTCGGAGTGGACGGTCAACGTAATCCATGCCGCAGTGAATGCAACAGACAAGTCTAATTCGAGAGCGATTTGCTCAGGAATGATGACCGACAGCCCTTCAGTCTCTTGAACAGATGCCACCACACTCGATGAATCAAGCTCCATCCCAAACGGTAAGGTCACGAAAGCATAGCGGCCTGGATTCAACTCCGGCTGCATGTGAGCCAAAAGGATGTTGAGGTCTCTTGTCACTAAACAGTTCACTAGAGAACGTTGCAAATTACCTGCCCTCACGAGCCAAAATCTATCATAGTGTCAGGTACAGTGACTTGTTATGGTGGGCCACCCATCAGCCCCAGAACCAAAAGCCATCAACAGACCAAGGTACAGGGACAAAAAATGACGGGGAGCAAAGAAAGCTAACGATGGAGGGGCTTTAACAGGGGCAGAGGTGAGGAGGTGAGCTAAGAATTGCCAGGCCCCTAGCATCCAGCTCCTCATGAATGAAATGATCCCAATTCAATCCGCCCTTCGCCCTCATCTTCCTTGGCTCGATTGACCTTCCTGACACTCTTCCTTATTTCGGGTAGAAACCGTTAACTTGGACAAGTTGGCCTCTATTTTTACTAATCAGGCTCAGAGTGCCTCTAGCCACAAACGGCTGAGTCGCTAAACTTTGAGCATCTGTAAGCACGCTCTCAACTACTACAACTACCAATAATTTGTAGCCTGCCAACGGTGGTGTTGAGCAGTTTCCAAAAACTTTGCAATTCATCAAGAACCTAAGTGAATCGCCTCCAAAACGGTTGTTAGTTGGCTTGATGCCGACAATTCACTTCATTGATTTAATCTCATCATATGTGCAATCTCCCCACTCTCCTTCAAATCTGTAGCGTAATGGACAAATCCCACCTTCTCGTAACACTTGATAGCGCGTTTATTCTCAGGATGCGGATCGACTATGACCTGCTGTGGCTTGTACCTTGTGGCGATCATTTCTAAAAATAACTTGATCGCGACTGTGCCGATTCCTTGATTGATTTGATCTGCCTCACCAATGAATTGATCAATACCAAAAATCTCTTTTGACACAATATAATACTGAAAATAACCCAACGGACTTTCACCCACTCCTGTAGACTCAACTAGAATAAATCTAGCAACGTCAGGTTCTTCAGCTCCATAATGCAGTGCTACTTTTTCTAAAGTATCGTCTCCATCATTCCACCACTGCTTGACGTGGTTATTGGAAAGCCAGCTTAGGAGTAGCGGGAAGTCAGTAACTCTTAATGGTCTAAAACTTAGCATGAGAAAAAACTTTCATCACTCTGTATTTGATGCCATCTAACGGTTGCAATCACCCGGTCGCGACGAGCAATTTGCCATTGTCAAAACACCCGACTTCGCGACTCGGGTGCATTGCGTGGTTATCCGCCGTTTTCCGAACTGGGAGTCCGCAATATCTTTTCCATCTTGCGTCCTTTTGCCAACTCGTCCACCAGTTTATCCAAGTATCTCGCTTGCTTGGTCAACGTTGTTTCGATCTCTTCAATTCGATAGCCACAAATTGTTCCTGTGATCAGGCTCGCATTCGGGTTGAGTACGGCCTCACCAAAAAACTGTTCAAAGGTAGCGCCATTCTTGATAAGGCGTTGCAGATCTTTCGCTTTAAATCCCGTCAGCCATGAAATGACCTGGTGTAGTTCTTTTACGGTTCGCCCCTTCTTCTCGACCTTCGCAACATAGTGCGGATAAACGGAGGCAAACGTCATCTTCGCGATACGTTCGTCGTGATTCTTGGTGGTGTTCATAGTGGCTTCGATTTGTTTAAGGAGCAAGCATCCTTGAGGAATGTCTGAGCGGATAACCAAGGAATAACCAAAGAGCCGAAAAAAATGTGAGCATAGAAAGGCTGAACTTCGATCACAAGACTAGTACGAAGGCTTAAGTTGGGATCCCCTTTGGCAGGACTGCGGTTACAACGGATGGTGCAAACTGGCCTGCGACGGATGCGACGGCGGGTTCATATCTTAGCGTCTGTGCTGGGTTTGGCGGTGGTCAACTCAGCTCGCTACCGACTCTCGGGACTGGCCTCTGAGATGGCCTTCAACTGGATGTTGGCCTTTTTTCCCCTCATTCTCACCCTGTTGACAGCAGTCAGTTTATTTGGGTCGTCAGAACGGGTCTATCAAGCCATTATGGGCTGGTTTCGACAAATTGCCCCCACAGAACCTCTCACCTTGGTGGACAACTATGTGCGGGCGGTCAGTTATGGCGATGGGGGTGGACTGTTCTCCATCAGTTTTGTTGGGGCGATCTGGGCCGCATCAGGGGCGCTGAATGCTGCCATGATCGCGCTGGATCTGAGCCATGAGGTGGGATCCCGAGTGCGGCGTAGCTTTTGGCAACGGCGGCTGTTGGCCATTGGCCTGATGGTGGGCATGGTGCTGTTGACGGGATTAGCCAGCGGCATGATCGTGTTTGGGGGAACGGCCCTGACCTATTTGGTGTCGGAGTTGCCGGGGGCGGGTTGGGATCCCTTAGCCACCTTGATCATGCTGGTCTGGAGGCTATTAGCTTGGCCCCTATCAATGGTATTGATGGTCTCCGCCTGCATCATTGTCTACCGCTCTGGCCCTAGTCGGCGGCGGGCACGGGTGCCGGTGTTGCCGGGGGCGATCTTGGCCAGTCTGTTGTGGATGGGGATGTCGCTGGGGTTTCGGATCTATATCACCCACTTTGGCAATTACAACCAGGTCTACGGCACGGTAGGAGCGGTGATCATCCTCTTGCTGTGGCTCTGGCTGAGCAGCTATATGCTCCTGTTTGGGGATCAGATCAACTTGGCCTTGGCCGAGCATCAGGGCTTGTTGAGATTTGAGACGGTGCCTTCTTCAGGCTTGCCTCCTGGCTCTCAGGGGGATCAGTCTACCTACGAAGCGGATCTTTCTTCTCTCAGACATCTGCCTCCACACCCATCACCCCGCTCTTTGCCAAGCCATGATGAGCCGGATAGCAGCTAGCGAGTCGGCAAGTGCTGGGCAAGGATTAAGGCCGATAGAGCCATAGCGGGATCCCGTTGGTCTGGATCGCAAAGTTGATCTGCTGGGTGGCTGATTGCAGCAGCGATCCCCCCGGCAAAATGCGGGATAGCGGGGATCCCTGGATGTTGATATTGATAAACTTGGTCTCGGGATCCAATCCGGCCAGCTCTGCGGCCAAACGACGGGCATCCTCTTCACTGCCCAGTTGATCCACCAACCCCAATCGCAGAGCTTGCTCGCCACTAAAGATGCGACCATCGGCAAAAGAGCGCACCGTGGCTTCGGGCAATTGGCGAGCGGAGGCCACCGTGGCCACAAATTGGGAGTAGGTTACATCCACCAAATCTTGCAGGATCCGTTGTTCTTCGGGAGAAAGTCCCCGATCAAAACTGAGGATATCTTTATAGGGGCCAGACTTGATCACCTGAAACGAAACGCCAACTTTGTCCAGCAATCGTTCGATATTGTTGCCCCGAATGATCACCCCGATGCTGCCAGTAATGGTGCCAGGATTGGAGACAATCTTGTGGGATCCCATGGCGATATAAACCCCACCGGAAGCCGAGATATTGCCAAAGCTGGAGACGATCTTGACTTTGGATCGCAACTGTTGGAGAGCTTGGTAAATCTCTTGCGAATCCCCAACCGTGCCCCCAGGGCTGTCGATACGCAAAACCAGAGCCGGCAGTTCCCATTTTTCCACTTTCTTCAGGGCTTTCAGCACCTTTGGACGCATCTTGCTGTCGATCACCCCTTCGATTTCGATACGGGCAATTTGATTGGCACCGGCAAACAAACGTCTGAGCATGGAGGAGGAACTCAATAATAAAAGGGTGAAACAAGATAATGGGGCGGGCCCGCGACATTGACCTCAAAAGAGCAAGTCCCAAAGCAGAAAATTCCAGAGAAGTCAACAAGTGGGGGATCCTATCTAACCCACCGGATGATCTGAAAATAAGAGAGGAGCGGTTGCTGCCGCCTGATCGAGAGGAATCTCTAGGTTGATGTCGTAGGAATAAAACTGATCGATGCGCTTGCAGAAACCCACTTCGTCGAGAGCCTGGACATTGGAAGAAATGATGTAGCTCTGGGAAGGAGAAGCCCGAAAAGCCCGATAGGCCTTGTCACAGTAGGATTGCTGGGCCACGGGATCCGCATCCAGCCAGTCATAGCCATCCATTCGCCCCGACAGGGATCCCGGCACAGAGATTGTCTTCTGAGCGGCCCAAGCCGGAGCCATCCACAGCAGCATCCCCAACAGCAGCATCGCTACGGTTCCCAACCATCCTGATCGTTTCAAGTTTGATCGATTCATCGGGGATATCTCCTCTCTCTTATCTGGCTGTTCTGTGGCTATGATCTGGCCGCGAGTGGTCTGTTCCTCAAGGCCCTTTCTCTATTGTGGCTGTACGGGGACAGATCCTTGGCATCCTTTTTCCCTGAGGCCCCCTTCAGGTCAGTTGCACAGCACCAGGGATCTAGCACCAGGGATCTGGGGATCAGCTAATAAACTCAAGACCCACGATGCAAATCATTCAAGATCGCTTCCGCAATCACCCGATTGCCATCTTGGGGCAAGGGATCCGACTGGAGAGGCACTTGATAGGGTTGCTGACAGAAATCCCAGGGATCCTCAAAGAAGGCATCTGCTGGCACCACCTTGTGGAAACTGTGATCCCGCAGGCCCGCCAACAGGAACTCCGCCTCCGAGAAGCCATCGCGGGTAATACAGGTGATCGGGATCCCCACGCGCATTGCCTCAGACAGAGTGGAATACCCCGGTTTGGTGATCACCTCCTGACAGACGGGCATCAAGTCCACCGGTCGCCATACCTGGCCATCGAGTTTGATCAGATTGGGCAAGTCGGGGGCCGAGGCATCGAGAGTAATGAAGGTGCGGTCACGAAGATCGGCGACGCGATGATAGGGAAAGGCATTCAGCCCATACCCGCCAAAACTGAGTAAGGTTGGGGCTTGGTTGGGATCCAGGCCGATTTTGTCCCTGACATCTGTAGCGCTCAGAGCGGGAGTCCCGCCCGTCAGCCCAATGCTCTCCCGGTGGGGAAACACCGTCATTGGCTCATGAAAAGGCAGATGAAATAATCGATCACAATGTTGATACAAACCTTGGATCCAGGCAACACTGCCCTCAAAGGCCATGCCAAAGTCTTGATAAATAAAATCCCAGCCAAAATTGCCCTCCATCCAGCAGGGGATCCCAGCAGCATGGGCAATCGCCACCGCCAGCGGGGGAATATCCCCAAACACCAGTCGCACCCGATTGAGTCGGCAAAACTCCACCTCAGAGCGGATCACCACCTCAGAGCGCAAACGCAGATCCTCTAGATCTCGCTGGGTACGGCTGAGATCCATGCCCAAACTATCCTGCTGAATCACCCCAATATCCAATCTGCGGGGGCGATAGAGATAGTGCCCGGAGATATACTTATCGATCAGCCACTGGGGAGCTGGGGTGACAAAAATCGGCAGCACATCGGCATCCAGATCGAGCAGAGTTTGCACCACCGCCGCCGTGCGAGTGATGTGTCCAAAGCCATGAGCGGTGACCGCCACATAGAGGGGAAGCATGAGGTTCAACCAAAAAGGGGGCAGATCTCGACCGAGATCACTGCTTTACCTTGGATTCTACTTTGGGCTGCTCTCCTACCTCTATCTTTGTCATCTGCTGAGTAGGCTGACTTCGCCAGATCTGGTCGGCGGGGACGGGCAAGGTCTGCTTCATTTTGCGGGTCGGCTCTGCAACCCCTGAGGGCTTGGCAGGGGAAGGATCCACGATCTTGATCGGATTCATCCCTGCTGTTTGAGTGGGACGCCGAGTGGCTGAGATATCGGGCATGATCACATGGATCCGGCCATTGGGATTGGGGGCCAAAAAGGAAGGCATTGGCTGTTGCAAAAATCTTGACATCGCTACAGGAGAGATCGGTCGCGAGAACAGATACCCCTGCGCCTCATCACATTCCATCTGAGCCACCAACTGAAGATGGTCGTGGGTCTCAACCCCTTCGGCGGTAATTTGCAGGTTGAGGGTCTTGGCCATAGCCACGATCGCTTGGACAATCGATTTGATGTCGGCCTGAGTATTCATCCGGCGTGTAAAAGACTGATCTATCTTGAGGGTGTCCACCGGCAATCGACTGAGGTAGCTGAGGGAGGAATAGCCGGTGCCAAAATCATCCAGCGCTAACCGGATCCCCATCTGGCGAAAATGATTGAGCAGTTCCACCAGGGGATCGGAGTCTTTGATGAAGATGCTCTCGGTCAATTCCAACTCCAACTGGTGAGCTGGCAGACCTGTTTTGGCCAAATGAGGCTCAATCGATCTGGCAAGGCATCATTGGCCAACTGCAATGCGGACATGTTGACCGCCATCCGAATTGGGGGCAGCCCCTCTGCTTCCCACGCCCGAGCTTGAGCACAGGCGGTGTAGAGGATCCATTCCCCCAGTTTCACAATCAGCCCGGTTTCCTCCGCAATGGGAATAAATTGGGCCGGAGAGATCAGCCCCAGGCGGGGGTGTTTCCACCGCACCAAGGCTTCGACTGCCACAGGCTGGCCAGTTCTGAGATCGATACGGGGCTGATAAAGCAGATGAAAATGTCCTTCCTTAAAGCTGCTACGCAGGTCTTGCTCAATGGTGAGGCGTTCTTCAGAAGCTTTTTGGGCTACGGGGACATAAAGTCGATAGATGTTGCGACCTTCCCGTAGGGACTGCTGGCAAGCAGCGGTAGAACGTTGCAACAACATATCACTGCTCTTGCCATCGGTGGGGTAAACCGAAATCCCAGCCCCGGCTGAGATAAAGATCTGGGCTCCATTGCCTTTTTTGCCAACCCCTTGCAGTTCAAAAGGGGTGTGAAATACCTTGAGTAATTTTTGAGTGAGCTGCTCCACACTCTTTTCATCTTGAAATCCGCCCCGAACAATGGTAAAGCTATAGGTTTCTGTCCGAGCCAGCAAGTCTTGAGTTTGCAATTGTTGGGCTAGACGATTGGCCACCTGCTTCAGGATCTGATCGCGGTGCTCTGTGCCCCAAGTGGATCCAACATTTTGCATACCAATCAAGGTGAGATGGACGGTTGCCATCAGCCATTGGTAGGTGCAGGCATCTTTGATTTCTTGCTCAATCCGGTGCTGAAGGGTGTTGCTGTTGGGCAAGCCCGTCACCGGGTCATAGTCGGTCACCCGGCGGATGGTCTGTTCGAGCTTACGCACGGTCAAGTTGGTATCGGCCATCAGTCGCCCAGCCATATCATCAAACTGGGTGGGCAAGTAGGGTAGGGTGCCATCTTTGAGATACGCCCGCAAGGCAAGGCTGGTCATCTCGATCGGGGCCAGCAGGTGTCGCAGCGCATAAAAGGTCATCCCGGATCCAGCCAAGTTCAGAAGCAAGGCGATAACTAAGTTCCACCAAATCTCGCTGGGTTGGGCCGCCTCATTGCTCTGTATCAGCAGATAAACCAAGAAAAGCAGTAACGGCAGCTGCGTACAACAAAAAACAATCGCCAGCATTTTCGACCGATAATCTCGCAGCATCGGTACCTTCTCTAGTTGTTCATACAACCACAAGCTGGCAGAATTCATGGCTGGCATTGGGTCTACGCCGTGATGAGAGGGGGAGAAGAGGGATCCTTGCCGTTCGACTGTTTCAATTTATAAAGACAACTTATAAAGACAACCTGTAAAGTTCCGTGGGGCAGGCGACCACTATCATTTATCACAGAGGCGCAAGGACATCCTATTTTACTGTCTTCAAAGCTACTTTACTTCAGTATTGTGTACATTAATTTAATGTGTGTCTACTTAGAATGCCACAGCTGGTGATGATTGAAAACAGTGATTGAAAACACTGATTGAAAACGTTGACTGAAAACAAGGCTAAGGTCGGGGTTTGAAACATACATGACCCAGGCTAACAGATACCGTTCTAACTGTCTTTGGCAACGTAGCAGCAGGGTAGCGTCCCTATATCTACAGAGATATCTACAGAGCCTTGAGTTAACTGTAGCGCATAGCATCCACCCTCTCCGTGGGATCCCTGCCTTTAGGCATCTTCTCAAGACAGGCTCTAGCCCAATTATCCCATCCCGGCTTTTGTAGTAGGGTTAGCGTTTGCAGGCAAGATTGGGTCGAGATTGCCATAGGACACTGGCCAAAATCAGAGCTAGACCGGCCACCGAGGCCAGAGCAATCGATTCCCCCAAGATCAGCCAAATCCAAAACAGAGATGCAAAAGGGGCCAAATAGACGGCAGTAGCCAGGGATCCCCGATGGGATGTCAGTTCTAATGCCCGTAGCCAACAGACAAAGGCCAAACCCATCTCCATCATGCCAATGTAGGATCCCGCTAACCAGCCCTCCAGTGGTGGCCAAGTCGGGTCACTCAGACTGGGTAATAGCAGCGCAGTATAGAGGGTTCCAAAGCCAAAGGCCAAACAAAGCTTGATTTCGGCAGGTCGGGGATCCCTGACATTGAGCAGCCAGTAGAGTCCCCAGATCGTTGCACTCCCCACCGCCAGACCCACCCCCACGGGATCCTGCCCCGTCAGACTGTTCCAATGGCCACCAGTGGCGATCAGCAGCACCCCCAGCAGACTGATGGCGATAGCAAAAAGGGTCTTGAGCCGCAGCGGTTCTCCCAACAGTGGTACCGCCAGCAGAGCCAGTGCCAAGGGCCAAGTGTAATTGAGAGCCATAGCCGCCTGAGCGGATAACCGACTGTAGGCCCAAAACAGAATCAGATAGTAGCCGCAAGGATTAAGGGATCCCTGGAGGGCAGATAGTGCCATCTCTGCCCAGGTTTGCCGCCACAGGAGTCCCAACTGACCTCGAATCGTTAAGATACCGACCAGCACCAACTCTGAGATTCCACTAGCAATCAGTAGCAGATGGGGTGGATCGATAGAGCCTAACCCTAGCTTGAAGGCGGTGGCGGCGGTTGACCAACCCAGGATAGCGATGGCCGCATAGATGGGGGCGCGAGGTGATGATTTCAAAGCTGGATCAGAATCTGAATCATAATGCTCAGGAGCGTCGAGACTCACAGATCAAACTTCACAGTTCAAACTCTTGATCGGGCTTGGGAGCCGGCTTTTTGATCAATCCTAAGCGAGGGGCTACCACAAATCGAAACAGAGCAAATCCCAACAGCACCACAAAGGCGACTCTTATTAGTTGGCCCAAAAAGCTAAAGCTGAGGCTCACCGCCAACACGCACAGCAGCAAAACTCCAACTACTACCAGGGGCTGTGTCCAGGAACGGGCACGAGCTAGGATCCCGGACTTGGGCCGGCCTGCTGTTGGGGGGTGAGAGGATTGAGCCTGCTGTTGCGCGGGTGGGTTAGCTCGAAAGGCTGAGGCAGCCATAGGGGGCTGCGATTGGTTAAGTTCTAGCTCGATCTGCCGCAGACGCTCCAGCTTATCGGCTTCCAGCTTTTTGGCCTCATTGTGGGACTCAGTGGGATCCGGAGAAACCATCGCTATCCTGGAAAAGTGTGATGGTTTCACCTTAGACCTGTTGAGGAGCAATTGAAAAGGGCAGCAAGTGGCTAGACCATTAGAGAAGTTCCTTCATCGCCTCTCCGACAATCTGGATCCCGCTGTGGATTCGGTCGGCGGGCTGATAGCTGAAGGCCAACCGCAGGGCGTCATGCCCGACATCCTCGGCAAAACAACGGGATCCCGGTAAAAAAGTCACCCCCTGGGCTCGCGTCAGAGTCACCAGTTCATCGGCCTTGATCTGCGGTGGCAGCTGGCACCAGATGAAAAATCCCCCTTGGGGCAGCCCCCACTGGACCTCTGTCGGGAAAAATGTGTCCATCGCCGCCACCATCAAATCTCGTTTGTCCCGATAGCCCGCTTTCAAAACCTCAATATGCTGCTCTAGCTGACCATCGCTACAGAATCGCGCCACCATCCTCCCCAGAAAACGGCCCAGGGATCCCTCGCTGCGAAACATATCCAGCCGCTTGACGATCTCTGGCGAACCACAGCCCCAGCCCACCCGCAATCCAGGGGCGATAATCTTAGAAAACGTCCCCACATGCAACACCCAACCCTCTTGATCCAGCGAGGCCAAAGTCGGCAAGGGATCCCCCTCAAACCGCAGGTCGTAGTAGGCATCATCCTCCACCACCACCACGCCATACTCCGCCGCCAGTGCCACCAAGCGGTGCCGCCGCCCTATGGACAGACAGGATCCCTTGGGGTTTTGGAAAGTCGGGATCGTATAGATAAATCGCGGTCGAGTCCCTTGTTTGGCCAGGGTACGTAATTGGGCCTCCAACTGCTCCACCACCATGCCATCTTGATCGACGGGGATGGAGATCAGCCGTGCCCCTGCCGCCACAAACCGACCCACCGCCCCCATAAAGGTCGGTCCTTCCACTATCACGACATCCCCAGGTTCCACAAATACTTGTGGCAGTAGCCCCAGCAGTTGTCCCGACCCGTGGGTGATCACCACATTGTCAGGAGTTGCCTCCACCCCCCGCTGGCGCATGATCTGCAAAACCTGCTCGATCAATCCCGTGTCGGTGGATCCATAGTTGAGGGCATCATCCCCCTCCTGCTCCAAGACTTGGGTGGTCGCCTCAGCCAACTTCTGCTTAGGAAACAGCAAGGGATCCGCCAGTCCAAAGGCAAAGCTGGTCACCAACGGGACTGGCCCCGGAATCTCGGCCCCAAAAGAAGGAGTGGAGAGGGTCTTGGCGCGGCTAGCAAAGAGACTGCTGAGTTGAGGCTTGGGCAGAGATTGAGTCATGACAAACCGAGGATGCGATCTTCAAAGTAGTGTGGCTTATCTTTCTCGGTAGGTCACGGCGAGCATTTCCCCCCTTTGAGCCAGTGTCAGGTGGTGTATTCGGCATTGATGCGAACATAGTCATAGCTGAGGTCGCAGCCCCAGGCCAAGCCACTGCCGGATCCCTGATGTAGATCCACCGTGTAGGTGACGGGATCCCCTTTCAGATAACTGGAGGCGGCGGCGCGATCAAAAGTTTGGGGAGTGCCTGCTTTCATCAAGACAAAGCCCCCCAGCATCACATCCACCCCGCTGGCATCAAACGTCACCCCGGCTCGACCGCAGCCGCCAACACCCGACCCCAGTTGGGATCGCAGCCAAATGCCGCCGACTTGACCAATGGGGATCCCGCCACAGTGCGGGCAATCTGGCGGGCCTCAGCATCACTGGCCGCGCCCTGCACGCAGATCTCCAGCAGCTTGTTGGCTCCTTCCCCATCACGGGCAATGGCTTTGGCCAAGAAAATACAGACCGACTGGATCATCTCCTCCAGGATGGCTAACCCTGGGGATCCGGCAGTTACCGTGACACCCGATTGGCCATTGGCCAGGGCCACCAGCATATCGTTGGTACTGGTATCCCCATCGACGGTGATCTGGTTAAAGCTGACATCGACTGCGGTTTTGACCAGGCTGCGCCATAGACCCTGCTCCACAGCCATATCACAGGTGAGAAAGCCCAGCATCGTGGCCATATTGGGGTGGATCATGCCGGATCCCTTGGCGATCCCCCCCACCCGCACGGGCTTGCCGTCGATTTCGGCCTCCAGGGCGATACTTTTGGTGACCAAATCGGTGGTGATAATGGCGCGGGCCGCAGCGTCTCCGCCGTCGGGAGAAAGCTCTGCCACCAAGGCTGGGATCCCGGTCTGGATCTTGTCCATCGCTAACTGCTGGCCAATCACGCCC
>JAAUUM010000307.1 GCA_012031565.1 Synechococcaceae cyanobacterium SM2_3_2
ATAGTGCAGCTCATGTGAGGCTATTGCTTGTCTCTGAGGTGCTTGTCTCTGAGGTGCTTGGCTCTGAGGTGCTTGGCTCTGAGGTATTGAACCCCATCGCACAGTTTCTTATCCCGCACCCCTGGGCTGTAGATCGGAGGTGGGGTCTCTCGGAGAAAACCGATGAAGCTGCTGTTGGACATGATGATTAAGCTTTGGATCGAGATCCATCCTGTTTGAGAACACTTTCTTTCATCCTCAAATCAGCTAGGATCTGAGTCAGCAGAGATGTCAGAGATGCAGCATGGATAAACAGTCTCAACTCAGTCTCGAAAATCAAATGGAGCGGGCCGTGTTGGAGACCATCAATGACATTGTTCTGATGGAAACCCAGGATCGCTTCTGTTATTGCGATAGGTTTCGGGCTGATGTGGCAGCTTTAGTCCTTAACCAGCTCAAGCCTCGCTATGCCACTAGCTTTGAGGGATCCATTTTGACCCTTGATGCCATCCAGTCGGACGAAGATTTGCAGGTCGGGATCCGTAAGTTTGTCATGGAGTCTCTGGTCAAGGTAGCAGCCAATCCTCGTTGTACGGAGCCAGACTGTATTTTCTTGGCTCCCAAAAAGGATGAAGTGGAGCTGGAGCTGGTGACAGATTCGGGATCCCTACGCCACAGCGGTGCGAATGTTTTGCGCGAATGATTTACCCCTAGAGGGTTGGCTGAGACAAGCCTGAACTGAGCTTTGGGCCAGTTGCGGTGGGCAGGATGGGATCCCAGGCGCCTTAGGCTAGAGAGCGTTAGGCTAGAGAAGAGTATCGCAACGGGTGTCTTTTGCCTGAACTGAAACCAATTATCATTGGGGTGACCGGGGCCTCAGGGTTGCTCTATGCCACACGAACTTTACACGCCCTATTGAGCTTGGGCTATGCGGTGGATTTGGTCTCCTCACGAGCGGCGGCTCAGGTCTGGCAGGCGGAGCATGGTCTCAAGTTGCCTGCTGATCCCGATGACCAAGCCCGATTTTGGCTCCAGCAGGCTGAGATTTCTGAGCCAGTCTCGTTAACGTGTCATCGCTGGGGAGATGTGGGGGCACGCATTGCCAGCGGTTCCTTCCGCTCTGAGGGCATGGTGGTGATCCCATGCAGTATGGGTACAGTCGCCAAATTGGCCAATGGTCTCAGTTCTGACCTGTTGGAACGGGCCGCTGATGTCCAGATTAAGGAGGGTCGTAAATTGGTGGTGGTACCCCGTGAAACCCCTCTCAGTCTGATTCATCTGCGTAATCTCACCACGCTGGCAGAAGCAGGCGTTCGTATCGTTCCGGCTATCCCCGCTTGGTATCACCAACCGCGTACTATCCTAGATTTAGTGGATTTTGTGGTGGCTCGTGCCCTTGACCAATTGGGCATCGACACCGACTTGATGCAGCGATGGCAAGGAAGCCAAGTTCACAGTCCTTTACCCCTTTTAGAGGGCTTGGTTCCATGAGAGTACTGCGTCGATCCCGTCCGATTAAGCTAGGGGTGATGGCGATTCTAGGGATCCCGGCGCTGATCTTTGCGGTGCAAAACTGGGGCACGCCTGTGGCGCTAGTGTTTTTGGGTCAGACCCTGATCTCATTGCCGTTGTCCCTGTCTCTGTTGGCGGCCTATGGATTAGGCGGGGGATTGGGGATGTTGCTGTTGAGCAGTTGGCGTTTCCATGATCGGGTGCTTCTGAGGAAAAGCCAAAAGCAGCTGGAATTGCTCAATGGCCGTTTGATTGAACTGGAGCGACTCCGCTATCGCCCCAATTACAGCCTGCCTGATCAAGCCCAGGGATCCCCCATTGGCAGCTATTCAGCGCCCGCCGCTGCGGTATACGAATCAAGAGTCTACGAGCCAACATCGGATCCGCACGAGTATGAGACCCGACGAGAGGACACACCTGCCTACCAGGATCCCGACCCTTATGCAGCCGACGATGCCTATCAAGACGATGCCTATGAGGATGACCAGCATAATCCCAACTGGCAATGGTATGAGGATCCCAGTCAGGAAGACCCGGAAGACGAGAACCCGTCAGGTCGATACTAGAACCTATTAACAGTAAGTTAAAAGTAAGCCTATCAAGAACAAAGGATAGGAAACGTTTTGAGAGATGAAATGCCCTAGCTCACCACCAAGAGGGTATAGGCCACCCCTATCGTCACCACTAAAAACATGCCATAGCCAATCAGACGTTGTTGTTCTAATCCGAGCGAATGTAGCGGCTTCAGCCAACTTAATCCTAGAGACTCCACAAAACGATCTAAGGCAAGTCGCATGGGATAGACATAATCCGAGTCCTGTTCTCGCATCCAGACCAAGGTGACCAAGAGGGTCGAATAGCCCCACAGTCCTCCCCACAATAAAGCCGTCAACAGGATCCACAGCGAAATCATCATGGTGCAATGGCCTCTTCTTCCAAAGCGGTGGCCTAACCAGCTGGAATTAGTCTGGACTCAGTATAGGGTCGTACCCCTCAAAACGCTCTGCCTTGGCCCTCGTGTCGGGCAGCGGCTCACCCTCCCCTTACCTCGGGGGCCACATCAAATGCTCAGTACAAAAGTTTTATCCCTAGCGGGTCAATTCCTCGCCGCTCTGCGGCGTAATAAGATGTAGGGATGAGCTAATATATTGCTCACGATTTGACCTGAGACATTTTATAGTAATTTAGAAAAGGTATGAGACGTAGTTAACTGGACAGGGAGCAGCAATGCCTTACAGCGTAGACCTTAAAATCAGAGTCCTCCAGTTTGTAGAACAAGGGAGCGGCATCTCCAAAGCAGCTAAGCTCTATCAGGTGGGCAGAGCCACTATTTATCGCTGGCTAGGCCAAACTAACTTAGAGCCTATTACAGCCTGTTCATGATATACATGAGACGTTCTATGGTAAGCTTTAAAAAAATGAATTTCCTGTTGACATAAGTCGTTACTCCCTAGATATCCGCCAGAAAGTCGTCACTGCCTACCATCTCGGTAATATCTCAATTCGTAAACTGGCTTAACAATTTATCATGAGCCCTGTTACTGTCCAGAAGTACCTCAATCAGGACCGAGACACTCAAGACCTAACCCCTCTCAAGTCTGGCCCCACTAAACCTGGGAAACTATTCCCTCATCGAGACTTTATCGTCCAAATGGTAGCAGACCATCCCGATTGGACCCTTCGTCAATACTGTGACTACCTTCTAGAGCATCTTGAAATCTACTCTAGCATTGGAGGGATGTGTCAATTCCTGCAAAAGGAAAAACTCACTCTAAAA
>JAAUUM010000308.1 GCA_012031565.1 Synechococcaceae cyanobacterium SM2_3_2
GCCATCCCTATACGATTGGGCTGTTGCAAAGCCTGCCTCGCATTGATGGCACCCGCGCCGCCCAGCTGCAACCATCGAGGGATCCCCCCCCGATCTGCTAACTATCCCCCCGGCTGTCCCTTTGCCCCCCGTTGTCCTCACACTCTAGAGCAGTGCTGGAATGAGGATCCCCCCTTAGAAGCTGTGGGGGATCAGCATCAGGTGGCCTGTTGGGTCAAACCGCAGGGATCCGATCTGCTGGCCGATCTCTCAGCTGTAGAAGGGGGCCTGAGTCGCTAGTGTTGGTGGGGATTTAAGGCGGGCGGTGCTGCGCTGTGGCCCTGATCAGGTTGGGATCCCGACAGAAGCTAATAGTATTCGTTACAATTTGTAAAACCTCGCCCTCTGGTGCCCATGCCGCCCTCAATCGTTGCCCCTTCGGATCCCATTGCCGCTGATCCAGCCAAACCGCAATATCGGATGATCTTGGGGGCATCCCTCTCTACAGCCTTCATCTTGCCGTTTATCGCCTCGTCGGTGAATGTGGCGGTGCCCTCGATTGAGGCCGATTTTCAAGCTAATGCGGTTCTGCTCAGCTGGATCCCGACCAGCTACATCTTTGTGGCGGCTTGTCTGTTGATTCCGATGGGCAAGGTGTCGGATATGGTGGGGCGCAAAAAGATCTACCGGATCGGCATTGGCATTTATGCTCTGGGGGCCCTGATATGTCTAGTCTCCCCCTCGATCTACAGTCTGCTGGCAGGCCGAGGGATCCAGGCTGTGGGCTCCTCAATGATTTTGTCCAATGAGATCTCGATTTTGGTCTCCAGCTTTCCCTCAGAACAGCGAGGCACCGTGTTGGGGCTTAATGTCGCTACGGTCTATGGCGGACTGGCGGCGGGGCCATTTTTGGGGGGCATCCTGAGCCAATATCTGAGCTGGCGCAGCATTTTTGGGGTGGCCCTACCTTTTTGTCTGGTCATCTTTATCTGCCTCAGTCGTATCCGCACAGAATGGCGTAGTCCCACCCAAGGGGGGTTTGACTGGGTGGGGGTGGGCATCTACGTGGTGGCCCTGAGTGGCCTGTTGTTGGGGTTTTCGGGCTTACCTTCGGCCCCAGGGTTTGGGCTGGCGGGGGTGGGTTTAGCCGCAGCGATTGGCTTTGTCAGATGGGAGATCAAGACCCAGAATCCGCTGCTGGATATCGAGATCTTTCGCAATCGGATCTTTGCCTTTTCCAGTCTGGCCTCGCTGATCAGCTATGCCGCTGCCTTTTCCGTCAGTTTTTTGATCAGCCTTTACCTGCAATATATTCAGGCTCTCTCCCCCCAGGATGCAGGCTTGATCTTGGTCAGCCAACCGATCTTGCAAATGGTTTTCTCCCCGATCACGGGTCGCTTATCTGACCGGATCGAGCCTCGCTTGCTGGCCTCAGCTGGGATGGTGCTGATTGCTTTGGGGCTGCTCTGGTTTTCCTTCTTGCAGATGGATACCCCTTTGCCCTTTGTGGTGCTGGGACTGGGCTTGCTGGGATCCGGCTTTGCTCTTTTTTCGCCCCCCAATGTCAATGCCACGATGGGTGCGGTGGAAAAGCGCTATTTCAGCACTGCCTCGGCGTCGGTGGGCACGGTGCGGATGATTGGGCAGGTACTCAGCATTGGCGTCACCACCTTGGTCTTTGCCGCTGTGATCGGCGATGAATCCATCTCCCCTGCGACCTATCCCCAACTGCTGGTCAGCATTCAGCGGGTTTTTGGCTTCTCCTGTATTCTCTGTGGGGCAGGGGTGTTTCTGTCGTTGGCCCGAGGCAATCTCCGGTCAGGTCAGCCCGTTTCAAAGCAAGCCTAGCAAGTGTCATCGGGGCATTTACGGCCTCCTCAGCAATAGCTCCACCAATGCCGGGAGGGTGTAATCCGAGGGCATCAGATCCACTCGCCCTAAAACCTCTCGACAGGTATCGGCGGTCTTGGGACCAATGGCGACGATCTGGACGGGGGGATCCCAAGCAGTTTCGTCCAATCCGGCCCGCTGCATCAACAGCCCGAAATGCTGCACAGTTTTGGAGCTGGCAAAGGTGAGCACATCCACTTGTCTGGCCCGCAATGCCTCGATCACCTGGGGATCCGCCTGCTCAGGACAGACCGACTGATAGGCCGCGATCTCGGTCACGTCAGCCCCTCGCTCTTGTAGCCCCTTGACCAAGACCTCGCGCCCGCCCGACTCCACCCGAGGAAATAAAAACCGGGATCCCTGCGGATCTGGCAAGGCATCCAGCAGGGCATCCGCCACAAACTCAGTGGGCATCAAATCCGGTCGCAGGCCATAGCCCGCCAAGGTCTCCGCCGTCTTGGATCCCACCACCGCGATCTGGATCCCGGCCAGGGCACGACTGTCTAAGCCATGATCAGCCAGCCTGTTCATCCAAAAGCTGACCGCATTGGCAGAGGTGAGCAGCAGCCAGTCATAGGAGTTGAGATTGGCAATTGCCTCATCCATCGGATCCCAACTGGCGGGGGGCACAATGGCCAGGGTGGGCAGCTCCAGCACCCGAGCGCCATGCTGTCGGAGCAGATCTGTCAGGGCCGATGCCTGGGTTTCTGCCCGTGTCACCAAGATCGTTTGGCCGGCCAGAGGTTTTGAGGGTTTTGACATCGGCACCGGGATCCCTGGCAGCACCACCTGCCGCAGCGATACCACCTCCCCCACCACAATCAGGGCAGGCGACAGGTTGCTCTGGCCCACATTCGGCAGGGATCCCAGCGTTCCCGTCCAGACCTGCTGGTCAGGATCCCCGGCCCGGACGATGATCGCCACTGGGGTCGCTAACTTTTGGCCCGCCTGAAGCAAAGCCGCCGCAATCGTCTCCAGATGCCGGGATCCCATTAGGATCACCACGGTGTCCAGTTGTGCTAGAGCGGCCCAAGGCAAAACGTCTGGCTCATGGGCGCTGAGGATGGCGACACTGCGGCTGAGGGATTTGTGGGTCAGCGGGATCCCAGCATAGGTCGCCCCCGTTAGAGCTGAGCTGAGACCCGGCACAATCACATAAGGGATCCCAGCCTTTTGCAGCGCTTCCATTTCCTCCACCCCCCGGCCAAAGATGAGGGGATCCCCAGCCTTGAGCCGTACCACCTGGGATCCCTGGCGGGCATGATGCAGCAAAAGGGCATTGATCTGCTCATTGAGAAAAACTGACCTGCCCACCGCGCTTACCGACCGAGATCACCACCGCATGAGCGGGAATCTGACTGGCAACCTCAGGGCTGACCAGATCAT
>JAAUUM010000060.1 GCA_012031565.1 Synechococcaceae cyanobacterium SM2_3_2
GCGTCAAGACTTGATCCAATCCGCCCCAATCTGCCCTGGATCCCTATGGCTCGAAAGCGCAGCCATTGCGAGCTTTGGCCGACTACATCACCCATCGCAGCCACTAACCTCATCCCAGGCCCGCTACCCCCTTTCCTCCCCCCAATCCTCATGGTGTGGTTTCAAGAGTTACTCGCTAACCGTGTCCTGTGGTCGGCTCTGCTGGCTAGTTTGGTGGCGCAGGGCACAAAGCTGCTGTTGGTCTATGGCAGATCAGGCAAGTTGGATATTCGGGTGGTGACCCAAACGGGGGGGATGCCCAGTTCTCATGCAGCCTTGGTGAGCGCACTGGCCTTGGGGGTCGGGATGCAAGAGGGCTGGGATAGTCTGCTCTTTGCCGCCACCGTGGTCTTTGCCCTGATCGTCATGTACGATGCCGCCGGGATCCGACAGGCGGCTGGCAAACACGCCCGCGTCCTCAACCGCATGATGGAATCCTTTGAGGATGCTGAGTTTGAGGAGCCTTCTCTGAAGGAGCTGCTGGGCCATACTCCGCTGCAAGTGGTGGTGGGATCCCTGTTGGGGGTCAGTTGTATCCTGCTCAGTCGTCTGTTCTAGTGATTAACTAGAAAGTCCCGACCCATCGTTACCTCCACATTAGCCAGATCAGCCAGAAGACAGGAACCCTTTGCCGAAGCCGCCCTTCATCTGCTGTGATGGATGTGGTGTGATGGATACCTGTCATCAGGAGATAGGGGGCGACGGCCAGAGATTATCAGTGGAGGGATCCGGGGAGGGATCCGGCTTGGAGTATGGCTTTAGGACAGGGCAGGGTTGAGCTAGGATTCAGATCTCGGTCTTTAACAACACGTTAAGGATCCCGTCTGGGGTTCAAGCTGCATTCAAGCTGCATCAAGCTGTATTGATGTTCAAGTGGCATTGATACATACCCCAGTGGTGCCAACCCCAGGTCTTCCCGGGACGCTGCCGTCTCAATCGACCCCGCTGTCAGACTTCATTACCCATCGACAACGCTGCCACGGGACTAGCCCCCATCTGGAGATGCCATGCTCAGAATCGTCACCCAACACTCTGAGATTGAAGCAGAGCTGAAGCGAATCACGTACCGTACCCAGTCGGATCAAAATATGCACCGTGAGTCCACCGTGCGGGAGATTCTTCAGACGGTGCAGCGACAGGGGGATCGGGCCTTGTTGGACTACGCGGCTGAGTTTGATGGGGTGAGCATGTCGGCGGCTGAGCTGAGGGTGTCAGGGGCAGAGATGGAAGCTGCCTATCAAGCCATTTCGCCCCAATTGTTGCAGGCATTGCGGCTGGCCAAGCAGCGGATCGAGGCTTTTCATCGCCAGCGGGTACCCAAAAGTTGGGTCAAGTTCCCAGAACCCGAGATCGTCCTAGGCAAGCACTATCGGCCTGTGGATCGGGCCGGACTCTATATTCCGGGTGGGCGGGCAGCTTATCCCAGCACCGTATTGATGAATGCCCTACCTGCGATGGTGGCCGGGGTGCCCGAGGTGGTGATGGTGACGCCGCCGGGATCCGATGGCCAAAGGGGCATGGGGGTGAGTCCGGCCATTTTGGTGGCGGCTCAGGAGGCGGGCATCCAGACCATCTATCGGGTCGGGGGTGCCCAAGCGGTGGCGGCGCTGGCCTATGGCACTGAGACGATCCCCCAGGTGGATGTGATCACAGGCCCCGGCAATATCTACGTGATGCTGGCCAAAAAGCAGGTCTATGGCCAAGTGGGAATCGACTCGCTGGCGGGGCCTTCTGAAGTGTTGGTGATCGCCGATGCCAGTGCCAATCCCGAGCATCTGGCGGTGGATTTGCTGGCTCAGGCAGAACACGATCCCTTAGCAGCCGCTATTTTGCTGACCACGGATCCCAGCCATGCCGAGCTGGTGTCCCAGCACATCAACCAGCGACTGCAAGTTCATCCCCGTCGGATTGCCACCGAAAAATCTATTGCCAATTACGGCATGATTGGGGTGGTGGAACACCTCAGCACTGCCATCAGCCTCTCTAACCTGTTTGCTCCCGAGCACCTAGAATTACAGGTCACGGATCCCTGGGCTTTGTTGGAGGGGATCCGACATGCGGGAGCGATCTTTTTGGGGCATCACACCCCCGAAGCCGTGGGGGACTATCTGGCTGGCCCCAACCACACACTGCCCACCTCTGGGGCGGCTCGCTATGCCTCCGCTCTGAGCGTGGAGACCTTTATGAAACACTCCAGCTTGATTCAGTATGGGCCAGGGGCATTGGCTCAGGTGGCAGATGCCATTGATGCCCTGACCGAGGCAGAAGGGCTACCCTCTCACGGCGAATCGGTACGCATTCGGTTATCAAAAGATCAGGGCCGCTAAATAAGTAGGGAGGTGCAATACTTTTAAGACGAGTGAATCGGAGTGTAGACTCCAGCCAGGGATCCCTTTGATAAGTTATGGGGTGATAAGTTATGGGGTGATAAGTTATGGGGTCTTTCTGGAGCCAGAATCCAAGAGTTTATAGAGTTAGAACATCACGTTGTTCTCAAACTGGATCTGATCTCTGACGAGATGATTTGTCCGCGTTGTGAACAAGTCATTGCCAAAATTCACTAAAATTGCCCTATTCTTGTGCGAGACTTATCCCTGTTTGGGCGCTCCCTATAGTTTAATTTCCCTGTACCTTGATTATCAATGCCAAAAGTCCAGGAAAGCCTAACGAAGCTCGATAATCAACTTAGGTAAAAGTCGCTGTAGGCTTTGAAGAGATTTTTCTTGCCAAGGCACTCGACTCGACCCAATAATCTTGATCTGAAAATTTTCCTGTTTACGCTGCTGGATCACAAACTTCGACAACATATGGATCCCAGAGCTATTGAGAAAGGAGAGTTCTTGCAGATCAATGACCATGTTATCCCCTTGAGTGGCAGCATAATCTAGGATCTGAGCGATCGGCGCATACTCTTCTCCCCCATTGAGTCGAAGAATTCCGTCAAAGACGATACAGTTGGCTTCATCAGATAGCCAAACTCGATACAAATCAGCCTTAATTTCCATCATGGTGAGACTTCCCATGCCTGTTTTGCTGGATCGAGCCGGTTTGCTTTGTCAAGGAAGATTCAATGGGTAGACAGACGCTGGTGGTCACAGTAGTCACCAGCGGTGGAGTCGGGTCAACTGCCTCTAATCTTTCAAACTTCCAGCCCAGTGTGGCCTGATGCTGAATCAACATGGTCAGAAGCCCAAGACCTGCACCTTTGCTCAAGGGGGACTCATGCTCTTGTTCCAACTTACGGAAATAGAGATCTTCTGGATCGTTATCTAAAAGCTCTTGAATATAGTCCTGAAACTGAACAATATGACCCACTCCAATCGAATTAGCAGTCAAAAAGACCAGTTGATCGGTGTAGAGATTGAGGCTAAAGACAATGGCTTGGTTGGAGGACTCGTCATTATATTTCATGGCATTCTCCAGCAGCTCATTGGCGATATAGGCTGTGGATGTTTTGAGTTCTAACAAAAGATTTTGGCTATCTTCTTGATCACTCCCCAAGAAAAATGTCATTAAATAGTCAGCAATAAAATCAGCAGAGAGGCCATTGTTTCGCCAACGCTGCTGAATAGGGGTTTTACTAGGAGAAAAGCGTAGGGTGAGGTTCTCCTCACTCCGAGGCAACCCCTCTGGATAGTCTCCCATGATCTTGAGCATTGGATCCCGCTTCGTTTGTTTCAGAGCCATCCTACCAAGAAGCTCCAGCAATGGAATACAGAAAGAATAAAGGCAACACAACTTTTGCTCCAAGGCTAACCCTAGAGATTCCCATCATGAGTTAGGCTCACCTTGACTCGGGTTGTATTACATAATACTGCATTATGTAGAGGTTTTTTGACGGCCAGCCGCATTTGAAGAGAGAAGGGTGAATTGGGATCCCATTTCTCAGAAAACAGACTGATTTACAGGAGATAGTGGAGCCTTTTGACAAGGCATCAGGGGCGAAACCTGCGAAATTATGTAAGATATGGTACTTCCTGAATTTCTGTATTTCAGTAATCTTAGGGAGAGCAGTCCAGACTACTAAAACCAGACCACTAAAATAAGATAGATCCATGATGTTCTCTTCTAGCTCTAAGGTCTCGTCATGTCTCAGATCCTGTGTCGTCCTGACAACATCGTCATTGAGGCCAAGGCTCACTCCAGCGTCTTAGCAAGCTTGCTGGAGGCAAAAGTTCCTCACCCCCATGCCTGTGGGGGAAATGCCGCTTGTTCCACCTGTCGGATCATGATTTTGGAGGGAAGTGAGAATTGTCGCCTCATGACTGCCGCTGAAAAGGCTCTGGCCGAGCGGTTGGATCTGCCGGTTCATATTCGCTTGGCCTGTCAAACTCGGATCACCGGTGACATTGCGATCCAGCGGCTGGTATTGGATGGTACCGATATTGATGTCGCCAAAAATCAGCTTCAGGCTCGAACCATCGGCAGGCAAGCGGACACAGCCATCATGGCGATTTCATTGCGCGGCATCTCGGATTTTGATGAAAAAAACTTTCCCTATGACATCGTTTATACATTGGGCCGTTTCTATAACCAGATGGGCACGTTGGTTCAGCAGTATCAAGGTTCATTAGGCGGCCAAAACGGGTTACGAAGCTTGGCTTTGTTTGGGCTCAAGGATTCACCAGAGCAAGGGATCCGGCAAGCGATGCAGACGGCCCTAGCCCTACAAGCCTCGGTACAAGGACTCAATGGGGTGCTGCGAGAGCTGTCCTATCCACAAGTTCGCTTGACGGTGGCCATTCATTATGGATCCACCATCTTGCTTAATGCAGATCCACAGGATCCCGGCAAAATCTCCCTGTTTGGAAAGTCTGTGGCGGCAGTGACTTGGATGGACGAGAGCAACGTCAAACTCGATACACAGCTGTTAATCTCGCCAGCGGTTTATGAATCGGCCAAAGACTATATTTCAAAGGCCAACCCCCATCAGGTGCCAGCCGCCAAGGGATCCTCAAAGGTTAAGCTCTGGGAGGTACAGGAGGCGAATCCCGGACTGTCTCCTCTTCCGGCCACTGCCATTGCTGAACCAGAGCAGATGGTGGGGTGGCAAGAGACGATACAAGAATGGCTGCGGGCCTGGGGGCGTTTTTAGGGTGGATTGATAGGGAACCGACTGGAGTATCTTGAGGGGGTTGGGGCAAAAAGAGGTGGCCATGATCTCGCGTTTTCCGCAGTTTCAATCCCGTCAGGCGGAAATCTTGGAGGTGCTGTTTAAGCATGGCTGGGACTATATGCGCCGCCTTTTGACAGGGGGAAAGCCGTCTGAGCCACAATTGCCCCCACCGAAGGTTTTGCACAATATCTTGGTGGATCTGGGGCCGGTCTACGTCAAGTTGGGCCAATTGCTCAGTACCCGACCTGACCTATTGCCAAGCGAATACATCAAAGCCCTGACGGATCTTCAGGCCAATGTGCCGCCCGTCAACTGGTCTGATATCGAGATCGTGATCCGGCAGCAGCTGCAATCCCCTATCGATCAAGTCTTTCAACAGGTGGATCCCCAGCCGATTGCGGCGGGCTCAATTGCCCAGGTGCATCGGGCGATCTTGCAAGACGGTCTGGTGGTGGCGCTCAAGGTGCAAAGACCTGACATAGAGGTGATTGTGGAGCAGGATATTGCTCTCATCCGTAGTCTGGCCGACTTGGTGGCCCAAACTGACTTTGGCAAATTATCGGATGTGGTGGCTCTGGCTGATGAGTTTGCCACAGCTTTGCGAGGAGAACTAAAGTTTACGCAAGAGGCGACAGCAACCGATCAGCTCAAGCACAATATGCAGAAAAGCAGTTGGTTTGAGCCGAGCCAATTGGTGATTCCCGATATTATTTGGCCCTTAACCACCGACAAACTTTTGGTGATGACTTGGTTAGAGGGATCCCCGTTGCTTTCGAGTCCGTTGGTAAAGACTGGATCTGATCAACAACGGCAAGAGGCGACTCAGCTTTTGACCCGTTCCTTCTTTCAGCAGATTTGTTTGGATGGATTTTTCCATGCGGATCCCCATCCCGGCAATGTTTTTTATCTCCAAGATCAACGCATTGCTCTGTTGGATTGCGGCATGATTGGTCGATTGGATCCCCGTACCCAGCAGATCCTATTGGAGTTAATCCTGTCGATTGTCAGTCTAGATGCCCAGCGATGCAGCGAACTAACACTAGATTTGGCCACACCAACTCAGCCTGTCAGTTTGGCCCAATTAGAACGAGATTATCAGCGATTATTGCGACAATACTATACCCTCAGCATCGCTCAGACCGATTTTAGCCAACTGTTTTTTGATGTCCTACAGACAGCTCGCCGCAATCATATTCGGATCCCTGGCACGTTGGGTTTGTGTGCTAAAGCATTGGCAAATCTAGAAGGCATCGCTCGACAATTGGATCCCGATTACAATCTTCCCGATCAAATTCGGCCACTGATGACAGATATCTTTCGGCGGCAATTGGTGGGAGATACTCCCATGCCCGCCCTACTGAGAACGGCATTGGATCTGAAAAGTCTGTCGTTGCAATCCCCAAGACAGGCAGAAATTCTACTCAATCGTATCACCAGCGAAACATTGACATGGAACATTGGCATCCGTGATCTAGAACCCGTCAGACTCAGCTTGGATGATTCAGCTAATCGCTTGTCCTTTAGCGTTGTGGTGGGATCCCTGATTATGGGAGCTGCCATCATCACCGCTCAATCTCAAAGTGTTCAGGTCTATTGGATTGCTCAAGCTTTGTTTGGAGCCGCTAGCTTATTAGGCTTGTGGCTGATTATCAGCATTTTGCGCTCAGGTCGGTTAAGAGGATAGTACTATTTCACTCATGAGGGATGAGTTAGCAGTGAAGTGTCTGTTCAGATTGTTATGGTTGTTATGGAATAGACATCTTTTGATTTTCCCTCAGTCAGAGATCTCATTATTGGATCTCATTGTTGACTGATTGCACCAGCCCATTGACGGTTATTGTGACCAAGCCTGTACCCCTCACCGACTTGCATACCCGAGTCCACACAGGGATCCGCAGCAGACACTTGCTCACCCACAAGCAAAAGCTGTTGGTGGCGGTTTCGGGTGGCCAAGATTCTCTCTGTCTATTGCAACTCTGTGTTGACTTGGCTCCCCGCTGGGACTGGCAGCTGTATGTGCTGCATTGCAACCACCGCTGGTCAGACGATGAGACTCGCTGTGCGGAGTTTTTGGCCGATTGGATCCCTCAGGCCTATGGGATCCCGTGTCAGATCGCCACAGCACCCGACATCCATCGACAGGAAGCCCAAGCCCGCGACTGGCGCTATCAACAGCTGGGCTACTGGGCACAGGTTTGGGGCTGCGAGGCCATCGTCATGGGGCATACCGGCACCGACAAAGCAGAAACCCTATTGCTGCACCTGCTCCGAGGCTCAGGATCCCAAGGCTTATCAGGGATGAGTTGGCAGCGCCCGTTATCCCCAACCCAATCGACTCCACAATTCAACCCAACAGTAGTTCGCCCCTTATTAGAGGTATGGCGGACTGAAACAGCGGCTTTTTGTCTGGCTCACCAACTGCCCGTCTGGCCCGATCAAAGCAACGAGGATCCCCGCTATGCTCGTAATCGACTGCGACAGGAGGTGATGCCCCTGCTGCAACAGCACTTCAACCCCCAGGTGGAACAAGCCCTCTGCCGCACCGCCGATCTATTGACCGCTGAGCATGACTATCTGCTGGCTCAAGCCAATCAACTCTGGCCCCAAGTCTATCAGCCGGATCCCCCTCGGCTCGATCGTGCCCAGCTCCAGACTCAGGCACTGGCTCTGCAACGGGAATGTGTCTATCGCCTACTCCGGGAGGGATTAGCCCGTCAGCCCCGCTTTGATCAAGTGGAATCTGTGCTCAATCTTGTCTCAGCCCCTCAACGCTGCCGCACCGAGTCGCTGGGATCCGGTCTTTGGGCAGAAGTCCAGGGGACAGAGATCATTTTGCGGGGGATGACTGTCCCGTCGCCAAGCGGATCCCTTCCACGATGAGCCGATGCTCCTCCACCTGAATCCGGGCGTGTAAACTCTCCGAAGTATCACCCGCAAAAACAGGCACCGCCGCCTGCGCCAAAATCGGGCCACTGTCCATCTCAGGGGTGACGATATGCACCGTGCAGCCCGTGATCTTGACCCCATGATCGAGAGCCTGCTCCACCGCCCGCAAACCCGGAAAGCTGGGCAACAGACTGGGATGGATATTGAGAATCCGATCAGGAAAAGCGTTGATCAGCACGGGAGTAACCAGACGCATCCAGCCCACCATCGCCACCCACTCGACGCTGTGAGCCTGGAGGGTCTCCACAATCGCTCGATCGAGAGCCTCGCGGGGTTTGATCTGGCGATGATCCAGCACCACCGCCGGGATCCCCAGCCGTTCCGCCCGCTGCAACGCTTTGGCCTCAGGATGATTGCAAATCAACACCCGAATCTCGCCAGACAGGGATCCCGATTGAATCGCTTGAGCAATCGCCTCAAAATTGGAGCCACTGCCAGAAGCAAGGATCCCGAGAGTTGGAACAACGGTCTGGGCCAAGACTTAACGCTCCTGCTGGGCCTGGAGGGTGAGGGGATCGAGGTTAAACAGCTCATGCAGGGTACGCATCGCCGCCCGCCGAGCTTCGATATCTCGCTTAGCCCGCAATTGCACCATCGGATCGTGCAGGATCTTGTTGACGATGCCACGGGTGAGGGCGTCGATCACATCCAGATGCTTTTCGGCAAAATCTTGACCGAGGCGAGACATGGCTTTTTCCATCTCTTGCTCGCGGATCGACTCCACCTTTTGCCGCAGGCTGCTGATGGTGGGCACCGTCTCCAGAGAGCGCCACCACTCCAAAAACTCGTCCATCTCCTCCTCCAGCAAAACCTCCGCCTCAGCGGCCACTTTCTGGCGATAGGAGCGATTTTCTTCCACGATGGCGGAGAGGTCATCGACGTTAAACACCTGGATCCCGCTCAACTGCTCCACATCGGCAGCTACGTTGCGGGGCACCGAGATATCCACCAGCATCAACTCAGGATCCGGCTGTAAGACCGATTCCAGCACACAGCGATTCAAAATGGGCTCGGTAGCTCCCGTGCTGGTAAAAACCACGGTGGAGTCTGCCACACACTGCAACAGCGCATCCAAGGGCTGCACATCAATCGGCTGGTCAAACTGAGCCACCATCTCTTTGGCCCGATCCAACGAACGGTTGACCACCGTGATATCCACCGCGCCTTTGGCCAACAAATGCTGCACCAGCAGACGAGCCATCTTGCCCGCCCCGACCACAGTAATCTTGCCAATCGCCAAGGTGCCCAACTTTTGCAGAGCCAGTTCCACACCGGCTGAGCTGACGGACATGGCTCCAGTGCCAATTTCAGTCTCTGTCCGCACCCGCTTGCCAGCAGTGATGGCCGCTTTGAACAGGCGATTGAGAATGCGATCCATGCCGTTGAAAGATTGACCCAATTTTTGGGTGGTTTTGACCTGGGCCAGGATCTGTCCTTCCCCCAAGACCAAACTGTCGAGACCTGCTGCCACCCGCATCAGGTGCATCACGGCATCCTGGTAGATGAGGGTGAACATATGAGGGCGCATGGCTGTCAGGCTGACCTGCTTAAACTCCGCCAGACACTGCATCGTCTCCCGCACCCCACTCTCCACATCAGGGGTGGCGATGTAGATCTCCAGGCGATTACAGGTGCTCAAAACAGCCACTTCGTCCACATGGGGACAAGAGCGCAGGTGGGCTATCGCCTCCTTGACCTCATCTTCAGGAATGCTGACCCGTTCTCGAATCTCCACAGGAGCCGTGCGATGGCTCAAACCCACAACAGCGATATACATATTTATCTTCCTGATGTCTCCTTCTCTTCGGAAAGTCGTGCCTGACGGGCTGAGGCTTGAGCAGATGAGCGGCAGATCATGGCAAAAAGGGATTACAAAAAGGGATTGATGTTCCCCCTCACAAGGGATCCCGGTAGTGTGCATCCCCACCCTCTCAGGGTTCGCGATATAAAAGTCGCACGTTTATTAAAAAGAGCCTCGACACGATGATGAGAGGGTGAACTCCCAAATAGCCAACACCAAATCGCCAACAGAGGGGGTTCCTAAGCGGACAAGACAACCACTGTGGTCTAGGTGATACAACCAGTCATCGAATAGGGCAACCACATTACGGCAACCGTATACGGTGACTATGTTCAGCCTATCCGAGCTTGTACCCTAGTATCGGACTCCTTCCGCCCGATTTACCTGAAGAGTTGTTACAGTTTCTGCGGCTGAAATCTCCGCCAGATGGGCTCTCTGTCAGCCTCACCTCGGGGCTATTTCTGAGCTACCAAGGGGATCCCGTCATGGTTTTAGGCCAGAGAAAGCACTGATTCCTTCCGCCTCAATCCCGAGGATCCAGCGCATCCCGCAGACCATCCCCCAACAGATTGAACCCCAAGCAACTGAGCACCACCAACAGCGTCGGGGCAATCACCAGCCAAGGGTGCAGCACAATAATCGAGGCATTGGTGGCCAAAGCCAGCATGTTGCCCCAGGAGGGATCCGGCTGTTGGATCCCCAGTCCAATCAGGCTTAGCACCGACTCCGCCGCAATGAAGCCCGGAATCGCCAACGTGGCCGAGATCATCACATAGGTGGTGGTCTGGGGCAAAATATGCCGCCACAAGATATCCAGGGATCCCGCGCCCGCCACCCGAGCAGCCATCACATAGTCCCGCTCTCGCAGCGACAACACCTGGCCCCGAATCACCCGGGCCAAGCCCGCCCAGCCAATCAGCGACGTAATAATAATGATGATGATAAACCGCTCCACATTGGAAAATGGCACCTCCGTCAGAGGATTAACCTGCAAGACTGCTGCCAGCGACACCAACAGATACAGCCCCGGAATCGACATCAATACCTCCGCCAGTCGCATTAGCACAGTATCCACCACGCCTCCCAGATAGCCAGAGATCCCCCCCATGATCAGGCCGATGGGAAAGGAAATGGAGATGCCAACAATGCCAATAAAAAGACTGACCCGACTGCCGTACAACAACCGACTGAAATAATCTCGTCCCTGGTCATCAGTGCCCAACAGATTGAGTCGAGCCAAGGGAGGGGGCTGTGTCGATTCAGGACGATCCCCCACAATCGCCACCGGAGCCAAGGTCAGCGGAGCCAGAGCCACTGTGCCGAACAAATGCCGATCTGCCGAGATCAGAGGCAACCCGGCGGGCCAAGCATAGACATCCCCTTTGACCAACAATCGGATCCCGGCAGGATGGGCATAGTCCACCAGCAAAGGCCGATCCCCCGTTTCTAGATCCACCGGCCCCTGTCGAGTGGGGTAAACATGCGGCCCCCGCCACTGCCCCGCCTGATCAAACCAATGAATGGCGGTCGGCGGCAACAGGGATCCCTCTCGTTGGGCGACCAACGCGGGATACGGTGCCCAAAACTCGGCAAAGATGGATCCCAGATAGAGAATGACCAGAAGGGCCAGCCCCACCATCGCCAGCCGATTGCGTCGTAACGTTGACCACCAACCCATGCCCTTGCCTGCCTCAAGCCCTGTTGGCCCATCAGCTTATCAAATCTGACTTAAACAGGGCTGAATGACCTGTCTCCAAGAACAGGTGGAAGTCGTCTACCTCTTGGGTTTGGGGCCATCTCTGAGTCGAGAGTCAATAGAGTTTTCCGATAGTTTTGGTCTCTAGACGCTGTCGTCAAATCAACAAAATATTGTAAGGTAGGCAAAACCCGACAAGCCCACCACTATGAGTGCTCACCGCAGACACGACATCTCAGACAAGCTTTGGCAATTACTAGAACCTCATCTGCCCGGCTCACGAGGTCAGCAAGGACGTCCAGCCCAGGATAACCGCCTGTTCCTCAATGCCGTTTTCTGGATCCTGCCTACCGGAGCACCCTGGCGAGATTTACCCCCAGACTACGGAGAGTGGAAAAATGTCCATCGTCGCTTTTGTCGCTGGCGAGACAAAGGAGTCTGGGAACGGTTGTTGACGCTGTTGCTTGATCAGCCGGATTACGACTGGTTGTCCAGAGTTGCTGGATGACTTGGGGACTCTGCAAACTTGCAGAAATCATATGAACACACCTCAAAAGCGGGTGTGCTTTAAAGAATAAAGCACTTTAGAATCGGAATCTACAGCCGGAGAGTGGAGCGCTTTGAAAGGCAAAGCATCTTACACACGCAGTTCACAGCCATTAAACACTATGCCTTGGAGTCAAAGCACTATGTGGTTGTAGCGTAATGTGCCTTGAAAGCTCTAGAACTATATAAATGCAGTTTGCAGTTGCGAACATAATTTACATTCGTAGTGTTGTGCATTTAGCACACTTAAATTTAACCTAGCATGCCTCTGACATGAATGCCACTCCTATTGCAAAAGATATTGACTGCTTGCCTGAGTTGAGACTCGTTTGTCTCGGGGAGTGGTGACGACCACAGTTTGTCGCAGATCAGCAACTTTGCCTCCCACTGACACAATGCACGGATAGCGTTGGCGTGTTCGAGCACCGTCAACGGAGCTGGTTCAGGTGTGGCGAGGAAGACCGAGCCGGTCTGTTTGAGAGATGCTAGCGAGGAGTGGTCTTGGTCGCGGAGAGGTAGATAAAAGTTGCGTAACCGTAGGTGGAGATGGAGTAGGCTGTACAGACCATCCCTGTGAGCAAAGGAGATCTTTTGGGCCATCTGGCGCAACAGATTGATGAACTTTGGCGGTGTGAAGGTAGAGAGGTCAAGTTGGGTTGTCATTGTAGACATAGCTGTAGACATAGCTACGGTAGGTAGTTATGGGTGAGCTGCTCACAATGCTGGCGCATTGTCCTCAGCAATGAACACAGTAGTAGTTCGCTTTTTTTCAGAGAAGAGGTCAACTGGAGAGATGCAGGTTGAGCTGGTGGATGTGTTGTGAGATCATCCACGTAGCCTTGCTTTGGGATCTAGAGGAGCACTCTGGAGTGGAGAAAAGAGCGGACTGCCGCTGCAAACAAGAACAGAATAGGACGGAATGTAGTCCAACAAGTTTTCTAAAGCCGTGAAAGGTAATCTGGGTAGGGGTTCTCAACAGGAGTCTACCACCTTGACACGGTGGGAGTCACTGGTTCAATTCCAGTACAGCCCATTAACAATTAGAAGCCTTACCCAGAGAGCATTACAGCTCATTACAGCTATCGAAGAGGTGCATCCCAAGGCACCTGAGACCCTGATTGCTTCCTGGTGCTTGGGCTAGATTCTAAATGTGTCTATGTTGCATAAAGTTACATAAAACTGTTAGGGCCAACGCCACACACGCCAGCATGAGGCCGGGACGCGCTCCAGAATGCTCTATCTCTGTTGGATGACTGATTAGGATCCCTTGCGACGAGGCACAGCCTTGGCCAGCTGTTGTTCGATCAATTTGACAAAGGCTTGAGCCGCTCCTGGCTTGCCCCCAAGGGCCGCAACTTCTCCCGAATCTGGGCGCGACGACCGGGATCCAGGATGAGTTGTACCGCCAGATCTGCCACCTCTTCGGGCCGCAAGTGCCGCCGCAATTCTGGCACGACTTCTTCCCCAGCCCAGATATTGGGCCAAGCCAGATAGCCCAGCCAGCGGTGAGCCACCCAATTGACTGCTGTGGCAAACAGGGATCCCACCCTAGGTAGATTGACCAGCAGCCCTAAGATGCCACCCCAAGCACGCATCGCATCCAGTTTGTTGAGGGGAATCACCACGATCATAGGCACCGCTAGACGAGCCAGTTCAGCCGTATTGGCACCGATGGTCGTGATACAAAGATCACACTGAGCTACTACAGAATAGGCGGGATAGCTGGGCCAGACCTGAATGATGGTGCCGTAGGGGGTGACCATCTGATAGCCCAAGCTGGTTTGCTCCAATACCGCAGAGGTACCGTACACCAAACTCATGTCAGGGTTGGTTCTTGGTTGGGCAAAGCCCGCCATCTGCCGAGCCCCTACCGTCGGAGCCACCGGAATCACAAATCTGACATTGGGAAATTGTCGCTGGATCTGATCCGCCACCGCCAACATCAGCGGTAGCCCCAAAGACAGCTTGGATCCCTTCGATCCGGGCAATAAACCCACCTGAATCTGGGTACGGATGGGATCCGCTAACCGCTGCCAGCCCATCGGCAAAAGAGAGCGCTCTCGCATCAGAGACCCGATCTCTGGATTGGTAATCTCATCGGGATCCCAGGGAGCTTCCCCCGGCCACTCTTCCTCATCCAAGAACAATAGAGTGGAGGTAGGATCCTCTTGCGGCAACCTCACCGTTGTCCCCCCTCGCTCCGTCCAGCCTTCCACCATCAGACCGGGCAAATAGGCCGCTGTGGCCACTCCATCCGCCATCAAATCCCCCACCACCTGCATTTTGGCTTGCCATCGCCGCCACCCCAAAATGCCCCCATATCGCCGCAAAATCCCCTCATTACGCACCCCAAAGGCATCCACCCAAATCCGCCAACGGGGTATCTCTTCGGCATAAACCACCGAACGGTAGCCTAGCCGCCAAGCTGCCAACAGAGCAAAGAACTGATCTCCCCCCAAAAACACCACCACACCACGGGGGAGCCACTCCCAAGCTTCTTCCGTTTGGCCCGTCAGCAAAAAAGTCCAGAACCCATCGACATCCTGAAATCGATCCACATCCATAGTTGAGCGCAACAGGGCGATCTCCTGACCTGAGGCATGAGGACAGGGAGCCAACATGACTGAGATGCGGGCTTGGGGAATTTGCTCTCGTAACTCCATCACCACAGGCCGCACCCACGTGGTCAGCTCCCCTGGCCCATTGGACAGGATCAACACGTCGAAGGTAGGAGAAGCCGGCTGCACTGTTGACATAGTGATGGGAGCCTGAGATAAATCCCTCACAGACCGGCGCTAGTCCTTGTCAATCTTTTCGATATAAGGACGGATCTCGTTGAGGTCGATGTAACGGTCAGTGGCATTACGCAACTCGCGAGCAATCATACCCTCTGTGGAAACCACGGTGATCAGAGTATTTTTGGAACGGAGGAGTTCCACCGCCCGATCAAAATCGCCATCGCCGCTGAATAGAACAATCTGGTCGTATTGCTCCACCGTATTAAACATGTCAATGACGATTTCGACATCCAAATTGGCTTTTTGGGAGTAGCGTCCCGAATCTTCATCCCGATATTCTTTCAATAGTTTGGTTCGCACCGTAAAGCCCAAACTGATCAGGGCATCCCGAAAAGCCCTCTGATCATGGGGATCCTTGATGCCGGTGTACCAAAAAGCATTGGTTAAGTCCACATCAGGCACTGACTTGGCAAAATATTCCAGCACACGGCGGGGATCAAAGAACCAGCCATTTTTTTGCTGAGCGTAGAACATATTATTGCCATCTATAAAGATGGACACCCGTTTCTTCGGGCGGTGGAGCATGGGATCAAAACCTTTCTCGTCAGAATATAGGGGAAGGACGGGCAGGGGAGGACGAGGATTCACCACAGGCCGCACAGGTATAGGTTTAGGCATAGAGGGCTATTATACCCAGTTCTAGCAGAGTAATTTAAGATAATCGGCCTACATCTTCAGGATTTGTGATCTATCGGGTTGCGAGCAGCTCAATTAAAGCTTGACCAGATCTCAATGGGATCCATCGCAATGGGATCTAAGGGATCCCCAGTCATGGGTCGATAACCAGTCCAACAACCAGGGATTGATCAGCTCTGGAGCTTCATCTTGGGGACAGTGGCCCACCCCCGCAAAAACAGTAAAGTTTTCCACACAGTCTGCCTGAGCCAATTCGCGGCCCAAGGCCACCGGCTCCCAGGGATCTTGATCTCCCCAACCGATGGTGACAGGGCAGTTGACTTGGGGCAAGAGAATGTCTGGCAATGGCCCTTGGGAGTAGCGAACAAAGGCCAAAAACACATCCGCCGCTCCGGGATCTTGGGCGGGCTTGAGCAGCAGATCCAGCAGTTCGGGAGTCACGGCTTGTTTGCGGCCATAGGCTTCCAGCAAGATGCTACGAATGACATTGGGTCGAGCCAATTGCTTAAAAAAGAAATGTCCCACCCTCCGGTTGCCCAAAACCGACTGGATCAGAGGAGTGGAGGTTCGGCGAAACCAGGGCAGCTGCTGCCGCTTGTCATCATGAAGCTGGCGCAGTGAGCAGTCCAGCATCGCCACCCCCAGCACTTGCATGGGATCCGTGACCGCCGCCTGCAAAGCCACGATGCAGCCAATCGAATTGCCCACCAACACCACGGGATCCCCGACCACCTCGCGGGCAAAGTCCAACACCTGAGCCGCCCACGTATCGAAGGTGTAGTCCATCTCGATGAGGGGCTGAGGTTTGGCCGAGCCACCAAATCCAATTAGATCGATGGCATAAACCCGGTGATGGGTCGCCAAGACAGGCCCATTTTTGCGCCAATGGTCGCTGGAGGCCCCAAACCCATGAATCAGGATCAAGGGGGATCCCACAGAACCAAACTGTTGATAGCGAATGGCAAAGCCCCGCCACTGCCAAGTGGTCACTTGCGCGGAGATGGGCTCATTGACCGGCATCGGCATCCTCAACAGGGGGCAGAGTCAACTGAATGTCTGAAGGACTGGGATCCAGAGGTGTGGGATCAGAGTCAGGGGTTTGATCATTCTCTTGATCTCTCATTTGATCTTTCTGCCGCTGAGCCACCTGTTCGACGGTCAGGGGGGGGAGCCGTTGTTCCATCCACAAAGATTGCTCATTGGTATCGAGATCTCGAAGCCACCGACCAGCCCGATCTGCCACCACCAGCCCCAGCAGCACTGGAGCCGTCAGGATCCCGAGGGTCAGATCTAGCCAGGGAGGGGATCCCTTGGGAGAAGAAGTAGGCACCACATCACCGCTGCTAACACGTTCTCAAAGTCTAGCAAGGCTGTTTTAAAGAAGGACTTTTTCCTGTGCTCCAGTCCTCTGAGTTTTGACCGGTGATCATAGCCAGCCATAACAGGGTTCCACATCCCTAAGAGCAACCTAACTGAGGTCGAGTGGTAGGTCCGGGACGGATGTTGGTAGTCTAAAGGCGTTTGGGGTGATTTGATTTAAGACGGTTGGCAAGACCCCGCACCTATCAATAGCACAGTAACCTGAGTAGTGAAAAAACCATCGATCAGACAAGGACATCAGCATGACAATACGGCTGGCAATCAATGGATTTGGGCGGATCGGAAGAGCCTTGATGCGAACCATCCTGGCGGATCCGGGGGATATCGAGGTGGTGGCGGTCAATGATCTAACGGATCCCGCTAATTTGGCCTATATGCTGGAGTACGATTCCGCCTATCGGTGGCTGGGACATCATGTCACCGTCGAAGGGGACTCCCTCAAAGTTGGCAATCAATCGGTGAAAGTGCTGGCCCAACGGGATCCCGAGCAATTGCCCTGGGCAGATTTGGGCATCGACATTGTGGTGGAGTCAACGGGCTTCTTCACCAGCCGGGATGGATCCGCCAAGCACCTGAGCGCCGGAGCCAAAAAGGTGATCATCTCCGCTCCTGCCAAAGGCCCTGACCTGACGGTGGTGATGGGGGTCAATGATAACCAATACAACTCGGCTGAGCATCATATCGTCTCCAATGCCTCCTGCACCACCAACTGTTTGGCTCCTGTGGCCAAAGTGCTGCTGGATTCCTTTGGCATTGAGATGGGGATGTTGACCACCTGCCACGCCTACACCGCCACCCAAGCCATCGTTGACCGCCCGGATCCCAAAGATTTTCGCCGGGGTCGAGCCGCCGGGGTGTCGATTGTGCCCTCCTCGACAGGAGCGGCGACGGCGGTGGCCTTGGTGCTGCCTCAGCTCAAGGGCAAGATGGACGGCATGGCGCTGCGGGTGCCCACTATCACCGGATCGGTGGTGGATTTTGTGGCCCGTACCGAGCAACCCGTGACTGTTGATGCGGTCAATGCGGCCTTTGCCGCCGCTGCCAATGGCCCGATGCAAGGGATCCTGGGTATCGCCCACGCCAATGCCGTCAGCTCCGACATGATTGGGGATCCCCGTTCCAGCATTGTGGACAGCGAATCCACTATGGTCTTGGGGGATCGGATGGTGAAGGTGATCTCCTGGTATGACAACGAGTATGGCTACGCCTCACGGGTCAAAGACTTGGCCAGTCTGATGGGATCCCAGCTCTGATCCACAGGTAGCCCCCTGTTAAATCACATTTGTGTCAAATCACATTTATGTTGAACCGGATCCTCACGCAGTTGGGGATCCTGTTCTTTGTCATAGCTAGTCAAATCATAATGAGCCGAAAAAAAGCCCCACCACCGGCAGGGCTAAAGACTCGATTCAGAATCTATTCAAAATCTAATAAATAGATATTAGAGAGCATTACCGCGAGGCAGGACTTCTTCAGGGAAGACAAACCGCTTGTGGGGCTGATCCTGAGGAGCCATCCAGGCCCGGATCCCTTCGTTCAGCAAGATGTTCTTGGTGTAGAACGTCTCAAACTCTGGATCCTCTGCCGCCCGA
>JAAUUM010000061.1 GCA_012031565.1 Synechococcaceae cyanobacterium SM2_3_2
CATGAGAGACTTGACAATCCCTGGAAGGGAACGTAAGCTGGTCATCTCTAAATAATGTATTTGTGGGGGCTAGATTAACATATCTGGCCCTTTCTTTTCCTCTTTAAGCTATCGTGCAACACTTGTGGGGGAATTATTCTCCTGTGATTTGCGTTTTGTGTGAAACCTTTTAGGCGATATCTTCTATCTCTAAGGGTGGCAATGTGATAGGGGATCCCAGGTCTTTTGAGACTAGATTTTCGATGATTGACCAGTCCAGATCCGGGACTTTTAGCTCTTAGTTGCAGGTGTCTTTGAGTCTTTTTGAGGAACGCAACATGACTTCGTAGTCTTGATTAGTCAGCCAGATCAGGGCCTTTTCTGCTGTATTTCGGGACTCATAGCCGATGTAGGTCATGTGGCTCCAGCCGTTGCGGGAGGTGGGATCCCAGATCACCAGCACTCTAGGGGAGTAGCGGGTGGTGATGAAGCCATGTTCTGACTGGGTTTGGACCAGGGATCCCAGGGTGAACTTGCGCTTGGGGATCAGGGTGGCTCTGCCGTGGATGGGTTTGCACCAGATGGCGGTGGCCCATTCCACTACTCGCTCGACGGGTTTGCCCTAGGCCCTAGGCCGTTGCGAAGCTGGATCCAGGTGGCGGCTTGGGGGGTGAGAATAAGTTTCATTGGTTTGATGATCTACTTCACTCTTGGCAGAGCCTTTTTTTCTCCTATGCTGCTTGTTTGATTTGGTGGTGAACCAGTCGCTCCAGGATGATGGGATCCAAGTGGCAGAGGTCCTTGCTGGCTGATTGGAAATGTTGGAAAAGTTCAAGGGAAGGGTGGGTTTCCTCCAGTCCGGTGAGGTGACAAAAGGCAGTGAAGTCCAGTGTCCAATAGGCGGTGTTCAGACCAGTGAGCAGGGTTTGCGGGGTCATGGGTGAGGTGTGGATATATCAGCCTTTGTGCAACCTCTGTTCTGGGTCGGGTCAAGATAGCCCACGGATGCTCATAGAGAAAGGGATCCCTGGGCTTTGGCCTATTCTGGGGAGAGCACTCAGGTGATGTCTATGCAGCCCTCCTCCTCCCGCTCCCCGTCTACCGTTATGCTCTGGTCTTTGGCGCTGGTTCTTGGAGTTTCCATCATTGCAACTGTGAAAATTCCTGTTTTCCTGAGTGCTTACAAGGAACTGGGGGGTGAGCTACCTCGATCAACGGCGTTTATTTTTTTCACGTACCCTTGGCTGTGGATTGCTCCACTCGGTAGTCTGCTCGTCATTGTTCTCGATACTTTGGGGAAACTAAATCGAAGGGTAGCTTATCTCTTTCAGGCTTTGATTGGGATTGGGGTTTTGGTCTATGGCCTTGTAGCGTTGGCAGCACTCTACTCACCCATTTTTAACATTTCTCCTCTTCTGGAATAATGAGCCAGAAAGTCAGCCTTGAGGGTCTGATGGCAAGCTCAGGAATCGCACTCGAAGTGGTAGTCAGGATCCCTTGGGTCTAGAGAATTGGGATCCCCGTATTCGCTTTCGTACCATTCTTCCAGTCGGGATTGATGGCGTTCCATTGCATCCCAGTAGGAATCTTTGATGTCTTGCTCAGCTTGGCGAATCAGGTTGTAGTCGTAAACCATTGAGGTGTCCTCTTTACTACATCCTTTACAGCGTCTTCACCTCCCTTCTTGCTCCACTCATTGGGGTCATGTCTTCCAGGGATCCAGATGATTGAGTTGTATGAGCGGGTTGCTTTGACACGAGACATCCCCACCGAGGGATTGAGGAAAGGGGATGTGGCCTACCTTTTGGAGCGGATCCCTCATTCCCATGGTGGAGAACCGGGATGTGTACTGGAGGTTTTCAATGCGATTGGGGAGTCACTGAGGGTGGTGGCGGTGCCTGAGTCGGCGGTTGCAGCCTTGCGAGCGGATGAGGTGCTGGCGGTTCGGACGTATGCTTGAACTGGTGTGGTGTGGTGGCACTGGAGCAGGGATCCTGTTCGCTTTAGCGGTGCGGAGCACTATGCCGCCCAAACAGATAGCACTGGTGGACTGCAATAACTTCTATGTCTCCTGCGTTCGCGTAAGCGACTGCGAAGCAGTAACGGGTGTTTCAACCCCATCTCCAGGGGATCCCTGTGGCGGTACTGAGCAATAACGATGGCTGCATTGTCGCCCGCTCACCAGAGGTTAAAGCCCTGGGCATTCCAATGGGATCCCCGCTGTTTAAGGTCAAGGATCTGGTCTGGCGGCACAAGATTCAAACCTTGAGCAGCAATTACGCCCTCTACGGGGATATGTCAGGGCGGGTGATGGAAACCCTGCGGCAGTTCACCCCCCAGCTAGAGGTCTACTCGATTGATGAAGCGTTTTTGGACTTGAGCCATATCCCAGAGGTGGAGTTAGAGTCCTTTGCCCAGAAGATCAAGGCGACCGTGCAGCTCTGGACAGGGATCCCAATTTCGGTGGGGATTGGCAGTACCAAAACACTGGCTAAGATTGCCAACAAAAAAGCCAAGGGATCCATGACGGGGATCCTAGACTTGGCTCATCATCCCGACTTGGATGGGGTGTTGGCGGGCATTGAGGTGGGGAATATCTGGGGGATTGGTCGCAAGTGGGCCAAGCGATTGCGGCAATCAGGGATCTTTCGAGCCTTGGATCTCAAACGGGCACGGCCAGAGTTGATTCGCCAGAAGCTGAATGTGGTGGGGGAGCGGATTGTGCTGGAGCTGCGCGGGATCCCGTGTTTGCCCCTGGAGGAGAAGTCACCACCGAAGCAGACCATCATGGTGTCTCGCTCTTTTGGACGCCCAGTGGAGGATTTGGAGGAGCTGAGAGAAGCTGTGGCCACCTATCTGTGTCGGGCAGGGGAGAAGCTGCGGCGAGAGGGGCAAGTGGCTCATGCTCTGACGGTGATGCTGATGAAGGGCCGCTATGGGGATGTGGATCCCACTGTGTCGGCCACTATGAATCTTTTAGAGGCCACGGATGACACCAGAGAGCTGCTGCACTGGGGGATCCAGTTGGTGGAGGGACTGTTTGAGGAGGGGATCCCTTATCGAAAGGCCGGGGTGATGTTGAGTCGCTTTGAGCAGGCTCAGTCAGTGCAGGGCAGTTTGTTTGAGTGGCAGAAGGCAGAAGAGTCCCGGCAGTTGATGCAGCTGGTGGATGACATCAATCGGGAATGGGGATCCGAGACGTTGCGCTTTGCGGTCACAGGATTGGAGCGGGCTTGGCAGATGCAGGCAGCGATGAGATCTCCCCGATTTACGACTCAGTGGCAGGAGTTGCCATTGGTTTGGGCAGAGACTCAAAATCATCCAAGAACTCGGAGGCGGGATCCACTCCGGTGATGAGCAGTTGATTTCTGGCGCGTCTGGTTGTTGAATTGAATCCAGTTTATTTCTGGATTGATGGAATCAATTAGATAGACACTATTTTTCGGCAAAGTGCTGTCAATTCATTGTAATCCACTGTTCTTCTACCATCCATTTCTCATGAGGGAATCTAGTTCTTGGCGAGAGAAGACTTGAGTGCAATTTCTCCAGTTATCTTCTTCAGAATCAATGTTGGTGTTGTAGCGAATGTCGAAGCCATTGAGTCTTTTTTGGACATTGATATAGTCATCAAGCTTTTCGTCGAGGGTTTCTATATCCTCAATCCATTTGTCTTCGATGGTGTCAGGCAGGGATCCAAAGAGGTCAAACCGATCTTTCATGCGGGTGGAAAGTCGGTCATAAATGGTCTGATCAACAGTGCCTTGATAAACAAGGTTGAGCATATCCACGCTGGATCGGGTTTGTCCGAATCGTTTGATCCGTCCAATACGTTGTTCTAGGCGAGTAGGGTTCCAGGGGAGGTCGATGTTGATGAGGGATCCCAGCCGCTGGAGGTTAAGTCCTTCGCAGGCGGCATCGGTGGCAATCATGATTCTGATGGATTGATCTTCGACCATCTGTTTAAGAGTTTGGCGTTTCTCTGTGTTGCAGTTGGCTGGGCCGCGATAGAGGGCACTTTTGCCTGCACCAGCATAGAGACCGACTAACTGGTCTGGGAATAGAGCAGCAATGTTGTGGGCAGCCCAGGCGGCGGTGTCGTAATACTGGCTAAAGATGATGCAGCCATGCTGGATCCAATTTTCTTGGGTGAGGTAGTGTTTGACAGCTTTGAGTTTGGGATCCTCTCCCTGCATATCTTGGATGGCATTAATCAGGTCTTGAAGGGTTTCTTGTTCTTCGATGGAAATCTTGATGTCCTCAAGATTGTCTTGATCGCTTTCGTCATCAATGGCTTGACCTGCCAGGATGGTTTGGGCGGTGTTGAGTCCGGCAATGCAACTGGAGCAGAGTCGCTGTCTCATGAGGTTTTTCATAAACCCAGCTCCGGGGACTCGTTTGCCATAGGCTCTGCCAAAGGCATCGGCGGCTTCATAGGCGATCTCAAAGGCTTCATTGGTGCGGAGGGCGCGGTCTCGGAAGAGCAGATTAAAGGTATTGGGATCCCGGCTTTGGCTGGGATTGGGGTGGAGATCGACACCAACGCGGGGTAGGAGGCCCAGATCTTCGAGGACTTTGCGTTTGCGAAGAATAACGTGGCGGACGATGGGGTTGTGGCGTTGGAAGAAATTTAGATTGGAGATGTCGGTTTCAATCAGATCTTCAAGATCGTCGCGGATGGGATGGGGAAGGTCGGTGAAAGGAGCGGTGATGTCGAAGTCTTGGGGTTGAAGTTGTAGTTCACCTCGGATTTCATGAAGGACGCGGCGGAAGTCGCTTTCGGTGGAGGATTCTAGGGGAGGGAGAGGGGAACGGAGATACTCCCAGGCAATATCCCGATTGACAAGACGTTCTTTGCCGGTGATCAGGGGAACTGCTCGGTCGGGATCCTGCCAGGGGCTGAAGTCGTTGCCCAGGATAAAGTGCCCATCCCCACGGTGGAGGATCCGTAGTTGATCCCAGATCTCGGTAATGTCGGTTTGGATGGGGGTGGCGGTGCCGAGCAAAACATGGCGGGAGCGACCGGCGGCGTCGAGCATGAATTGGAGGAGAGTGTTGGGTTGTCCGGTGTCTTTACCGAGTCCATGTTTGGTGCGGGATTTGTGGGATTCGTCTTGGATCAAGATCTCATAGTTGAGTTGGCTGAGGAGTTCCCGTTCGCGGGTGGGCTGGATGATTAGACCTGTGGAGATGATGCCGATACGCAAGGGACAGCGGGTGATGTAGTCCGCTCCGCTGGGGGAGATGGGGCGACCTTCGGGATCCAGCCAGACTTTTTTTGGGGATGACCAGCGGGCACAGGGGATCCCCAGTTTGTCAAACAGTTCGGTTTGCCATTGTTCGGTAAGGGTGGCAGGGGCGAAGATGGCGATGGGGCGACGGCGGGGACGAGTTTTTCTTTTGGCGAGTTCTTGCTCGTTGAGTAGGGTCAGGGTGAGGGCGGCGGTGGACAAAGAGAGGGTTTTGCCGAGACCCACTTCATCCGCAATCAGGAGGCGGACGGTACCGTGCCATTGCAGGTGTTTGAGGCATTCGGTGACGAAGGAGCGTTGCCAGGGCTGTAGAGAGAGGCCCTCTTGGTACATGGGGGATTCCACCAGGGCGGCTGGGGGGATCTGGTGAGCATCTGGTTGTTGGGGTAGGGAGATTTCGAGACGTTGGGAGCGGCGTTGGACTTCTTGAATGACGGCTCTGGGGAGGGGAATGGCGTTAGACCAGAGGGCATCAAATTCAGCTTGGATCCAGGCAATGCCTTCGGGACTAAAATCGACCCAGACAATTTCGTAATGCTCTTGCCATCCGGCGCGGGTTTCATTCATGGATCCGATGAATCCGATCTGCTGCCCGTCTTTGAGTTCGATGATCCCGGCTTTGCCGTGGAGGAAACCACAGATGTTGTCGGGAGCGACTCGGATGGCGTTGGGGTGGGTTTGGAGGAACTGGTGAAGAGATTGGTAGCGGGGACGGTGGAGAAGAGACTCTGCTGCTACAGGCAAGCTATTGAGACGGCTGAGAAGTTTGGATTCGTGAATCTGCGCCACCATGACATCTTCTGAGCGCACATCGGAGTTGCAGACGATCTTGACGTCGTCGATGCCTTCCAAGTATTCTCCAGCAATCTCAAATAATGATGAGGTAAAGTATCCGGCGATGCGGTGATATCGGCGGGCCTGTTTGAGATATTGGGTGAGAACGGTTTGGTCGAGGCGATGGGTGCGTGAGGAGTATCGCTGGAGATGCGGAGGGATCATCAGGCTCTCGTGGGTATGGGCAATTCAATTTGCCAAATCTTAATCCTTGAGGATTGCACTAAAGTTCAGCATCATCGTCGTCGTCTTTCGATGTCGTATCCTCTGGCAGGATGTGCTTGCCCATAGCAGATTCAATCAGGGCGATTAGGGCCTGCTTACGCTGCTGGTAAAAACCTTCAAAGTCGTTCTCTCGCAACAGGGCTGGTGCAATTCGGTGGCTCAGCAAGATGTCATCCATTGCAGGATCGTCCATGAGCACCTGTGGGTGTTTCTGAAGCTTTTGCAGGTAGGTTGAGGGGGCAACTCCGCCGATCATCCGGTTGGTTTTGTAGGAAATCGGTGTCTTATTGACGATGGTGTCGTAGCGACGGCGGGTAATGTGATTGGCCTCACACCAGGCGCGGGGGAAGATGTGATGGATGTCGAGGGCAACTTCTTGGGCATCCAGTTCGTTGATGCTGGCTTTCCAGAAGAAATCTCGTGCACCTTCCCGCAACACCAGAACGTTGATGCCTTTGTAGGCTGCACTGAGGCGGGAGGTGAGACCGTCTAGGCGATTAGGCTGGAAGGAGGCATCACCGATGGTGCGGGGCACTTGGGTATCGTCTTCGACCCAGGCCAATAGTTCTTCTACATCGTTGGCAATGCGGGTTTCTACGGCACCGCCATACAGCTCACCGAGGATGCCACACCAGAACCACTGGGTGAGCTTGTCATAGATGCGAGGCTCTAGCCATCGGTTGCCTAACTCAGATAAGACTGCTGCCAGGGGAACCAGTTGGGTGCGGTAGGGCAGTTCTCGCACATCATAGAATGACTGCTTGCGCAGGAACTTAGCTGTTATTGAGAAGCCATTTTCGACCTTTTCTGCCCAGTGTTTGTAAGCCTCCAAGGGCAATTCAAGGACGGAGCTGCGCTTGGCGCTGACGGGGGTTACTTGTTTGCCTTGTTTTCCCTCTGTCAAATCTTTTTGCCGTCTTTGAAGGGTATAGAGTAGGGTAATCGTTTGAAGAAAATCTGTTGATTCAACGACCGAAAGTAGAGGGTCTTTGGCAAGGCGTTCTCGACGGGACTCCACCCCCCGCAGCGTACTGCCAAACCAGTCATCCCGCAGGTTGTACCCATCTGCTGCATAACTGGCGGTGATCAACTCGAAAACGGACAGAGAAACGCCGCCTGTGTTGACCTTCTCAAACACCAGGCAGACGGCCTCTTTGGAGGTTTCTTTTTTGAGTTCGATGATGGGGATTTGATAGGTGTTGAAGGCGTCGAGGACACTTCTTTGAAACTCCAGAAACCGGGAAAGCTCTTGCCCATTGAACCGATTTAGATCCTGGAGCCATTCTGACCAGGTGAAGATGCGATTGCAGGGAAAGTAGAGCTGCTGACACTCTAATTCTCGGGAGGACAGATCCAGATCAATCTGGCGGCCAAAGTTGGATTTGACTTGTCTGCTCTCATCCACTGCAAGCAGAGCATCTTCTAACCGTTGTGGGCCTTCTAGGGCGGTGGGAATGTGGAAATAGTAGTAGCGCCGGATGGACTTGCGTTTGTCGGTACGGGTTTTGACTGGCCCATCCAGACAGAGTACCTGGGTGAGGGTGGTGAGCCTTTGCTGCCATCCAGAATGAGTTTTGCGGCTTCGGGTAGGGGGATGGGTAACTGCACATTCTCGATAGGGCGCACCTCAAACCTTACTGCTCCACCCGTTTCGAGGAGCATGACTGCCCCAACTGGGAACGAACGACCAATGCTGACCAGCAAACTCTGGATGTGATTGTCATCCCAAACCCAGCCCCGCTGAAAATCGGGAAGCTGGATGCTCCCAGCCACGATGTCTTTGAGAATGTCGGGGAGGAGTCGCTTGGTGCTGTCGAAGGTGGTCATGGGCCTAAGGCTAGTGTTAGTAACAAATTGAGATAATAGCTACTGGTAGCGGTCATGGCCTGGTGGCATCGGTGATGGAGGATTCCAGGTGGGCAACCAGGTCAAGCATTCCCAGCAGGGTACTCGGTAACACCTGATTCTCTTGTTCTATGTGGACATGGTGAGGGAAAGTGGCAATCTCTGGAAAGTGCGGTGCGTTATCCCAGCGTTTTCTCAATTGAGTTTTGGAGGGATCCATCCATTGATATCGATATCTTTGTTGCTGGATGCTTGTGCTGCCAACTGAAAAGAACTCAGATGCTTCCACAAAGTCACCATTGCTGAGGGTCAGGCGTACTCTGATATGGCCTCGATTGCTCAGGGTCATTTCATTAAGTAATGTCCAGGTTGCGATCACAGGACTCTGATCCAGGGCTGTTTTGATTGCGGCGATGTAGCCTGCTGGGGATTGCATTAGGCTGCAATATCGGGTATTAGCTGTAACATTTCGTAGAAACCAGCCCATTCGATGTAATCTTCAGCATCACCCAGGGATCCACTCATGAATTGGGCGTAGAAGTCCTGGCTACTCAGACCATATTGTGCTTCGTATTGGTGTAGTTTGTCTTGAATGGTGTGGCGGGTTTTGGCCTGTTCTAGACGTTGAAATAACACTTCCTGTTCTTTGACAGAGAGGGCTAGAAGGGTCTGAACTAGACCGTCAATGAGTTGAGTGTTGACCATAGGCGGCGGCGGGGATCCCAGGCTGGATGTTTTGATTGTAGTCAGTTGGGGAAAGTCAGGATCCCAGCACTTCATTACGGATGCGGTTGGCGAGGATCTCGGCTTTTTGGGATTGCATGGGATCCCTGACCATTTCGGCGAGGTATTGGGCGATGGCGATCAGGTGGGGACGTTTGGGGAAGTAGGTGTCGTTGAGGCTGGTGCGAAGTTGATCGCAGACGACCTTGGGATCCTTGTCGGCGAGAAGTTCTTGCAGGGCGAGGAGGATTTCGGATAGGTGGGTTTGGGCGAGGTCACCGCTGACGAGTTCGCGGGGTTTGAATTGGGTGGCGGTTTTGAGGCGGGCGGCATTGGGCTTGAGGGATCCCATCAGGGGTTGATAGTTGATGTGGAAGGCTTTGGCGAAGTTTTGGTAGTTGTCGAGCTTGGTGGCTCCGGTTTTTTCGATGGCTAGCATCCGCAGGTAGAAGCGTTCGACTCCGGTGATCTGGCTCCAGGTGTCGGGGTTGAGGGCTTTGAGCCGTTCCGGAATGAGCAGGTTGTTGGCGACTTCGGCGGCGTATTCTACGATGTCATCGACGACGGTGGTTTGACCTTTTTGGCGGGGTTGCAGGGCAAGGTTGGTGACATCGCGGCCATCGACTTCGGTGTATTGGGTGAGGACTTTGAGGGCGGCGGCGTAGCCTGCCATTTGTAGGTCGGAGTCGTTGAAGACGGTTTCGCCATACACCTGGGCGGTGTCGTTGAGGTTCATCATGGCTTCGATTTGGGCGGTGACTTCTTTGCGGATGAGGGGGAGTAGGCGCTGTTTGAAGGTAGAGGCGCTGCCCAGTCGTTTGCGGAGGAGGAGGGTGACGGTGCCTTGGACGTAGCCGCCTTGTTTGAGTTCGGAGGTGGTTTCGGTGGCGATATACCAGGCGCTGACCACTTGTAGCCCTGCTGCCCAAAAAATAGAGACCATATCCGCCCAAACCCCGGTGTCTTGGTGGGTAAACATGACACATTGCAGGCCGTTATCGGGCATGTGTTGGGTCATGGCGGTGTAGGCGGCAACCATGCCCCGGCGGAAGTCTTCACCATCGCCTTTGATGGCTAGAGCGCGGCGGGAATCCCAGATCCATTGATCGAAAGGGGCTGGGGGATTTTTGCGAAGCCAAGCAATGAAGTATTCAGTTATTTCTTCGTAGTTAACCGCATCAGCATAAGGAGGATCGGTAATGAATATCTCAGATGAAGAGATCACGTTATTAGCTGAGAGATTTGCTACTTCTACTGTGCTGCTATTTGCATAGGGTATTTGTTGATAGCCAGAAAGAAGTGCGGGATATATATAGTACCAAGAACGCACGCCATAATTAAAAAATGTATTAAGGGCTTGATTATAAAATACAGCTTCTATTTTGATGTCTCTATTATCAGTTTTTGAACGAGTTCTCAATCTGCATAATTTCGCAGCTTTATCTAAGATTTTGCAATCAGCAATTCTCAAATAAGGATCACCTGCTAATCTATTTTTTAGGATTGACAAATAATGAGTTTGCCTAGCATTAAACAACTGATGCCAATATCGCCAGCCTCGTTCACGATGAAGTCGAGTCGTTTCAGATCCTGGTTCAATCGCCATATCCGGCACCAAGCCTTTCTCTTGCCAGATTGCCAGATTTTCTTGGACTATCTGTTCAACTTGTCTCTCTCGTTCTAAATCTGCTGCTGTCACAGACGCGAAATAGGTCTCTTGGCGAGATTTCTCTAGCGTCTCTTGCGTAATCCACTGAATGCAATACAACCGCTCCTGAAAAATATCATCTGGTCTGGGCTTAAAATCATGAATCTCCCATTGCCTGAGTTGATTTTTGGTCTCCTTCTGTTCCGTCCGATAATCTCCACGGATCGTCTTGATCGATATTTGATAGACCTTGCCCTCAAGCTCATAGACCAGATTGCCATCCTGCACCGTGCCCTGAGCTGCCTCCTTCATCTCCGATTCGAGACCCCTGTGACCACCTCAATCTCAAAGCGTTTGGCATCAAAATCAGGGATCAACTTAGCCACAACATTACGAGTTCTAGAAATCACCCAACTGGGAGCCATCGGCACCATCCAACCCGTCTCAGGACAGCGGGTTTCCAAACAATACAAAAACGCCTTGGCCCTGTCCCCCCGCTCATTATGCTCAATCCCCAGCTCGGTAATCTCCCGATCCACCGCCTCCGCCACTTTCTTTTGCGCCTGCTCAATCTCCGCCCGTTTCTCCGGGCTAGCTCCAATAATGTTCAGCGCCCCCCAAGTGAGCATACAAGCCACCGGATTCAGATCCGAGGCATACACATCACACCCCAACCGCGCCGCCTCAAACGGAATGGATCCACCCCCACAAAACGTATCCCCCACCCTGGGACGATGCCCATAGCGCAGGATCCCAAGTTGTTCCACTAGCTCTTCATGAGAACAAGCCTCAATGCCAAACCGATCCAAATGCGCGTTCACCTCTTTCCAAATTGGATGATAAAACCCAGATCAATCTCCTCCGGGCGGCTGCACAGAGCTACCTTCTGTTCGTAGGCCATCCCCTCCATCGCCTTCGTCAACAGCGCACATTTCTTTTCTGGATCAAGATCTCGCTTCCATCGCAGCGTCAACCCCGGATACTCTGCCAGATCCAGCGGAAAGTGCAAGCTCTCAATATCCGCCGCGTCATAGCATTGGTCTTTGATGGTGTAGTCAAAATAGTCCCAGGGATCCTTGAGGGTCAGGCGTTTCGCCACATCCGCTGGCTTCAGGCTTGGGTAACGCCGTCCAAAAGCAGCATCATCGATCCCCATCAACATCTCAAAACAGCGCAGATCCGCCGCCAGATCCTCAGTGACCGGCAATAAACATCCCAACACAATCGCCCGCACCATGATCAACGGCTTGCGACCCTTCCAGTAGGATCCCAGTGCTGTTAGAGTTTGCCCCGCCCCGGCTTTCCGTTCCTTCTGCGCCTCCGCCGAAATCTTTTGGGCTGGAAATACCCGTTCGATGAGAGAGGGAGCATCTTTGAGGGAGAGGGGAGTGAGGTTAGGCATGGTGGTCGCGTTATTCAATGGGAATTTCTTGGTAAGTGCCGAGTTCGATGGCATCGACAATCGCTTGAATGCGATCGGTATGCTGCTTGATGCGAGGCCATGAGGTGGTCATCAGCACAGCGATCGCAATACTTCGGTTGCCTAAATTTTGCTCATAGCGAAGGTTGCGATCAGTCGTAATTAACAGCTCATAACCCGCCTGCTCTGCTTGATTGAGCAAATTGCCGTTTGATATCTCTGACCATCCCCGCTCATAAGCTGTATCAATGGCGTGTCCTGGCAGAAAGCGCCGCAGCGGTACGGGCGTACCCTGATCGAACAAAATTTTCATTAACTCGCGGTTTGCTCCAGCACCGTCAGTTCATAGTCCAGCAGCGCTTCCACCTGAGCACGGGAGACACCGGGAAACCATTCTAGAAACTGATCGATAGAAGCGCCGTCTTTGAGATTTTCAAACAGGGCCGATACAGGAACACGGGTGCCCTTAAAAACCCAGGCCCCGCTAACTCGATCGGGATGGCGTTCAAGCATATCTAGGGTCTGAGCCATTGGCATCACCATGCGTGAGTTTTGAATGTCCTATCTTAAGATGTCTTTGGATCGCGTAGCCAAGTCTGGGGAGCTGGAAAATAGGCCGACCAATGGATCCCCTGTTGCGGATACGGCGCGATCGGGGGGGGATGCTTTTTCCAGCCGCTGTTTCATATCGCTGTCAAGTGCCGCTTGATGATCCCAGTAGTAGGCAAGGGCGGAGTAGATTTTGCCCAAGCTGATGTGAGGATATTGAAAATGAAGTTCTTCTGGACTCCAGCCATGGGCGAGATGCGAGGTGATCAGCTCCACCACCTTCATCGTGCTGCCTTCAATCACCGGCACTTGATTCTCATCAAGCTGAATGTGCTTATAGTCTGTCGCCAGATAGTTCATAGGTTATCTCCGTAATAGATTGCCATTTGGTAACGTTTTCCAGCAAAGATTTCATGCCTGAAAAAGCGGCAACGTATCAAAACCGGGATCCGACTTGCTGCGTCGAGGTTCTCGTAGTACCGGCTGAGGAGAATCCCCCAGAGCATACTGCAACGCCACCCGCCAGCCCCGCCCCTTGTCAGCAGGGGATCCCACCGTGGCAGCCGTCATGCCAAACAGCCACCAGCGTTCTTCGGGTCTCAGTGCCAGCCAGTTGCGTAGGGCGATGCCAATTTTGTCGGGATCCAATTCTTCAATCGCCCAAGCCAACACACACAACTCTTTGCCCAACAGCCGATCCACCCGGTTATCCCCCACCTTCCATTGTCCGGGCTGGAGCTGGTGAGCCTTGAGCCGTTCGTTGAACAAGCGCTTGACTGGATTGGCAATCTCTGACCAAGCCGGACGGGCCAGCACCACTCGGTCTAACAGCTCGCTTTCATCCCCTTGGGTGTGCATCCCCAAATCTTCAGTGATCTGGATCGGCTGCTGGCTAGCCCGTGGGATCCTGACTACAAAATGATGAGGAGCCGCCGTCAACGGCACCCCAAATCCCTGGGTGGCATGGGCCGGGGATCCCTTGCGGGGTCTCTTAGAGGTTGAGAGTTTGTCAATACTTGCCAACGCCATCTATTGCTCCACCGTATCGGGGCTTAGCTCCAGCCTAGCAACCTGGGCAAATGCCTTGAGGTCAAACCCTGTACCAAAATCAGCTCCATCCCGGATGATCAACTGGATCAAGGCATCGGGTTCTTCCAAATGCTCTCGCAGGGCGGCAATCACCTTTTCTAGGGTCGCGGGAGTCACAGAGCGATCATTGAAACGCAACTGTACCGCCTGTTCTCCCTCCCCCACAGTCAGGGTCACCCCATGAAAGACAACCCCCTGGCGATCCTTGAGGCCAGAGATCATTTCAAACACCGCTTGGGTAGAGTCAAACCGGGGTTTTTGGCGAACTAACTTTGCCGGACGAGCCTCATCAATGGCGGCTCGCTGGATCCCTTTGGCCCCAATCGTGAAGGTCTCGACATTGATGGCCTCGCCTGCCTTAGCGCACACCTGCAAGAGCACCTGTTCATCAGGAATGGGGATCCACTCGTCATAGATACGTCCCTCTTTGGGATTGGAGCCGTCTAGGGAGTAGCGAATCTCGGCGGGAGGGGTGACAGCAAGTTCCACTTTACGCTCATCGGGCAGATCGTGGACTGCAAAGCGGACTTTGAGCTTGGCCACCCAGCGGGTCGGTTCGCCAGTGGCATGACTGCCACTGGTATCAATCGCCAAAAAGTAGAGAGTGGGGGCTTGGGTGCGAAAAACGTCGAGATCTTCCACCACAGGATCCGCCTCGCTGACGGCTGGGGTGGGAGCCACATGGACTCTCGGGTGGGATCCGGCATGACGGGGCACAAGGGTGAGCAAGATCTCTCCCGTCTGGACATCCTCGGTCTGGTTGAGGATATTGACGGATGTTTTTTCTTTGGGGAATGGGCCTTTTTCAATCCAGCCGTCGCTGCCCTCTCGCCATCGTCCTTGGGCGATCCCCTGGGATTTTAGCCAGTCTAAGCCTTTGCTACCCGGTAACCAAGGCCAGGTGGGATTGCTCTTGGCACGGCTCAATACATCTCGCCAAGGGGTACGGCGGTCGTTGCTAGGCCAGAGATCTTCTTCAGCCATCGCCAAATAGGGCAAGGGATCCCGTTCGGCATCAAGGGCCAGCTTGTTATCACATCGGGTACTGGCCAGGAGAGCTTCCAGTTGGCTTTCGATGCTGTTGCCGGTGCTCTGCCCAAACTTGAGACCATTCTCGATGGTGGCGGCCTGTAGCCCATCGGTGCCGGGATAAAACAAACGGTTGTAGGTGCCTTGCAGCGCCTGGATCAGGGATCCCTCGGCTTCTTCGATGGCCTCTTGCGCTTGGAGATAGAGGGGGTCGCTGCTATTGAGGCTTTTGGCAATATGCTCGATAGCATAGAGTTCCCGCAAGGCTTCTTCGACCCGGCTTGCCATGTGGGTATCGTTGCCGGATAGCACCAGTAGATGGTTTTTGTCGGTTACAGAGCGATAAAACCGCTGGATATCGTCGGGAGGGACACGGTTGTCGGGCGGAACCACCACCAGAACACGGGATCCACTCAGCCGGATCTCGTCAATCTCTGGCATCACCAGCACCTCTTGGTAAGCCTTTTTACTGTGGGGTTGCAGTTCTCCCTCTAGGCGAGTTCGCAAGGCTTTATCCACTTTGGCCTTGGGTAGCCCCTGAGCTTCTCTCTGGATCCGTTTGGTCAGGTTTTCGGTGTCTTTGAAGTAGAACAGCTCCCCATCGGCATGAAGATACCAGGCACTTTTGCGCAGGCGCTCAAAGGCTTGGGCAAATTCTTCTGGCTTGCGGTTTGGGGCGGCCAGATATTCCAGGATCTCTTCGCGGCGCAACCCCATGTGACCTTTGACCGCCAAGGAGAGAGAGGCAGACAAGATCATGGCAGCAACCTGGGATCCTGCATCGCTGTTGAGGTTGGCGTCAATTTCTTCAGCGTGGGCACTACCCCCATCGGCGATATCCATGGTGATGGCAGGCCGGAGGGCACGATTGATATCGGTCACCTCTGTCATGACTTGGCTGTCGTTGAGGGCAAGGTGCTGGGTACCAATCAGGTAGACATCGTTTTGTGGCCGTAACCAGACTGACCGAAGCACCCGCGCAGCAAACTGGAGCAGACCACGGGTTTCCCGAAAATCGGGATTGTCCTTGAACAGCGCGACCAAATGTTTGAAAGAGGGATGAAAGGGGTATGTGGCTCGAATCTCGTCTGCAATTTGCTCTAAACTGCGAGCCGTGAGATAACCGCTGTCCTCAGCGATCTTGACCTGGGTAGCATAGGCTTCGGCCACCTCATCAATATCAGACTCTGCTGGGATCCCTGAAAAAAGTCGCTTACGCAAGATGGAGTAGATCTCGCTTCCTTCTAACGAGACTGGGGTGACGACTTTGGCTTGACGAGAGGCTTCCCGTTGGACATCTGCAACGAGCTTACGCACTTCCTTGACCTGTTCTCGATAGCTATCCGATAGATTGGCCAATACCACACAGCATCGGGGTAGTTCTAGGGCTGCGGCGAATAGGTTAGAGAGAGCACGGGTGAGCACATCTACTAGGGATCCCTGGCCCACGGTGACAGTCCGGGCTTCTAAGAAATAGGGGGGCAACTCATCAAAGAGAATCAGGGTGGATTGGTCACCGATCAGAGCTTTCCAGTCTGCTTTGCCGGGAGCTTTAGGCCCATGTTGCCAAAAGGGGCGCATGGCTTCTTCTGCCCCCAGTTGCTGAGCGATCTCTCCCCAGAGATAGTGGGCAGGACTCTCTCGCCCATCAAACACAGCGACACGAGCTGGGGTGGGATCCAATCGCTCTAGGATGTCCGCTGATAGGAATTGAGACCGTTGAGCAGGATACTTAGCCAGCAGTCCCAATGCACTCATCAGGTGTGTTTTACCTCCCCCCATGGCCTGAGCCAGTTCAAACAGGGCTTGATCTGTTTGACCGGATAGGCGCAACAATCCCTCTCGGAGAAGTTCTTCCATGCCACGGGTGATGTAGCTCTTGGCTAAGAAGGATTGGCCTTGATCTGGAGGATCCACCAACTGGGCTAGGCTCTCAACACCGCCTGCTACTTGATAGTCGAGGGTAGACGGGTGGATCTGGCAGGCATCTTTGACCGTCTTGAGCATGAGAGGCAATCCTTGTAAGGAGAAGCAAGGGCAGGGCAATGAAACCTACTGCTTCAATTATCTTGCTGAGTTTCATACAAGTGTTGCACAACAGACTCTGGAAGGCTCCTAGACTTGGAGTCTCCAATCTTACTTCTAGAGATAAGTGAGGATTGTTGCTGGGGCTGTTTCAAGTCCTATCCGGTTGACCTTCATGTACTGATTGGCATAGTCCTTGAGGGCGTGGCGATTTCGCTGGATCCACTGCTTAGATCCACTGCTTAGTGGCGCAATTGTAGCAGACAAGGATCGGAATCAGCTTATTGTCATAGATCCACCACTCGATGTCGTACTCATGGGGGGCTTCATCCAGCCGCAGTGCATCAGAGACTTGGGCCAGGATCCCGTCGGGAAGGATCCCTTGGGCTTGGTAGTGGCGTTGTTTGAGGGATTTGAACATTGGGAGAGAGGGGCAGACAGTCTGACTACTTTACCCCAATGACATGTGTGGAAAAATTGTCAGCTCTGGCAGGAGCGAATCTCTAATCGTCTTCAACCTCCAGGTAGATGGAGATAAGGTCTGAGACTTCTTCACGGATCCGTCTGGGGGCGGACTGAAACACATCGAGCAGATCGGTAAACTGCTGGAGCTTTTCTTGGTACTCAGAAATGACTGTTTCCTCTGGGGGGTAGTAGATGTGAGTCATGATGTTTACCTCTTGCTGCTTTACCAAGTGGGAACCCTTAACCCACGGAGACTAGCCAGCCTTTGCACACAGAGCTATTCATCAATGGGATCCCTGAGATGGAGGTGAGAGTTTAATCATGGCCATATAAGCGGCGCTGGCCCGTGGTTCATCACCGATGGTCTTGGCTTTGCGATATTGGGATCCCCAATACTGGAGAATATCGGCCTGAGAGAGGACTTTGTTTTTTGCTCTGCGGGGCATGGTGTTTTCCCATTCACGTCAACCTGAATGAAGTCTTTCCTTTTGTTTGCTTAACCCACGGGAGCCAAACCTACCGTCACCCTAATGAGGCGGAACGACCCAACCCAAAGGGACGGCACTTGAATAGAGCGATGCTGTGCCGACCATAGCCAGAAAGAGAGTGGAGCCACTGATGGATCCCACGGGGAGAAATGTGAAACTTCAGCAATCAAGGAGCCAAATAAAAAAGCCCCACTAAACGGCAGGGCTTTGACTCAAAGTGGAGGTTTAGAACGGTTCATCACCATTGAGGTCTTCCCGGTACTGCATGGCATCATCAATTCTCTTGTGCTGATAGCCTTCTGCATTGATCTGGCGCAGCTTCTCAAACAGACAGGCTGTGGATTCTTCCTCCAGCTTGAGGCTATCGAGCAGGGGCTTCCACTCCTCATCTTGCAGGAGAGCTTTGGCCAGTTTGCGCTTGGCAGCTTGCAGCTGCTTCAGAGTCAAGACCTCCAACGGCTCATCAATAGACTGGTGAAGCATCTCCACAAAGCGCTGGTAGCGGTACAGCCTGTTCATGATATACATGAGATATTCTGCGGTAAGCTTTAAAAAATGAATCTCCTGTTGACATGAGTCGTTACTCCCTAGATATCCGCCAGAAAGTCGTCACTGCCCACCATCTCGGTAATATCTCAATTCGTAAACTGGCTCAACAATTTATCATGAGCCCTGTTACTGTCCAGAAGTACCTCAATCAGGACCGAGACACTCAAGACCTAACCCCTCTCAAGCCTGGCCCCACTAAACCTGGGAAACTATTCCCTCATCGAGACTTTATCGTCCAAATGG
>JAAUUM010000309.1 GCA_012031565.1 Synechococcaceae cyanobacterium SM2_3_2
CGGTTCTAAACAAGCTAACCCTATTGGGAGCTCTGTTCTTGGGGGCTGTGGCTATTGTCCCCACAATCGTGGAACGGGCCACGGGGATCACCACTTTTCAGGGGTTGGGAGCCACATCCCTGTTGATTTTGGTGGGGGTGGCCATCGATACCTCCAAGCAGATTCAGACCTATGTGGTCTCACAGCGTTATGAAGGAATGGTGAAAGAAGGGTGACACGACTGATTTTTTTGGGGCCACCGGGCGCTGGCAAAGGCACTCAGGCTGTTCTGTTGGCAGATGATTTTGGTGTTCCACAGATTTCGACTGGGGATCTGCTTCGGGAGCAGGCCAAAGCTGGAACCGACCTGGGTTTAGAGGCCAAAGCTTTTATGGACAGAGGTGATCTGGTGCCGGATCCTGTTTTGATCGGGATTGTGCAAGGCCAGCTTCAGGTTCACTCAGATGGATGGATCCTGGATGGATTTCCTCGGACGTTGCCGCAGGCCGAAGCCCTTGATCAGCTGTTGGCCGATCTGGGACAGCCTTATGATGCTGTGATCAGCTTGGATGTGCCGGACGAGGTAATCGTGGAGCGATTGCTGAGTAGAGGCCGAGCCGACGATACTGAGGAAACAATTCGGTATCGGCTGGAGGTCTATCGCACCCAAACTCAGCCTCTGATTGACTATTACAGCCAGCGCCAAGTTCTTCGTCCTGTGAATGGTAATTGCGAAGTCGATCTCCTTCATCACCACTTACACAGCTTGATCAACCAAGCTCAGGCCAGCTAACTGTATGATCTGCTCTCCACTCAGGCGGGGAGAACAACGTGAGTTGATGGGGTTTTCAAGTCTCTGTCGATTTAGGTCTTTCCTGAGCCGTATCGATCTTCTGTACGGCCCGCTGTAGGACTTGATCCCAGTTAGTATCGGGATCCCAGGGGGCAAACGCTGCCTCTCCGGTGTAGGGGTTATAAATCCGGCAGAATAGGACCTCTTCGCTATCGCCGGGTTCCACTGCAATCGTGATCGGTTGTTTGAGCTTAGTGATGGGGATCAGGGAAAGGGTGTAAAGCGCAGCTTTGGCAAAATTGGACTCTAGACCTGACTCCAGCACATAACGTTGCTGATCTGCCTTGACGTGGATGTGGAGTTTAGAAACCGTTTGATTGCGCCGCGTTGCCTCAACTTTTTCAAGTTTGGTCACAATGCCGGTCAGGGCATCCGCTTCAATCGGCTGGGGGGTGCGGGCGGTATCCTCCGAGAGGGAGTACCACAGGGATCCGTGGGATCGATTGCAATAAATATAGAGAGGACGTGGAGAGCGGCCAAATCCCATCGGCACAGCGGCAAGGCTGGATTGGGATCCCTGCTGGGCAAGAAAGGCAGTGAGTTCTCGCAGCAGCTGATTTTGCTCAGCGATGAGGGAGACTAAGCCTGATGATTCGGTTGATGGGTCAGCCATGATCGTAATGTTCCAATGCCTGATGCTTCAAGCATAAGGGAGGACTTGGGCCAACGGGAACCGAGGCTCAACGCCGGATGCCCGCGAACAGCTCTCTATCGTACATGTCCACCAGGATCTGAGCCGCGAAGCCTGCCTGATCTAAAACCTGCAACCAGCTCTCTCGCTCAAACAGGCCACAGAGATGGCGATCATGCTCCACAGTCACCTGGGTCATCCCCTGCCGCAACAGATAGGCATAGTCCGCTACATAAAGCCCATCACTGGGATCTGGATCATAAGTCCATTCCAGATAGGCCATGCCTCGAACCCCCTCCGAGTGACTGCCATGACAGACCGCTTCCACAAAGGTTTCTTGCACATAATCGGGTGCCAGCAACAGGATGCCGCCTGGACGACAATGGACGGCGGCGGTGGTGATTGCTTGGCTCAGATCTGCCAAAGAGGTCATGTAGTCGATGGCATCGTGGATAAACACTCCATCAAACAGGCGGTTGAGGCGAATGGTACGCATATCCCCCACCTGATGCTCACACTCAGGGTTGAGGGTGCGGCTGATCTCCAACATGGGTGCAGCCAGATCCACCAGGGTCATCTGGGCATGGGCTTTGAGAAAAGAGGCATTGTTGCCGCCGCCACTGCCCAACTCCAGCAGGGTTTGGGGCGCTAGGTCAGACTCACCCGCAAAAATTTCCCAGAAAAAGGTAGCTTCCTCCTCATACTCATCTGGGGGAGATAGCAGATGCCACCACTCAGCAAATTCTTGATAAAGACGCGGGATCCCCGAGTCTTGGGCAGGCGGACTTGTCATAGGAGCAGCGATCTTATTTGCTATTTGTTTACTGGTTATTTTTATCCACTGGTTATTTATTGGGGGGACTGGACTTGAGCAAAAGCTTCCAGTCTTCAGGGCTGAGATTCGAGGCCCGGAGAACATCCCGAAAATTGTGAATAACCTCCTCACAGCGGTGCAAGAACAGCCCCACCCAGGTCTGAATGATGATCATTTGACTGTCATCAAAACTGACCAGGGATCCCGTGTAGCGAATGTCAGCAGACCTCTCGATCTGAAACGACATCAATAACTCTTCGGCAACCGCTCGTTGATCCGTTTGGCGGTCGATGATTTCTTTTCGGGTCACCTTCCAATAGTTGACAATGACGGCTCGGCCCAGATGACTGGTGGTCAAGCCACAGAGACGATTCAGAACCTCCATCAATCGACTGGTGGGTATTGCTGCGGCACTCAAAATAGAATTGTGGGTATCCACTTGGCGGGCAAACAAACGAAAGGTGGTCAACCCTTTGTTGGTGTTCTCCCCCAGTTCTGTTCTGAGTTGACTGACGGCGGTGGTATAGACGGACAGATCAAGGCTGTCATCCACAGCAACCAACAATGCCCATTGCTGATTGAGAGAGTAGACAAAAACCCGTTGGCTGGCAAACTGAAAATCAAAAAAATCAAAATCAGCGGGCATATTTTTCAAAACTTGAAATAGCCCTTGGGACAATGCCTCCTGCTGGGGTTTGCTCAGATCTTCAAAGGATCGAAAAAAATAGGGACGATTTTTCTGTCCCAAGAGAGCGATGCCCGTTACCCCCTGAATGGCTAGAAAGCTATCTAGCGTCTCTTTTTCCATAGGACAGGATCACACACAAACAGGGTTGACGGGAAACCTATTGATCGGGTTGCTGGGGTGCTGTGGGTTTGCATGCCCTGTCCCAATCCAGGGTGATATCTCAGATTTTTAATG
>JAAUUM010000310.1 GCA_012031565.1 Synechococcaceae cyanobacterium SM2_3_2
CTACAACCACTACCGGGATCCCGCGAAGAACCGAAGCTGCACCTGTTTGGACAACTCAAAACCATCGCCCGCCGCTGGATGCAGGACTACCTCCGTTGCACCGGAGGCACCTACCCCGCCCAACTGGTCTACCGCGAAATTGGGGATATGGCCTGCCAGCGGATCAAGGCTGCCATCACGGAATCTCTGGTGGGGGAGCGCCCCATCAAAGCCATCGTGGATCCCTACAACCCCAAAGGATCCACCATCCACGTCAACTTCAACACCTCTAAGTCCACCCGCTGGCAGACGGATCCCCGCAAATGTCATATCAACTGGGTGATCTGCGACAGCGATTGGGAGGCGGAGTTCTGTCGGGTGGCGGAGTCTCACCCGCGTGTACGCTCCTATGTCAAAAATCAGGGGCTAGGTTTAGAAGTGCCCTATCTCTACGGATCCACCCCCCGCAAATACCTGCCGGACTTCATTGTCCAGATCGATGATGGCAAGCCGGATCTGCTCAACCTGATTGTGGAGATCAAGGGATACCGGGGCGAAGATGCCAAAGAGAAAGCCCTCACCATGCGCAACTACTGGATCCCTGGGGTGAATAATCTGGGCAAGTTTGGGCGCTGGGCCTTTGCGGAGTTCACAGCAGTGTTTGAGATTGATGACGAGTTCCAAGCCTTGATTGCCCAATTCCTGAATCCCACGGCTGCCTAAGGAGATGCCATGACCACCACCTTTGCCTCCCGCAAAACCTATACCCCAGAGGACTACTTTGCTCTGGAAGCAGAGTCAGAACGCACCGACGGGATCCGCCGCGAGTATCGCAATGGAGAGATTGTCGAGATGACCGGAGGCACCCCTAACCATAGCCAACTGATCACCAGTATCAATGCCCTACTCTGGTTCAAGCTCAGGGGTACAGGTTTCTCGGTCTTTGCCACCGATCTCAGACTCTGGATTCCGTCCCTCAATCACTATGTCTACCCAGATGGCATGGTGATCCAAAATCCTCTCCAGCTCCAAGCAGGGCGCAAAGATACGGTCACAAACCCTACTCTGATTGTGGAAGTTCTATCTCCCTCCACCGAAAGCTACGACCGTATTGGCAAGTTTGCTGCCTATCGCTCCATCCCAACTTTCCAGGAGTACCTACTGATTGAGCAATCCCGGATCCATGTGGAACACTACCGCCGCCAAGGGGATACCGAGTGGATCTTCAGAGAATACGACCTACCTGATGCCCGAATCCAACTCTCGTCTCTCAATCTAGAGGTCCCCCTTACAGACATCTATGCCGATATTGAGCTGGTGGAAGACAGGGATGCGACAAGTCGCCGCTGGCGCGAACCCACTCCCCCACCTGACTAGAAATCCACTCGGTCTATACACGTTGTCTAGGATGTGTATACAAAATCGGCTTTTCCTATACACATCGCGTGAGTCCAGACCCAAGTTCACCCACAGGAGTCCATACCATGCTCAAAACCTACGAAGCCATCTATGAAGAGGGTCAGCTCAAATGGCTTTCTGATCAGCCTGACATTACTACAGGTCGAGTCATGGTGACGATCTTAGAAGGGGATCCTGTTATGCCTAAACGACGTCGCTTTCCTGTTCTCGAGGCAGGTAATCTCGAAATTTTGGGAGACATCATCAGTCCGATTGTTGATGAGGAAGACTGGGAATGTCTGAAGTAATTGTACTGGATACCCATATCTGGCTCTGGCTGATTCACGGCAAGACTCATCTTCTGTCGGCTCAATGGCGAGACCGAATTGAGGCAGCAGCGGTAGTTGGTGTTTCACCCGTATCCTGTTATGAGGTTGCTTTGGCGGCTAAGCGGGGACGGATCACGCTCTCTAAGCCTCTTGCTGAATGGTTTGCCGTTGCTCTTGCTCCTGCAGGGATCCAATTCTTTCCTATGGATGAGAGGGTTGCTACTCAAGCGGTTGAATTAACCCCCACTCACAAGGATCCTTTTGACCGCATCATCATTGCTACGGCTTTGGTCTATCAAGCCAAACTTGCCAGTGTGGATAGTCTATTTTCTCAATACCCAGAGCTGGCAGGGAGTTTGATGCAGCCATGAACATTCACCAGTTTCTCTTACATTCATCAAGGAGGTCATCATGCTCATCCGCGCCATCCTGGAATGGGATCCCCAAACTGAATCGTTTTCTGCCACTTGCCCAGAGCTTAATTTTGTATCCTCCTGGGGAGATAGTCGTGAAGACGCGATTGCGAATCTAAAAGATGCCATTCAGCTTATGCTCTCACCTTTATTCTCTTGATTGAGAGTCAGCAAGCCGACATCAAGTTTTTGTAGCTCAGGATCCACCTCTCATGTCTCGCAAATCCTCTCAACCCAAGCACGTCGAAGCCCTCAAGCATTCTGAGGACAAACGCCGCAATATCCCCACTGCCGAACACCAATCGGTGATGAAGGAAGAGGAACAATCCCCCATCCGCATTGCCTACGAGCGCCGCAATCGGGATCTGGATCCCCAACTGGTTTGGCGGGGCAAGGATGAGCAGGATTGGTCGGATCTGGTGGTGACGGCTCCTCCCATCTACATCCAAGAAAAAGTTCATCCCAAGGTGATCATTGATGATCTGTTGCGGCAGACGGGAGAACGGCAGGATGAGCAGCTTGATCTGTTTGCGGATTTTAATGGCTTGCCCAAGGATGCCACTGCAACGGAGTTTTATCAGCATGATGCCAACTGGACAAATCGCATGATCTTGGGGGATAGCCTTCAGGTGATGGCGAGTTTGGCGGAGCGGGAAGGGTTGCGGGGCAAGGTGCAGTGCATCTATCTGGATCCCCCCTATGGCATCAAGTTCAATTCCAATTTTCAGTGGTCAACCACCAGCCGCGATGTCAAGGATGGCAAAACGGATCACATCACCCGTGAGCCGGAGCAGGTGAAGGCGTTTCGGGATACCTGGAGAGACGGGATCCATTCCTATTTGACCTATCTCAGGGATCGCCTGACGGTGGCACGGGATCTGCTGACGGAAAGTGGATCCATTTTTGTGCAGATTGGGGATGAGAATGTGCATTTGGTTCGGGCGGTGATGGATGAAGTGTTTGGAGATAAGAATCTTGTCGCATTTATCAGTATCACAAAAACATCTAGCGCAACTAGTGAGCACTTAGCAGGGGTAGCAGACTACATACTGTTTTATGCAAAAACAAAGAATCAGTTAA
>JAAUUM010000311.1 GCA_012031565.1 Synechococcaceae cyanobacterium SM2_3_2
CGACGCAGAACTACCCGTGCCCCCTCAATCTGGGATCCCTGGGCATCAAACAGAGTGGCAATCGCTGTCCCTCCCCCCAGGTCAATGATCCCTGTGATGGAGTTGGGCTTAGTCAACCCCTGCTTGTGTCCATAGCGATAGGCTCCAATGCCCTCTGGTTCAACCCGCACTGACTCAATCACTACCTTGACTGGATCCCCACCATCAATGATGTGATGCTCCCCAACGAGGGCTTTTTGCAGCTGGATCCCTTCCACTTGGGGATTGGGCAGACTCATCACTAACTCAAACTCAGCCGTCTTGGCCCGACGCGGTAACTCCAGGGATCCCAATACCAAGCGCAACGCCGATTCATGCTTTTCAGTTGTCCAAGTGCGGATCCCACGCCGATAGTTGCGGGCACCATGACCCACAATCCAGGCTTTGCCGACAAGCTCCTCACAGGATCCCTTGACATACTCCACCGCTTTGGGGAGGGATCCCTGCACGTCCGCATAGATAGATTCCACCGACCAAACTCGTCCTTGGTCAGAGAGCTTGACAAAGCGATTACCCAAATCAATAGCCACTTTCTGAGTCATAAAGCACCATCAACACCATTCAGATTCGCCACAGCATATACACAGATTGCACAGACTCAAAGTAAGACTTAGAGCTGAGTATTTACCCTCTAGATAGCACTTGACAGGACAAAGTAACTCATCCTGAAATGTCAACCTGACACATGTGCAGAAGTGGGCTATCCTCTGTGGGTTGTTTTGAGGATTGGCAATCCTATGAGTCGAGTTAGCCTGTGTCGCCCTACTGTCGGTCAACGTTCCAAAGTCACTGAATCCGATAAAGAACGGATCCGTCTACTGGCACAACAGGGCATTACCCCTCAACAAATAGCTGCCCGTTTAGGAGTCTCTGTTACCACCGTCAGAAACTACAGCAAATCCGTGTTTGAGTAAGCCTATTTACAGTGAAATGCAAACACAAAAGTCTAGTCTTGCGCTACGGGGTTCCCCCTGCTATAGGTCTGCGGAGCAGCGGCGGATTGTGGCTGGTCTACTGTCTGGCAATTCCCTGTTAGTGGTGGGTGAACCGGGTTCCGGGAAGAGTAGTTTGGCCCATTTTATTGCCCAAGACTTGACAGGATTTCGGTTGGTTCATCTCAAAGCCTCTACCCCTAAGCAGATGGTGGAAAGCGTGGCAGAGCAGTTGGGAGTGGATCCCACCACTCTGGAGGGAAAGAAGATGACGCTGAACCAACTGCAAGTCACCCTATTTGGGGATCTGCTTAATCAGACCGCCATCTTCATCTGTGATGACGCGGAGCAATATCCTCTTTCCTTCCGGCAGTGGTTGGAATCTTTGCTCTCCACCAAAACCGTGATGTTGGTGCTAGCCACTTGGCCCCCTGCCAAAGACTTGTTCTTGAAGCTGCCCCGCCTGGAGTTGGATCCCTTGCCAGAGGCTCCCATCCGTGACTGCATCCAGAGGGCAGCAACCGAATTAGGGATCCGTCTCAAGCCTGGGCAAGTCTCCAACCTGATGGAGAGATGTGGTGGGAATCCCATGCTGGCCAAGCGAGTCGTCTTGGAGGAGCACTTGGGTCTGAAAATTACTGGGCCTGACCACACCCAATGGATTGATGGCACACCCTTCCTGGTGGCAGGGCTGATGTGCTTCACGCTGGTTCGCTTTCTGGGACTGGGCTTCAGCAGTACCAGCCTCTATCTATTGGGAGCCATCCTGACGGTGGTGGCCGCGATTGCTCGGTTGCTGCTGTACTCCTTGCCCCGTCGCAAAGGGAGGCTTGGTCAACGATGATGAGCCTTACCCATGCTGTCTTTGCTGTCACTGCATCCAGCCTCACTCTGGGATCTGCTTCCCCCTGGGTACTGCTAACTGCTGCCATCGGATCCCAACTGCCGGACTGTGACACCTCCACCAGCTATCCGGGCAGAGTATTGCGCCCTATCAGCACCCGACTGGAAGCTAAGTATCCCCATAGGACAATCACTCACAGCTTCCTGGCTACCGGGATCCTTGCACTTGCCAGCTTGCCTTTAACTCTGTTTGGTCTCCCGTGGGCTGGATTGGTAACAGGCTATTTCTTCGGCTGGTTTGCAGATGTGTTCACCAAGTCAGGAGTGCCCGCCTTTTGGCCGAACAGGGCCAGATTGGTCATCCCCGGCAATCCCCGACTCAGACTCTCGACGAGATCCCCGGCTGAATGGGTCATCCTGGCTCTGTGCCTAGTGCTGCTGATCATCTCCATCAACATTCACTCGCAGGGAGGGTTGCTGAGAACCTTCAACTTGTGGATGGGGATCCCCAGTGGAGCCGTGGAGCTGGTCAATCAAGACCAAGACAGGTTCTTATTGGTGGCCGAGATTGATGGCATCAACAGTCTCAGCCAGCAGCGGGTGGAGGGGACTTACCAAGTCATCCGTGCCCTGAGTAGCTCTGACCTTCTCCTGGAACAGGAAGGCAAACTCTATCGGGCTGGTGGGGGCATCGATGCCCAGATTCGGCTCAGTCGCATCTTCATCCGCCGTGGGCAACAGATCCGCTCTGAAGTGGAACAAGTCGCCTTCACGGAGCAATTATTCACTCTGCCTCCTGATGAGGGATCCCCCCTGCAAGTCACCTACACCGGGATCCTGCAAGTGGAGGATGCTTTCGACCTGTCCATCACCCCATCGGTGGAGGAATATCAGCCCGTCACCTTGCAATTCTTGGGGGATGATACCACCCTGTTGAGATTCACCAGTGCCCGCCGAGAAGATTTGCAGCCCTTCGAGAACAGCTATGGATCCGGCCAAATGCTGGTCAGGAGGGTCTATGCCAACTAGGAAAAGCAAGCTGCAAAAAGAGTGGGAGATCTTTATCCGCTGGCTCACCACCTGCATCGCTCTCATCACCCCCCTGGCCTCTATCCCGCAAATCTGGAATGTCTGGATGGGCGAGACGAATGGGGTCAGCCTCATCACTTGGTCTTGGCTGGGCATCAGCTCCTTGGTCTGGACAATCTACGGACTCAATCTCAAGGATCCCCGTCTCATCATCCAGAAGGGATCCGACATGATTGCCCGCTTTGCTGTGGTGGCCGGGATCCTCTGGAAAAGGCGGGCACCTATGATCTTCCATCGCCCAGAAGCACCCCTCCCCCCAGCGAGACTGACACCCAGCTCTCAAGTGGAACAGAC
>JAAUUM010000062.1 GCA_012031565.1 Synechococcaceae cyanobacterium SM2_3_2
CTTGACTAGGAAGTTTAGCCTTTGATCGAGCAGTTGAGCTTGAGCAGTTGAGCTTGAGCAGTTGTGATTGAGCGGTTGAAATCCTGCTCAGCTCATCCAGCTTCATCCATGATAGGTCTTTCGTTAAGACCGTAGCAACAGATACAAATAAAAACCATGACTAAATTGGCTCACAAGGTTCTCCTCGATCACCGTCTGCTTAGCTTGGTGGTGGCCATCTTACTGTGTACCTGGGTGATTGAGTTGGCTGGATCTTCTTTACTCCCAGTGGCTCAAAGCTTTTGGATGGGAGCTTTTGGTACCCCAGCTCAAGTGGGCCGTGTCTTTGCCACCTGGATGCCCCTGGTGCTGTGTAGCTGTGGGCTGGTCTACACCTTTACAACCGGGCTTTACAACTTGGGTATTGAAGGACAAATAACGGCGGGGGCGGTGGCCAGCATGATGGTACTGCGGGCATTGGATGGGATCCTACCTGCACCGATGGTGATTGGGCTGGCCTTGGGGGGTGGGCTGGCGGGGGGGGGCTTGTGGGGCGGATTGGCCGGAGGGCTCTATATCTATGGCCGCATTAGTGAAATTTTTGCGGGCTTGGGCCTGAACTTTGTCATGCAGGGGTTGGTGCTCTATCTAATCTTTGGCCCTTGGGGTCGTCCGGGGGTGGCTTCCATGAGTGGGACTGAGATGCTGGATCGGTCGTTATGGCTGCCGATGGTCAATCAGATCAGCCCGATCTCGGTGATTTTGGCGCTGGGCATTTTGATCGTGACTGGATGGTTAATTCGCCAGACCTTGTTTGGGTTGCAATTGCAAGCGGTGGGGAAAAATCTACAGGCCGCTCGGATCCTCGGGATCCCGGCAACTGCTCGTCTGATGGCATCCTTTGGCCTCTGTGGCGGCATTGCTGGGCTAGCGGGATCCCTGCAAGTGCTGGCGGTGTTCCATCGTCTGATCCCGAGTATTTCCAGTAATTTAGGCTTTTTGGCGCTGCTGGTGGTGATGCTGGTGCGGTTTAATCCCTTGTGGATCCTCCCGGTTGCTTTTTTCTTTAGCGCCCTCAATGTCGGTAGCCTGCAATTGCCCCTCTCGTTACAACTGGAATCTTCTTTGGCGGGGGTGATTCAGGGGGCGCTGGTGCTTTGTGTCCTGTTGGGTCAGGGGTGGCAGCAGGCCCAGCATCAAGCCAGATCCTCCTGAGGGCGTTCCCCCCTGCAAACCCGGAAAACTTCGGGCTTCGCCCATGCCAGCGGCCAGATATCCTCTCTAGGGGGTAGAGGCACAGTAACTCAGTTCCACCCGTGAGATTGGGGCTAAGCTGGCTGAGATCTTGGCGATGGGAATGATTGGGTGTGGATTTTTGGCTAATTCAAGCCCTGAATGGGTTGGCGCGAGCCTCTAGCTTGTTTTTGGTGGCCTCCGGCTTGGCGCTTAGCTTTGGGGTCACCCGTACCGTCAACTTTGCCCATGGATCCCTTTATATGATGGGGGCCTATCTGGCCTGGAGCTTTGGGGGTTGGTTGTCTCCGCTTGGGATCCCGTGGCTCAGCTTTTGGGGCGGGATCCTGCTGGCGGCGGGCTGTGTCGCCCTGATCGGCTTGCTGATGGAGACCACGGTGTTGCGGCGCATCTATCAGGCTCCCGAATTGTTTCAGTTGCTGGCCACCTTTGGTTTGGTGCTGGTGTTTGAGGACTTGGTGCTGCTGATCTGGGGGGCTGAGGACAAGGTGGGATCCCGAGCGCCGGGATTGCGGCAGGCGGTGACATTGTTGGGACGGGCTTTCCCCAGCTATGAGTTGTTGATGATTGGGCTGGGGCCATTGGTGCTGGGATCCCTGTGGTTGGTCTTGCACCGCACCCGCTGGGGCGTTTGGGTACGGGCGGCCACGCAGGATCGGCAGATGGTGGCGGCGCTGGGGGTCGATCAGGCGATGGTGTTCACCAGCGTCTTTGGGCTGGGGGCGTTTTTGGCGGGATTGGGAGGGGCGTTGCAGCTGCCACGGACGGCCATCACCCACACGATGGATATGGCCATCATCACAGAGGTGTTTGTGGTGGTGGTGATTGGGGGCTTGGGCAGTTTGCTGGGATCCTATGTGGCGGCTATCTTGATCGGCGAATTGCACGCCTTTGGCATCGTGATTTTTCCGCAGATCACGCTGGTGCTGACCTTCTTGGTGATGGCGGTGGTGTTGGTGGTACGCCCTTGGGGACTGTTGGGGCAACCGACGGAGCCGGTGCGGTCGGGGGCAGACTCTACCGGGATCCCATTGGTGGAAGGGGGGCGGGGTTTTGGCTGGCTGGGGCTTCTGGCCTTGGGCTTGCTCAGCCTTTTGCCGTTTGGGGCGGATCGATTCGTTATTTATGTCACAACTGAGATTTTGATCATTGCCTTGTTTGGATCCAGCCTTCACTTCATCTGGGGGACGGGGGGCTTGGTCTCCTTTGGTCATGCCGCCTACTTTGGGCTGGGATCCTATGGAGCTGCCTTGGCGGTGCGGTATCTGTCGGCCCCGATGGCAGTGGGATTGTTGATTGCTCCTGCGGCTGGGGGCTTGGGGGCGTTGATCTTCGGCTGGTTTTGTGTGCGGTTGACGGGGATCTATCTGGCCATGCTGACGTTGGCCTTTGCTCAGCTGTGTTATGCAGTCGCCTTTCAGTGGTACGGCGTCACGGGCGGCGATAACGGGTTATTGGGCATCTGGCCTGCGGATTGGGCGCGGGATCCCGGCATCTTTTATACGCTGGTTCTCTACATCTGTGCGGCTGGGATTGCCCTATTGCGGCGGACGGTACATACCCCTTTTGGCTATGGGCTGCGGGCTAGCCGGGATTCGGGCTTGCGGGCTGAATCAATTGGGATCCCGGTGCGGCGACAGCAATGGCTGGGGTTTACGGTGGCGGGCCTGTTGGCTGGATTAGCGGGGGGATTGTATGCCTTTTTTAAGGGCAGCGTCTTTCCGGATGATGTGTTGTCGTTGTCGTTGTCGATTGATGGCCTCTTGGTGGTGCTGTTGGGAGGGGTGAAAACATTGAGTGGGCCACTGGTGGGAGCCTTGACCTACAAAAGCCTTCAAGTTTGGTTGAGCATCGTCACCGACTATTGGCGATTACTGGTGGGCAGCTTTGTGGTGCTGTTGGTGGTGGTCTTTCCACAGGGGATCGTCGGCTTTGGGCGCGAGCGATGGCTGTTGAGGACAGACGAACCGGAGGCAGATCAGGTCGTCGGGATCCCTAAGGACTGACCAGTGACAGAATCTCCAGTGACAGAATCTGATGACAGGATCCGATGGCTGAACAGGTAGACTTGCCCCCCGAGCTGACCTAAGATCCCATCACTACCCCCTGCACGGCTCACCCTGGTGACACAGTCTCCCCACGATGCCCGCCAACATGCCCCTGCCACCGAACGGAATCGGGATCCCATTCTCAAGGTGTTGCAATCGCTGTTGCCCCCCACGGGCACTGTGCTAGAGATCGCCAGTGGCACAGGGGAGCATGGCGTCTACTTTGCTCCGCGTCTCCAGCCCCGACGGTGGTTGCCCACGGATGTTAGCCCCATCGCCTGCGCCAGCATTGCCGCTTGGCGGGAGCAAGTCCGACCTCAAGGACTATCTGCCCCCCTCACCCTGGATGTCCGGGATCCCGTCTGGCCAGTTGAATTGTCTGTTCAATCAGAAGAGAACCTGGCAGATATCACCGCCATCGTCGCCATCAACATGATTCATATTGCCCCCTGGGCAGCGGGGTTAGGGCTATTGGCTGGAGCCGAACGGGTTTTGCCGACAGGTGGCATGCTTTATCTCTATGGCCCCTTTCAACGCCAGGGATCCCACACCGCCCCCAGCAATGCGGCTTTTGATGCCAGCCTCCAAGCTCAGGATCCCGAGTGGGGGGTGCGCCATCTCGAAGATGTGGTGGCAGCGGCGGCAGCCCATCAACTGCATCTCTCTAGCGTGGTGGAGATGCCCGCCAACAATCTGTCAGTGGTCTTTCGTCGCGCCTGATCCGGCGACCGAGAGCCTAGCGAGCATGGGGAGGCCGGGGGGAGGATCTGTCGTTTGACCCAGAGGATCCCTTGGGGTCGTTCATGCGTAACTTTTCCATTTCCAGAATCCGGCGAAATTGCTCCTCCTCCCGCTGCCGTCGGGCCGTCTGGTCATTGAGACCCAGATAATAGCGGGGCACCACAACGGCGGCGATAACCAACCCAATCAAAAGCAAGAAAGAAAAAAAGACAAACATGAATCGGATCCCAGAGCCCAGCTGAGGCGAACTTCTCTAGGGTATAGTCTTCCCCCAATTGCTGAAAAGAACTTTTCCTCAAACCTATACTCCTCAAAGCTATGCAGAGAGCGGGCCAGGGCAGACAAGATTCTAATCAGGTGAGTTTTTGCCTACAATGTTGAGGTTTTGTGAGTTGAGGTGGGTCAGCCTATTGCCCCGTTACTCTAGTCACTATCAGCCCCTGGATCCCCAAAGGATCCCTATTGAACCCGATCTTGCTTTCAGGGATCCCTACCGAATTGGAGAGCCGATGACAGCGATGCTTCTAGATCTCAACCATGCAACGCTGGGGACTGTGATCGGCCCCATTACGGATCCCGTGCTGATCTTTCTCATCATCATGGCGATCATGCTGGTGATCCCGTTGATCTTTGAGCGATTCAATATGCCAGGGATCATCGGCCTGATCTTGGCAGGCTTAGTGGTTGGCCCCTATGGGCTGGGGATGCTGGAGCGAGATGACACCATCGTCCTGCTGGGCACGGTGGGGCTGCTATTTCTGATGTTTTTGGCAGGGCTAGAAACCAGTATTGAGGACTTAAAACTGAATGCTGACAAAGCCTCAGTATTTGGGGGGCTCACCTTTGCCCTGCCCATGCTGATCGGTACCGGGGCCATGATGGCTTTGGACTACGAGTTTTTGCCTGCGGTGTTGGTGGCATCCTGTTTTGCCTCTCACACCCTGATCGCTCTGCCCATCGCCACCAAGTTGGGGATCGTGCGGCTCCAGGCGGTGACGGCCACATTGGGTGCCACTCTGATCACCAATATCATTGCCCTGCTGGTGTTGGTGGTGGTGGTGCGTGCCCATCAGGGGGATCTGACGTTGATTTTTTGGCTGCGCTTGATCCCCTCCATCATCGTGTTTACCGTGGCGACGTTGGTGGGAGTGCCCAGACTGGGCCAATGGTTTTTTCGGCAATTTGGCCACGATGAGGGGGCGGAATTCACCTTCGTCATGGCTACCTTGTTTGTGGTTGCCTATGGGGCCAACTTAGCGGGGATCGAGCCGGTGGTGGGGGCTTTTTTGGCGGGAACTGCTATCACCCCAATCATTCCCCAGCTCAGTCCCCTGATGAATCGGCTGCAATTTATCGGCAATAACCTGTTTATCCCCTTCTTCTTGATCTCGGTGGGAATGCTGATCGATCCAGGCATCCTGTTTGGGGATGCTCGGTCGTTATTGGTGGCTGCTGTGATGATCGTGGCGGAGGTCAGCAGCAAATTTATGGCCGCATGGGGATCCGCCCGTTGGTTTGGCTGGCGGCAATCCAGCATGATGGTCATGTTTGGGCTATCGGTGGCCCAGGCGGCTGCAACATTGGCGGCGATTACGGTGGGCTTTGATGTGGGGCTGGTGGATGAGCTGACGGTGAATGGCACCATCGCAATGATCCTGTTCACCTGCGTGCTCTCCCCCTGGATCACCTCTCGGTGGGGAAAACAGGTGGATATGGGCGTTGCCAAAACCTCCTCCCCCGCACCCACCAAAACCTCCTGGGGGGAGCGGGTATTGGTGCCGGTGGCCAACCCCGATACAGAGGATAATCTGCTGCGGTTGGCTCTGTTGCTGACCAAATCCAGCAATGGCCTTCTCTTGCCCCTGCATGTGTTGTCAGATCGCAATGGCCCTATTGCTGAAGGGGATCAGATTCGGCAGCAGGAGTTGCTGGCGGTGGCGGCCAATGTGGCCCATGCAGCAGTCAGCCCAGTGCAGACCATCCCCCGAGTGGCGGAGTCGATCGAGAAAGGGATCCTGCGGGCGGCCACTGAGCAGCAGGTCAGCTTGGTGATCTTGGGTTGGAAGGGGTTTTCCAGCTATCGGGAGAACTTTTTTGGCTCCGTTACCGATACGGTGATTCGACAGGCCAGGGTGCCGATCTTGATCTCACGTCTGAGCCAACCCATCCAAAATGTGACCCGTGTGGTGGTGGCGGTGGAAGCCCTGGAGACGGATCCAGCCATCCTGGGGGAGACGGTGTTGCTAGCACAGCTGTTGGCGGGAGAACTGAAGGCGGATCCCCTGCTCTTGCTGGTGCAGACCAAGGCAGAGTCCACCTTGCCTCGGTTACACCTGGAGGAAGTGGAGATCCCCATTCAAGATGGAGCCGGAGATCTGGTGGACACCGTCAATGAAAGCCTGCGACCCAATGACCTGCTGGTGCTGATTCCTGGCACTGGAGCAGAAAAGTTTGGCCAATCTACGCTGGGGAAAGAGCCGGAAACCATTGCCCGCGCTCACCCTGCGGTTTCCATCATCGTGGTGCATTTTCCCCGCTGAGTTGAGTTTTAAGGCAGGGGATCCCGGTTGTTTTTGCCCTCTGACACTGCAAGACAGTAGTGGCCTAGACAATACCGGTGAATGATGTGGAATGCTGACCGAGTGGGACTTTAGGCAAAAATTAAGTGGTCTCGGCTGGGTCAATCTCTGCATCAATCTCAAAGAGACGATCGAGCATCTGCAACAATTGTTCCGTTGAAAACTGTTGGATCCAGGTCTGAATCTGGTTTTTTTGAGTCTGGGGATCCTCAATCCGGCCCAACTTCTGCATCGCCCGCAGTTTGGCTTCTGCTTTGCCTCGGTTGGTTTGCAAATCCAGCTGCTGATCCGGGGTCAGGGTTGCGGATCCCAGGAGGTGATCAGCGATCTCCAAAAAGAGCAATGGCCCCACCACATTGAGGGTGTTCTGCTGGGGCTGGGGATCCGGCTCCGGTTGCATCGACTCCTCCAAGCCATAGTCCTGCACCAACAGCAGCAATGCCTCTGGGCTGAGTTGGGCTAGGGCTGCTGCAACTTTTGCCCGCAGGGGCCGGGGATCCATCTGCTGTTGGGCGGCCACGGTGCTGAGACGAGCCTCCATCTGCTGCCAATTGGCTTGGAGGGGGGCTAAGTCCTCTGACTCAAAGGGTATCCGTTCTATGACCTGTTTGAGGGCTTCTGGGCACACCACCAGCTTGGGCAACCGCAGGATCCCGGTTTGGCTGGGATCCGCTTGGGTCAAAAAAACCTCCAGATCTGGCCCCGTGCCATCATCGATCCAGTCTTGGATCAGCCCCAAGACCTCGGACGGCGGCGTCAGCAACAGGCTATCCATCAAGATCCTTTCTTCTGCCACTGACACCGAGGGATCCGCAGCTCCGCTAGCCCACTTGATTTCAGCCTGCTGGCGGGCCTCTTCAATGGCCACCGGCAAGTCCGCTTCCAAGGATCCCGCCTCTAACAGAGCTTGACTGGAGCGATAGAGAACCCGAGCAGCACAGATGAAGAGAAGCAGGCGCGGAGCCATCACATGGGGAATACTCATGGCGGGACTGAATCCAGAAAAGAGGGCAGAAACCCCTAGGATAGGGAAAGTTCTCAAGTCTGACGAGAGCTGTTGATTCAGTTGTTGTTTCAGATGTTGATTCAGATGTTGATTCAATGTTCACCTCTTTCAGTCCCGGTTGCTCTAATCCCGGCTCCTTTGATCCATGCTGCTAGAACTGACCCCCGACGAAGCGGAATCCTTGATCCCCATTGTGCCCACTGGGGTGCAATACTCGGCCTACTGGAACGATGCCCGCAAAACCACTGGACGGATCATCACCGTTGTCTTGGTGGGGGTGGGATTGCTGCTAGTCTCCAATTTTTTCCCCGACGATGGCTTCTTCAGTTTGCTCTTGCTGTTGGGGGGATTTCTGACCCTGCTTTATCCCTTTTTGTGGGGGCCCCTCTATGTGATTTCTCGCCGCAATATCGCCTTTCGAGAGATTCCTTACACCGGCATCTTCTTTGGCAAGATACTGAAAGTGCGGCGGCTAACAGTGTTGATCGAAGAATTGGAAAAAGTAGATGAGTATGGCGAGATCTACATCGAAGAAGTCCGGGAACGGCAGTTTGAGATGGAGGTGGGGGACGAAACAGGGGTGACTTACAAATTGCGAGCCAAAGACGATCCTCGCTATGGATCGATCGTCAAACGGCAGTCGGTGATCGGCCTAGTCAAAGCCTACTCCCGAGATCTACAACGCCGCCCCAGCTTGTCTGAGTTTTATGTGGTTAAGTTGGGGGCATGGGTGGGCACTATTTCTTACTTAAATCGAGACTTGTTTTTGGATGTGTCCAATCAGTTATTGGCCGAAGTGGAACAAAATGGCTGAAGAGATGCCACACCAGACGATCTGGAGCATGATGGGAGAGATCAATTCATGCACGGGGTTCAATAATGCACGGTTCATGCACGGTACTGAAAGGATCTTGAAACACCCCACTTTGAATTCTTTGAGACTTAGCGTCCGGTCTTGATGGGGATGTTTAAGGTCTGACGACCCAATGCTGGGACGGGTGGGTATGCTCAAGACATTGCCCGTTGAGGGGTGAGGGGTTGCCTGCCCTACCGGGTGCGGCCAAGAATCCTGGTAAGGATCCCGGGATTCCCGTCATCAGGCCCAGCCTAAGCCTGAGTTAATCCCTGAGAGTCACCTGAGAGTCACCTGAGAGTCAAATGCCCCATAAGTTAGACGCCCTACGAGTCAAACGCTAGGATCCCCCTGTCCACCCCTGAAGATTGGCCATGGTTGACACTGCCCCAACTCAATCGACGACCCCTCAGTCGCTGTCGGATCAGCCCCTGGAGGCTCTGCAACAGACCTTGCAACGGATGCGGGAACAAGAGGATCCCAAGACGTTGATTGAGCTGTCATTGCAGTTTGTGGGGCACGTCTTTGTGGCTCCCCTGATCTGGTTGGGCATCTATGACTACAACACCCATCAGATCGTGGGCCAAGGGGGCGTCACGCTGCTGGAAGATAGCAGTTTTTTGAATAGTGTCATCTCTTTGCAACCGGGCGGGATCCTGGAGCAAGTGGTGATCGAGCAACGTCCCGTTAGCCTGCCGGATATGTCCCAAGAGACCCGCATGGGCATCTGGCAAAAACAGGCTCAGCCGATGGGCGGGATCCAGGGCTGTATCATCTATCCGATTCGCTATGAGCGGCGCTGTATTGGGGTTTTGATGTTGGGATCCCAGGTCTGGGGGGTGACCATCACCGATGAAGAGAAGGCGTTGATCGGCATCCTGTTGGAGCATTTGGCCGCCTCGCTCCAGCAGATGGAAAACAAGTGGAAAGAGCAGACAGAGCGACATCTGGAGGGGCCGCTGCTGCAAATGTTGCAGATGATGCGGGATGCCTCCAGTCTGACGGAACGCATTGAGATCGCCACCCAATCGTTGCAGGAATTCTTGAACCTACGCCGGATCCAGGTGTACTTGTTTGAACCCCAAGAGAGCCGGTTTGTCCTGTGGGGATCCCCGACTGACGATCTCGTCAGCAAGACCAGTCTTACCAATAAATCGGGATCCAAGCCCGCCACCCAGCAGATGTGGGGGGTACGGGAGTTGGGGGATATGTATGCTCTGTTCCAGGATGGTCAGATCGTCTCCTCCACAGAGGCGTTGGGCACCACCCGCTCAGAAGTGCCTCCCAAGTTGATGCAGCAGCTCAAGGCTCAGGCTCTATTAGCAGCTCCCCTGTTGGTGGAGGGGGAACTCCAGGGCATGGTCTGGGCGATCTCCGATGCGGCGCGGTTATGGGAGGATATCGACCGACAGATGATCGGCTCGGCGGCGACGTTGTTGGGGTTTGGGGTGCCGATCGCCACGATTGCTGACAAGATCAATCAGATTCAAACCAAACAGTCTTTGGTGCAAGACCTGGCGGATTCTCTCCACAATGCCTCCGACCTAAAGCAACGAATCAGCCTCCATTTGCGTACTGTTGCGGAGCAGATGCAGATCGCGGGCATCGCCATCCTTCTAAGTGAGCCGGAGGGGTTTTCGGTTTATCTGGAACAGTGGCAGGTCAGCAAGACCGCTTTTCCCGCAACTTTTCGAGCCTTAACCCATCAGGATTGGGAAGATTTGAGTCGAGATGACGCCCTGGTGGCGGAGAACTATCAGCAGGATTTACGGCTGCTGTGTTGGCAGCGAGAGCTAGAACAGTTGGGGATCCGGTCTTTGATGCTGGCCCATAGCGATGAGGCGACGAGGCCCCCCGTGGAGGGGTTGGTGCTGGTGGTGCATCAGCAGGTGCGGGCTTGGACACGTCAGGAGCGCCGCTTGGTGCGGGCCTTGGCCAACAGTTGGGGGTGGTGATGAAGATGGCTCGCCTGGAGCGAACGGCTCATCTCCAAGAAAAACTCTGGCAGGGATCCATGGCGGCGCTGTTGCCGTTGCAATCTTTGCAATCGGGGCCAGAGGTGATTATGGCTACTCTCGCAGCGGCGACCCATGCCCTAGAAGTCCCTTTGGCGGTGATCGTGCAATGGGATCCGGGAAGCAGCGAGGGCACTGTATTCTTTCACAGCCGGGATCCCCAGGCCAAACTGACCGGGGTGACACAGGTGGATGCCCGTCGGGATCCCCTCATCGTCCAATGTGTCCAAGCGGCGGCAGGATTGCTCAATCTCAAAGAGTCTGACTTGGTGGCCACCACGCGCGCTTGGTTGACCAACGCAGGATCCCCCATGACCCGTCTATTGGCCACGCCACTGGGCTATTTGGGGGAAGGGATCCCGCCTCTGGGCATTTTGATTGTGACCAAGCCGGATGACTCGGAATGGGATCCCTCGCAGCAGGAAACCCTGATCTTATTGGCTCAAACCTGCTGCTGGACATTGCGGCGGATCCTGTGGGTAAAAGGACTACAGAGCAAACTGGCCGACCTGCAAGAGTTGAACTGGTATAAGCATCGGCGGCTGGGAGATTTGCAAACCAACTTGATGGATCAGCTGCGCCGCCTGGGCCAGATCCCTGAAATACCGGGCACTGAGTCCACCCGCTGGCAAAAAGTGGTGGAGATCGCCCGTACCCTCAAGGAGACCGGCACTTCTACCCAATCCTTGCTGCGTTCGGAACTATGGACACCTCAACCGGAGTTGGGGACGTTGCCGGTGGCCACCCTGCTCCGGCGCACCCTCCGGCGTTTGGATCCCATCATCCAAAAACGCAAGCTCTGGCCGCAGGTGCATGGGGAGACCAAATTTGCTCTGTCTGGGGATCCCGGTCGGATCGAGATGGTGCTCTATGAGGTGATGTTGGTGGCCACTGCCCGCAGCCCGATGGACTCCCGCCTAGATCTGTGGGTGGATCAGCAGGAGGGCTATGCTGACCTGATTCTGCAAGATACGGGATCCCTGCCAGAGCCTTTGTTGGCCGCTCTCCAGCAGGATCCGTTGGCCGAGCTTACCAGCTTGGATCCCTTGGTTCCCCAACTTCTCAACACCAGCCCTGGACTAGAACTCAGCCTCTGTCAGCGGGTAATTGGGGCGATGGGGGGACAACTTGACTTCTATCTCAGTGAAGAGGGCTATCCTGTGACGAGGCTGGTGCTGGCCATCGCTCCCAGTGATCTGGTTCACTAGTTGTTGCTGCTAGTTATTGGTTGCTATTGTCGGGATCCTCGCCCCCCTCTTCCTCCTGCACCAGGATCCCTTCGCTGATCACCTCCAGATCGATTTGACGGCGATAGTAATCCACGCTCTTGATGCGGACTTGCACCCGATCCCCAAGGCGGAATTGGCGGCGATTCTTGCGCCCCACCAAGGCTTGCTGGCGACCTCGATATTCGTACCAGTCCGTCTTGAGGGAGCTGACGTGAACCAGTCCTTCCGCCTGTACCGGATCAACCGAGACGAAGAAGCCGTAGTTCTGTACCCCCGTGATCAGACCCCATAGGGTTTCCCCGAGATGTTCCTGCATAAACTGGGATTTTTTCAGGCCCGCCAGCTCTCGCTCCGCTTGATCGACCGTTTGCAACTGCTGATTGAGGGGTTCCTCCACCGCCTCCAGCATTTCGATCCAAGCCTCCTGATGTTTAGGCGGCAACACTTTCCAGTTGATCTGGCCATGACAGCTACTACTGTGCAAATCGACCCCCTGTTTGACCCGAGAGGAGCGGCGATCTCGACCTTTGACAAAGATCAGGTGCAAAGCCCGCTGATTGAGCAAGGCGGTCGCATCCCGCAACGGGTCTGTGATGTGGCAGTAGGGCATCGGCAGCCCCAGGCCAAAATGACTGGACGCTGGATCCATCTGATCGGTGGGAGCCGGTAAACAGGCCACCAGTTGGGCCACCAGTGCAAACTGAGCCTCCGCCCGTTCAGGAGCCTGAATCAACTGGACAAACTGCCGCCACAGGTCAGGGGTGATGGACTCCAGGTTGCTGGCATCTGAGATCAGCCCCAGATTAGTGGCCAAGCGCAAAAAGCTCTGCATCGACTCCACCGCTGGGGCAGCCTGCACCCGATAGAGGGCCGGGACATCCAACTGTTGCAGATGCGTAGCCACCGCCCGCTGGGTCAAGACAGTAAACTCTGCCATCATCCGTTGAGCCGCTTGGGTGGGACTGAGCAACAGGATCCCTTCTCGGCTCTCCCCCAGCACGTGAGTGGGATGGAGGGGAGGCAGGGGCAGATCCAGCCCTCCCTGAGTCCGTCGTTGCTGGGCCACGATCTGGGCCACTTGGTCTAGGCCGCGCAACAGACCGACCAGATCCGGCAGATTGGGGCCACTCAATCCAGACAGATCATCGGTATTGATCGGCCCCGCCGGATCGGCCAGGAGGGCTTGCACGGTGTCGTAGCTGAGATGGGCCCGGGGGGTGATGATGCCGGGATGAATCTCGGCGGAGATCAAACTACCATCGGCGGTCAATTCCAGCAACACCGACTGGGTGAGGGTTTCTTTTTGGGGTCTGAAGCCCACCAGCGCCTGCACCTCTGGGGGCAGCATCGGCAGGGTGGCGGTATCTAAAAAGACTGCGGTGGCTCGGGCCAGAGCTTCTTGCTCAATGGGCCCTTGCTCTGGGATCCAGTAGGCCGCATCGGCGATGTGTACCCCCAATTGCCAGCCGTCATCATCGGTCATGCCCAGCGACAGAGCCAGCGTCGGATAGCGATTGTCTTGCAGGGGTTTGGGATCCAGGGTCACCGTCAACCAATCCCGAAAATCTTGGCGACGAGCGATCTCACTTTTGCTGATCTTGCTGCTCAGGGATCCCGCCGCTTCAAGTACCGCTGCCGGAAACGTTTGGGGCAGATCATGGCGGCAGCAGACCAGATCAATATCCATCGAGGTTTCGGGATTGCTGCCCAAGATCTTGCGGATCCGACCGATGGGGAGCTGATCGGCCAGTGGATAGCGCAGCACCTCCACATAGGCAAAGCGGCCCTCTTGCAGGGCAGGGATCCCATTGGAGTCAGCACCCGCCTCTGAGTCCAGCTTCAGCTCAAATAACAGCCGGTCGTCGAGGGGCAAAATCTTGAACCCTGCCTCCGTTTGCTTCAGGGATCCCACAAACGTTGGATTGGCCCGCTCGATCACAGCAGCCACCTCCCCCTCAGGACTACGGCGACGACTGCCATCCTTGGTGACTTTGGCCAATACCTGATCCCCATTCCAGGCCCCATGCAAATTGGATCCATGGATATAGATATCCTCCACCCCCGGCTCATCTCGAATGGCAAAGCAAAAGCCCTTGCTGGAGCAGCGCAGCCGTCCCACCACCAGTTCTTGATTTTGGCGACAGGTGATCTGATCTTCACTGATGTCGATAAACTCCATTTTTTGCAGAGCTTCTAGCGCCAGATCCAGCTCGGCTTGTTGTTCAGGGGAGGTAATCTCCAGCTCGGCCCGCAATTGATCAAGGGGCATGGGCTCAGGCGCAGCGGCAAAAAGATGGCTGAAAAGTTGAGGAACAGAAAAATCCATTGGGATGTGAGGAAAAGTGAGTAGGGGGCAAGTGGGGCTGACACTGAGTCACACTGAGTCACACTGAGTCGATAGATGACACGGGGTAAATTATCTCTGGGAATGGGCCAACCGTCATCCACCCCCAGCCTTACCAGCGTTGATCTTGAACGGGTTTTGATGGGTCTTGCGATCTTTTGAGGATTCTTGAGCAGGAGGCTCAATCAATCACAAACCATCTCGCTCAGTACAGATCATGAGATCATATTATCTGACTAGATTATCAGACTAGATGAGAAGCTTTGAATCCAGCGTTGAAAACCGACTCTTGACATATACCCTGAGACTAAAGATCCCTGAGATTAAAGACCCCTGAGATTAAAGACCCCTGAGATTAAAGACGTTGACCCGTGACAACGTAGGCCACCCGCTGACCAATATTGGTGGTGTGATCGGCGAGGCGTTCTAGGTAGCGAATCATCAATAACATCAACAATACCGGCTCTATGGGGCCACTCAGATCAGATCGTTGAGCGAGTGTGTCATAGAGGCTGGTGTAATCATTATCTACGGCATCATCTTCTCTTTTGATCCGTAAGCCCATATCGGCATCCAATTCGGTCAGGGCTACGAGACAATGACTCAACATCAACTGGCAGCGCTGCATCATCACCTGGATCCGTTTTAGCTCTGGCGGGGTGGGATACATCACCATTCGCAGGGCCACCTCGGCCAAATCTTTGGCATAGTCCCCAATACGTTCTAGATCGCGGATCAGCTGCATCAAGGTGCTGATCAACCGGAGATCACGAGCCACCGGAGAACGCAGGGCGATGGTACTGATACAATCTTGCTCAATTTGGCGATAATAACGGTCGATCTGCTTGTCCTGGAGAAAAACCAAGTCCACTGCTGCCAGATTTTGTTCAAATAAAGCCTGATGCGCCAACACCACAGACGACTCAGTCAACGCCCCCATCCGCAGGACATCCTGCTGAAGGCGTTTGATCTGAAGGGCTAACTCGGCTTGTCGCATGGCATCACCTTGGCTCACGGATCTAGCCCTAGTGCCGATGCCATACCAACATGCCATGACTAGTTGCCATGACCGTCAAGGATCCTAGGGTTGGAGTTCTATGGCCTTGAGGCTGAAAAACCCACCAGCATCATCCCCTTGGGTGGGGAGGGATCCCGTTGGGCGGATCTCAGATCAGGGGCCACTAGATTTTCTACTATGACTGAATCGAGGTGCTGGGCGATACCATCTAGAGGTTAAGAGTTGAATCCAGCTCCTTAACCTGAATAGTTTGCTAGCAGATGAATGGTTCAGAATGAATGGCTCAGCTAGACATGGGCCCAATCGGGCTTGATGGCCTTGCGACTGTTGAGGTAGCGATCGATGGACATAGCGGCCACACAGCCATCTCCTGCCGCCACCACCGCCTGCTTAAAAGGGGTGTTGCGGATATCGCCGATCGCCCAGACTCCTGGGACGCTGGTGTTCATCATCTCGTCCACCCTTACCCCACCATCGGGGTTGAGTGCCACCTGATCGCCAATAAAATCCGTGATGGGCTTGGATCCACTTTGGTAGACAAAAACCCCAGTCACCGAGAGATCGAGCGGGTCTGGTTCCCCCCGTTTTTTGACGGAGACATGGCTGACCCCGGCATCATCCCCATGAATGGACAGGAGACGGGTGCGGTTCCAATGTTTGACACTGGGCAGCTCCAGCAATTCCTGAATATGGGGATCCTCGGGCTGAGGGTCTTTGTTGGTCAACCAGTGGACAGTGGAGGCAAACTTGGTCAAAAAGTGAGCTTCTTCCACCGCTTCTGGGTTAAGTCCCACGACGGCCACCTCTTGATTGCGGTAAAAGGCGCCGTCACAGGTGGCACAGTAGCTCACCCCTCGACCCAAATATTCGTTCTCACCCGAAATTGAGGAGGTACGGCCCATAGCTCCCGTGGCTAAGACCAAAGCCCGTCCCTCAAAAACACCATCTGGGGTATAGACTTTTTTGGTGGCACCACCAATGTCAATGCTGTAGACCTGAGCCCGCCGGTAGCTGGCCCCAAATTCTACCGCTTGGTCTCGCATCACCGCCAACAGGTCTTCTCCGCTGGTGTCTCCGGCCACACCGGGATAATTGGCGATCTTGTGGGTGATGGCCAAGGCTCCCACTGCGGGGTTTTTGTCCAAGATGACGGTTTTGAGATCAGCTCGGGCGGTGTAGAGGGCGCAGGAGCATCCCGCTGGCCCGCCACCAATGATGACCACATCAAATTCATAACTATCCAAAGCGCCAATCCTCAGCCGTTACCTTTTGGTTTCAGGATATCCCCGATCTGGGTTGGCATTGGAGTCATCCGGTAGAACTTAACGCTACTGGGATCCCGTTGGGGCGGCTTGTGGGTGGCATCAGGAAATGGGTATGACAATCTCCTCTGATACTCTGAAACTCTGATACAAGGACACATGATACAAAAACAAATAGGATCCCTGTGGTTTTCCCTAAGCATGACCAAGACTAGAAGCTATCTTGATACTCGGCCAGAAGGTTGATGACCTGAAATAATTTGGTGCGATTGCGCTCCGAGGGATCCACTAAAAGCTCAAGAGTCCAATATCTCTCTCAGTTTCAACTCTAACTCTGCGAGCCTCGCGTTCTTTGTCTGCAGCTCTGCGGTTTGCTGCCTCAATTCGGTCATCCTCTGCTCGTGCTTGATCCTCTGCTCTTCGTCGTTCTTCTTCCGTTCTTCGTCTCTCTGCTGCCTCTCGATCTGCCTTTGCTTGAGCCAAGCGATCTCCTTCTCGGTTTCGACGGTTCCACTCAACGCCGAGATTAACCACTGCCACCAAGAGGGCTGCCACAGTGAGTCGGTTGCTCCAGAGGCGGGGATGGGTGAGTTGTCCGAGGATGTTGAAGTCGGTGGCATCGTAGAACCTGAGGAAGGCGATACTGATCACCAGCAGGCTGAGGCTGGTACTGGGCAAAAGGGAGAGCAGGTTAACCCATCGGCTCATGGGAGTTGATTCTGGATCCTCATCCATTCTAAATATGTGGGCAATATCAGCAACGTGAACACACGGTTAAACACGTTTGGATAATGTCTGTCATCTCTTGTCTTGAAGCAAGTGATTCCCCTTTAACCTCCGCACCGTCACCCCCTTCAGATCTCCTCGCTTTGGGGAAGGACATCGTAGCTGCCCAAGAGTTGAAGTTTGTCGGCAATGGATCCCAGTGCTTGTAGCACATCCGGGGGCAGGTGGGGCAGATGGGGATGCTCGATATCGATAAAAAACACGTAGGTGCCAGCCGACTTCTTGGTGGGGCGAGACTCGATTCGTGACATATTTAGCCCCTCTGTCGCCAAAATTTGTAGAGGACGCAGCAATGCTCCCGGCACATTATCCGGCAGGCTAAAGGCCAGTGAGGTATGGGATCCCGTCGGGGAAGGGGTTTGGCTAATGGCCCAAAAGCGGGTGCTGTTGTCGGGATGGTCGTTGATGGGGGCCGCCAAGATGGGCAATTGGTAGAGCTGAGCTGCCCGCCGAGAGGCGATGGCCACCCGATGGGGCTGGTCGATCAGTTGTTCCAGTGCCCCCGCCGTCGAGGAGGTGCTGACCGGGATCGCCTGAGGCAGATGGGTTCGCAGCCAGGTTTGGCACTGCCCCAAGGCTTGGGGATGGGAGAGTACCTCGGTGATCTGCTGGGGATCCCACTCGGCAGCGGTGCCAATCAAACAATGCCGAATCGGTAAAACAATAGCCTGATGGATTTGTAGCGTACCCAGTCGCCAGAGGCTATCGAGGGTCATGGCCACCCCGCCCTCAATTGAGTTCTCCACCGGCACCACCCCCCACTCGACCGAGCCATTGGCAACCGCTTCGACGGTGGCGGCAATGGTGGGATAGGGGCGCAGGGATCCCGTTTCAATCTGGGCTTGGGCACAAAAGTCTTGGGCGGCGGCTTCGGCATAAGTGCCCGATGGCCCCAGATAAGCCACCGTTGATACCCCTGCGGCGGCGGGCAGTGGTTGAGAGGGGTTGGCAAAATTGGCGGCTGAGGGCATAGAGGAGAAAAGACGGGAGCGTTAGGCTATCCAGAGCATGATTGGAGGGGATCCTCAGGCCAGTTTTGGCAACTTGAGGTCGGCCTTTATCATCCCTCATAGTGGTGACCACCGTTTTGGACAAAAGACATGATCATGGGCAGATGGACAACGGGTCTGGTGCGGGCAATGGTAGGTCTGGTGAGCGCCATCGTGCTCTGGGCTTTGGGTTGGGGCGGATGGGGGTGC
>JAAUUM010000312.1 GCA_012031565.1 Synechococcaceae cyanobacterium SM2_3_2
CACTAGACTTTGGGGCCAAGCTCATGCTGACCACTGGGGATCGGCGAGATTGATCGGGTCAATCGAGGGGAGATGACCGAACAAGCCAGTGTTGCGCCAGTGGTGATGCAGCGGGTAATGGAGCAAGATATCCCAGCAGTGGTCGCTGACTATAACTATACTGCTGCCCTCCAGAAGCTCCGCCAACTGAGAGTTAGCCAGGATGGATCCCCGGAGATGCGGAACAAAATCCGGCAGATTTTTGACTTGTGCTCAGCCTTTGATGCTTGGGATCGGTTCGACCATCTAGAGGCTTGGGAAGCTCTGCGACCTTGGATGAAGATCGGTTTGGTCAGTTCCTTAGGGCGATTCCTCAAGCGGGTGATAAACAGCCGAGGGCTTTTGGATAGCACCTTTGAGAGTGCCGAAGGGTCTAAAGGGCATGGGTATGAAATTGTTCAAGATTTGCTCCTCAATGCCCAGCGGCGTGCCCATCAGCAACGCTATGACGATGCTGTAGGACGCGCCTATCGTGCTCTGGAGCTACTAGCCCAGGTGAGGCTCAATCAAAGATACGGGATCAAAACCGGTGATGTGGATATCGCTCTACTTCCCGAAACTCTTCGCCCCCAATATGAACCCCATCGCAGCCCTAATGGCAAGATTGAGCTACCCCTTCTCCGTAGCTATCAGCTCCTAACTCAATTTGAAGGGGATCCTCTAGGTCAACTCTTTCAGTCCCGCGAAAGCCTAATCAAAAACAGCCTACAAATTCGCAATGCCTCTCTATTTGCCCACGGGTTTCGCCCCATCAGCCGTCCCGACTTTGAACAGACCATCGAAACCACTTGGATCCGGTTCATTCAGGATGCCCTGACCGAATTGGTGGGTTCGTCTCAGGCCCCAGAAGCGCCTCAACTTCCCACCCAGCCCGATGAATGGTTTTTGTAATCGTCAGGGATCAAGAGGGGGGCAATTGCTGATTTCCCAGATCCTTCGGAAATTGGGATCCCTCTGAGGGGCTGGGCAATTGGGAAGAAGGCCAGTCCGGGTTAATGGGGTCTATGGGTGGAGAAACAGGAGGCTGCAAACCACCGATGGAAGGGGGGGATCCAAGCCCATCTGGTTTGGAGCCAAACAGGAGTGGCAGCAGGATTCGTTCCACCACTTCCGGGGCGATCAAGCTGCTCAGAAACACCAAAAAGGTGCAGGTGAGCACGGCAAATAAGCCCAGTGGAGCAATGATCAAGATCGTCCAGGTTAAACCAGCATTGACTACCGCAATCAAAATGATGCGGGCGCGGTCAAGGGGACGTAAAGATCGAGACATAGCAGAGGGATCCTGAGATGAAGGGTATGCTGAAAACAGGATTTGAAGATTGAACTCAGCCCAAAGAGTGGGAATTCAAGCAACACCATTGTGGTTCGCGTTTGAAGGCCCCTCTTCCAATGACAACGCTGTATTTGACTGAACCTGGGACGCTGGTGCGGATCCAGAATCAAACCCTCATTATTCAGAGACAGGGACAGTCTCGCTCCTGTCGTATGAGTGAGCTGGACTTGGTGGTGATTTTGCCAGGGGTACAGCTCACCCATGCGGTGCTTGAGACCTTGATGGATCGCGGCATCGAGACGCTGTTTATGCGGCAGGATGGCGGCTTTCGGGGGCGGATCCAAGGGCAGTTTGCCACCAATCCTGCCATTCGCATGGCTCAGTACCAACGCCTTGGATCCCCAGTGGGTCAGGCCATTGCGATTCAGGTGGTGTTGGGTAAAGTCCAAAACCAGCGGGTGATCTTGCAACGGCAGAACCGAGCCACCCGTGGCCACATTACTGAGCTGTCCGAAGCGGTGGATGCCATGAGTGCCCATGCCAGTCAATTGGTCAGTCAATTACCCAGAACTGGCCCAGCTCTGACCACAGAGCAGCTGATGGGGATCGAGGGGATCTGTGGTCGGCTCTACTTTCAGGGGCTGCGCTATTGTCTGCCCTCCCGCTGGAACTACCAGGGCCGCAGTCGCCAGCCCCCAATGGATCCGGTGAATGCTCTGTTGAGCTGGGGTTATGGGGTGCTGTTGGCTCGGATGTTTTCGGCTTGTGTGTTGGCGGGCTTGGATCCCTATCTGGGCTTCTTCCACGCGGTGCAGCCCTATCGGCCAAATCTGGTGCTGGACATGATGGAGGAGTTTCGGCCTGTGGTGGTAGATGTGGTGGCGCTTCAGGTGGTCAACGAGCGGTTGCTGGATCCAGCAGATTTTGAACCATCACCAGAGCAGGATGGGATCTGGTTGGGCGGGTTGGCCAAAAAGGTCTACTTGGCCCAACTGGAGGAACGCCTGCGCACCCCGATGCTCTATCCGCCCCAAAACCGGAAGTTGATGCTGTCCCAGATCATGCTGGAGCAGGCTCGACTTTTGGCCCGATGTTTGCAGGATTCCGCTCTGAGCTATGAGGCATTTGAGCTGAAATGAAAACGACTGGATCTCCTCTGTGGCTGGTGTGTTACGACGTGGCCAATGATAAACGGCGACGAGAGCTGGTCAAGCGCCTAGAACGACATTGTCAGCGGGTGCAGTTTTCGGTGTTTGAGTGTCCACTCTCAGAGGCCGACATTGCGGAACATCTGGAGAAACGATGGCTAACTCAGCTCAATCTCACGGAGGATAGTCTCCGGGCGTATCCCCTTAATAAAACGGCCCGTGAGCAGGCCAAGATCTACGGTGGCCCACCCCCCTATCAACCACCTGATTATGTGGTGCTATAGGGCTAGGATCCATGCTTGGTAGGGCTTTGGGGCTATGTAACAGCCTGTTAAGCACCGTTTGTGGTGGAACAATAATAACTGCCGCTAGTATTTAGGAGTAATCGTGAGGAAAATCTAAATTCTTGCCTTTAATCAATTGACGGCACCTGTAGATTTGTCTTATTCTGTTTGTTAACAGGACATTGACATCAAAAATAGTTAATGAAGTTTTGTTAAGCGTTTTCTACGTATGTTCGCGCTGAACATGCCTGAAAGTCGCTCTGGGAGCGGGTCATTTTGGCATAGGGTTCCTTCCGCTCTTTTCCCCGCAAGGGGACGGAAACCTCCGCCATTGTCACCCATTCTCAATAGGCTTATTGACGGTTCCTTCCGCTCTTTTCCCCGCAAGGGGACGGAAACAACTAAAAAAAACAGCATTTGGATGCTTTTCTCTTCATAGGTTCCT
>JAAUUM010000313.1 GCA_012031565.1 Synechococcaceae cyanobacterium SM2_3_2
GTATAAATCCAAAGATCAGATCCTGAGCCATCGGGGAGGGTTGTAATCTTGTCAGAACTCCTTGCCCCCTTCATCCCACACCGGCCTTAAGGTGATGTCCTATCGCTGCCCAGACCGCTACTATCAAGTCTTCTTCCGTAAACTCTGTCCGCAGCCATTCTCGAAACTCAGGCACTTGTAACGCTAGAGTCCCACTCAAAAACTCATGACGAATCAGTTGTCGGGATCCGTGCTCTTTCCATTTCTTATTCACTCTTGCCTTGGTCTGAGGGTCTAATACGGATGACTTGGCATAAACCATTTCTTGAAAATGCTGGTTGGCTTTGCCCCAATCATGTAAATAAGCCCCCAGCTTAATGATCCTTGCCAAGCGATCCAAATCAGATTCTTTTAACCCCAACTGCTGCTGAATCTCATGCCCCAAGCTATCTACTAGCATCTCAGCTGCCAACAACACAGCCCCGATATGGCCTGTAAACTTAGCAGCACCCTTCACCTGCACGTATTCGTGCTCAGTTTGAGCCTCATCCCTCTTTGGCAAGGACTTTGCCAACAAGTTTTTAAACACTATTGGATCCCTCCTGACTCACTAGGCAAGAAGAAGCCACAGCCCATCCGCCGTCGTCCTCCTAGCCCCACCTGTTGAAGTCTGATGGAGTCTTGCTCTGATAGATGCCGTACTACGGTGCTAAACCCCACAATCGTATGCCGCTTGATCTTGAGAGTCTTGCGCAATGGGATCCCCGTTGGATCTACAAGCACCTCAACCTCTCCAGGGATCCCCAAATCTGTCAATTGCCTCTGAGCTGCTCTTTGAAATCCCTCCGACTCCAGATAGCCCTTAATCGTGACGATCCTCGCCTTTAAGGTGTGACAACCTTTGAGCGTCAAAATCTCGGGAATCCCCAGATGAATGAGATGGGATCCCACCCTTAGGCTTTTTCCGGCCAACCCATACACCCGCCCCACCTGCTCCACAGGCAACCGAATCCGCAAATGAGACTGAGGTGTCAGCAGAATCCTGCCCTGTTTATCCCCAATCCCGGCCACTGTCAGGATCCCAATCTCGGGATTTTGGTGCAGGAGTGGGACTTGATGGGCCATTGCCGATAGCAACCCATAACCGTGATCTGCGGGAAGGGATGAGCCACGGACTGGAATGCATAGATCCACAACCACTTGATGGGGATGGGCTGCCGTCGGAGAGGATGGCGAAACAGTGAGATTCATTAATTTGCTGCCTAATACATCTTTCAAACAAGCTAGCCTCGTGTTCTCAAGGGTGTCAAGTATCAAAAACGCCTAAGAAGGCAATCAATGGTGGCGGCAGATAGGAATGGTTGGTTCCGACTGCCTGGAGAGAGACACTTTTCCCCGTATTGGCTGCCTAAAAGTGCTCAACGCCTAATAATGAGCTTATTCACCTCATTCCTGAAGGCATCACCGGCTCATATTCATTTTAACTTTGTCCTGTGGGCTAGGATCTGCCCCCACCCGGAACAGGATGTGCTCCTGAGCCAACTGTTGCAGATCCACCCAAGCCTGCTCAGGGATCCGCTGAGTCAACTGTTCAATTGCAGATTGGAGCTGAGACCGATAGGCAGATCCCGCATAGGATTCCAGCATCTTGGCCCCTAGTGTCAGGGCAAACAGCTCCCCCTGGGTCAGAGGGATCGTCGGCAATCGCCAGTCCGGATCCGTGTAGTGAAAGCCTCTAGCTTTAGTGGTCTGAATGGGAGCCTGAAACCGGTCTCTCAGAAAGCTAATATCGTCCCGCACCGTCCGCTCACTCACCTCCATCTCCCCAGCTAACACCAGAGCAGTCGGTCGAGGATGGCTGCGTAGGATCCCATCCAGCTTCAAGACCCGTTCCAGTTGACGGAGCATTACTTAACCTCAGCGAGATATTAGCTACTCATGAGCGTATTCTAAGCAGCCTACCCTGCAAAAAAGCTTCCGACTTCTCAAATACTTTCCAAATAGTTGAGCATTTGTCGAGCCACTTATGCTGACAGTCTGGGTGACAAGTTAGAACATGATTGGGGGGAAAATCCCTATACTGAGACCCATGCTCGGAGCCTAACGCAGCACTACGGATTGAGCACAGAAGACATGAAATCAACAACTGCATGGCTAAAGGAGGCATGAGAGATGAGCATCACTAAGGATCCCAAGCAGATTTATCAACGTCTGGGGATCACCCCTCAACACCTGCAAGCCTTCTATCAACAGTGGCAGATTAAACAGCTTGCTCTCTTTGGATCCGTCCTCAGAGAAGACTTCCACCCTGACAGCGATATCGCTGTCTTGATTGACTTTGCCCCAGATCACCACTGGGGGCTGGAGTACATTCAAATGCGGCAAGACTTGGCTACCCTGCTCAACCGCCCTGTGGATCTACTCACCGTTCAAACCATCACCCACAGCCCAAACCCTCTGCGGCGGCAAAGGATCCTGGAGGAGGCTGAGATGCTCTATGTGGCGTGATAAACAAGCCCTCCTCGACATCATCAAGGCCACCCAACAGGTTTTGCAGTACGCCCAAGGATTGACCCTAGCTGAGCTGCGCCAACTCGCCTCTGCTGACGATTGAGCTATGCCCGGATCCTCCCCCACCCCTGACAGCACCCTCACCGGCATCGTGGAACGGATCACCTTCCACAACCCCGACAACGGCTATACCGTCGCCCGCCTCCAGGTCAAAGGCCAAGCTGACTTGACCACGATTCTGGGATCCTTCCCCCAACTGCAACCCGGCCAAACCCTCCAGCTCTGGGGTCAGTGGAAAGAGCACCCCAAGTTTGGCTCCCAATTTGTGGTCAGCCAATTCCAAGAAACCAAACCCGCCACCCTCACCGGCATTGAGAAATATCTGGGTTCCGGCCTCATCAAAGGCATCGGCCCCGCCACCGCCAAACGCATCGTCACCCACTTTGGCCTCGACACCCTGGATGTCATCGAGCACGAGAGCGAAAGACTACAAGAAGTCCCCGGCGTCGGATCCTATCGGGTCAAGACCATCCAAGTCGCCTGGGAAGAACAAAAAGCTATCAAAGAGGTGATGCTGTTTCTGCAATCCCACCAGGTCAGCACCACCCACGCCGTCAAAATCTACAAAACCTACGGCGATAGCGCGATTAGCACCGTTCAAACCAACCCCTACCAACTGGCCCAAGACATC
>JAAUUM010000314.1 GCA_012031565.1 Synechococcaceae cyanobacterium SM2_3_2
GCAACTGGATCCCTGGGCAATCGGGAGCCTCTCGCCGCACGGTGGTGGTGTTCTCGGTGGGGCGCAATGGCAGCCTCTCCAACCCCCGCATCTCCCGCAGTTCGGGGCATCAACCTATCGACGATGCCGCTTTGCAGGCTATCTCTCGGGCTTCACCTTATATGCCGTTGCCCGCTGAGTATGTGGGGGATGCCGTTCAGATCAACTTCACGTTTGATATCAACGTGTTGGGTGAGCTGGAAAGCAGCGGCGCAGGTATCTAAGTAGGGGTGGTATTGGCCCATCTCTTTGAGTGGCTCTCAGGTAGGGGGCCGCTTTTTTCTGGTGTAATTTGTTGAAGGAAGGCTGGGCGCGATCTTATACTCTAAAGGTACTCTTGGCTTTTCTGTGATGACATCGCCCACCACTGAGCCTTCCGCCGAGGCCAAGCAGCTGCTCAAGACACTACGGGCCTTGTTATTGGCCGGAAATCTCTCACCCAAGTTTCAAATCAAAGGTGAAAGCCTTCATGTCTTGGTCACTTATCCAGAGGGTTTCAAGCCTGACGAAAGAACGTTGGCTGATCACATCCGTAAATCGTTAGAGTCTTTGCCGCGAGGAGAATTTCAGTTCCTTTCGTTATACGGCTGTACCCAAGGTCAAAATCATCCCGATTGGATGCAAAAGATCAATCTGTTAGAGTCGCCAATCGTCTATCTTCCTGCACCAGTTCCTGCTAGTCCGCCTGTTATCCCAACATCTAACCGCCTCTATAAGGTGCAACCCTCTGAATCTATTGCAACCGTCAAACCCAAGACTCCGCTGCCGTCCTTCAAAAGTCACCCTGCTCGTACTAAGGCAGTAGCCAATCCCAATCCCCAAGACTGGAAGCCTTTACGACAAGCACTATTGGCAGTTGCAGCGATGGCCGCAATGGCATCTGTTGGGGTTCATGGCTATCTCATGTGGCTTAGTTCTGAAGCCCAGATCACGTTTGAGATTCCCGATGGCAGGGGCGGATTTGAGACCATCAGCTCTGTGATACCTGAGGCAGACGCTGAAATGATTGATGAGGTGATTCAAGAGCTGGAAGGGGCAGTGCAAAGGGGTGAATTTGATAGTGCTGTTGGTCGTATTGATGAATTGATCGAGTGGTTCCCTCAAAGTAATTCTCTAGCGGCCTATCGCAGTCGCATCGCTCGACTGGCTGGGGATGTCTCCGAGTCGCCCACTATGGCAAGATCTCAACCCACCGCACAAAGAGAGACTGACCTCTCGCAACTAACGCCCCGATTCGCACCTGTCCCCCTTGACATAAATCCCACTCAGACAATCACATCACGTCTGGCTTCGCCTACACCGCCGCCACCACCTGCTACTCCAGAGCCAGTACCACCTGCTCCACCCCCAGCCCCGCCTGCGCCATCACCCACTCCAGTACCTCCTGCGCCGCCAGCTCCACCCGCAGTGGCACTACGAGGGACGGATCTTTCTCAACTTACCCCCCCGGCTCCGGTGCCCCCAGCCCCGGCTCCCGTCAACTCAACCCTCAGCACTGCCCAACTTCAATCTCTGTTGAATCAGCAAGTGGATCAAGAAGATTGGACAGCAGCGCTTGCCACTACTGAGCAGCTTTTGCAGATAGCTCCTCATAGACAAGCTGAGTTGCGGGAGTATCAGCAACGATTGAGAGCATTGGCAGAGGAATCTCCTCGATCAGAGTCCTATCTATCGCGATCTGCTCCGACTCCGGTGCCTCCAGCTCCGGCTCCAGGCCAGTCTCGGACAACCGATTCCTCACAACTGGGGCCACCGATTCAGGCATTAGCCGCCAGCAGTGGCAGCAGTCAAGGCACCACCGACAGCCGAGGTCTGACCAGCCCCAGCCAACCCGCTCCCCCTGGCCCCCCTGCTGTTGCGGCGCGGGCAGATGTCAACTGGGGGCCGTGGCTAGCGGATTTGAAGCGCCGGGTAGAGGACAACTGGATCCCTGGCCAATCGGGAGCCTCCCGCACCACGGTGGTGGTGTTCTCGGTGGGGCGCAATGGCAGCCTCTCTAACCCGCGTATTTCCCGCAGTTCGGGGCATCAACCCACTGATGATGCAGCACTACAGTCCATCTCACGGGCTTCTCCTTTTATGCCGTTGCCCGCTGAGTATGTGGGTGATGCTGTTCAGATCAACTTCACGTTTGATATCAACGTAATGGGAGTGATGCAAGGCAATGGCGATGGCATTCAGGCAGGATCTAGGCGGACATCGGTGGATCCCTAGCAACAATCAGCCCCTCCAGATCGATTACCCCAGGATCCCCCTACTGAAAAACTGAGAGTAGTTGCATGAACGAACCTTAACAGGACTACACTATATAGGTGGCTATGAGGCTTGATGGGCATGGTATACAGCGAAACACTGGCTCCCGAACTAGATAGCAACGACAGCAATACGTCCTTTGCCGATACGATTTCAACCGTTGTATCTAGCCTCAAGGAAGATGCAGCCTACGAAAGTCATGGGGAAGGCCAGGGGCACACCTGGAAATTTGATTACGGCACCGTTCAGGTCTTTGTCCACCTGACAGGCGAAAGCTCGGATGACACCTTATCCGTCTGGTCACCTGTCTTGACGCTTCCGGCTCGGGATGAAGCCCAGCTGTTCCGTACCCTGCTGGAAAAAAGCTGGATTGAAACCCTGGAAGCCCGCTTCTCGATCTGGAATGACCAAGTGGTTCTGAACCATTTTCGGACGCTAGAAGGACTCACCGCAGCAGAAATCTCCCGCGCCATCACCATCGTCGCCACCCTGGCTGATGAATATGATGAGCCTCTGATTAAAGATCACGGTAACCCTGCCTAGGTCAGTGTGACTCGGGATCCCGCACCACAAGGCAGGCTAATTCCCTGGATTCTGGCACCGGGATCCTGGCAAATGGCGGCTGACAGTCTGCTGTTATCGCAAGGGATCCCAACTTTACGCTTTTACGGGTGGGAACGCGAAACCATCTCTCTGGGCAAGCATCAGCCCTCTAAAGTTTCTCTTACCCAGGATCCCTTTCAATCGATTCCCAAAGTCCGTCGTCCTACGGGTGGGCGGGCGGTTTTACATGCCAACCCCAGCCAAGAATTAACCTATGCCCTCGTTATGCCTCACTTAGCTGAGCAGGGCTTGGGGCAGCGGGAAGTGGCTTATCGCCA
>JAAUUM010000315.1 GCA_012031565.1 Synechococcaceae cyanobacterium SM2_3_2
CGCTGGGGGAAGGGGTGCTTCTGGGCGGTGGAAGATCATAGGTGCCCTCCTTTCCAGAGGATCCCGGCCACTACCGCAAAGCGGGCAACCATATCAGAGCCCTTCTGGATGATGAGACGGGGATCCCGCAAGTTGAGGCCATAGATAGTCCAGACCAAGGAGCTGATGCCCAACCAAGACCAAGTGATGAGGCTGACCCCATTTGTCTCTCCCATCCAGACATTCCAGATTTGCGGGATAGAAGCTAGCGGGGTGATGAGAGCAATGCAGGTGGTGAGCCAGCGGATAAAGATCTCCCACTCTTTTTGCAGCTTGCTTTTCCTAGTTGGCATAGACCCTCCTGACCAGCATCTGGCCGGATCCATAGCTGTTCTCGAATGAGGCCAAATCTTCTCGGCGGGCACTGGTGAATCTCAACAGGGCGGTATCATCCCCCAAGAATTGCAGGGTGACAGGTTGAAACTCCTCTACTGAAGGAGTGATGGACAGGTCGAAGGCATCCTCTATCTCCAGGATCCCGGTGTAGGTGACTTGGATTGGAGTGCCGGGATCCTCTGGGAGGGTGAACAGTTGCTCAGTGAAGGCGACTTGTTCCACTTCAGAGCGGATCTGTCGTCCCCTACGGATGAAGATCCTGGATAAGCGAATCTGGGCGTCAATGCCCCCACCAGCCCGGTAGAGTTTGCCCTCTTGTTCCAGGAGAAGGTCAGAGCTACTTAGGGCACGAACGACTTGGTAAGTCCCCTCCACCCGCTGCTGGCTCAGAGTGTTGATGCCATCAATCTCGGCCACCAATAAGAACCTGTCTTGGTCTTGATTGACCAGCTCCACCGCTCCAGAAGGGATCCCCATCCAGAGGTTGAAGGTTCTCAGCAATCCTCCCTGCGAGTGAATGTTGATGGAGATAATCAGCAGCACTAGACACAGAGCCAGGATGACCCATTCGGCAGGGGATCCCGTCGAGAGTCTGAGTCGGGGATTGCCAGGGATGACCAATCTGGCGCGATTGGGCCAAAAGGCGGGCACTCCAGATTTGGTGAAAACATCAGCAAACCAGCCAAAGAAATAACCTGTCACCAATCCACCCCACGGGAGGCCAAACAGACCTAAAGGCAAGCTGACTACAGCCAGGATCCCAGTGGACAGAAAGCTATGGGTGATAGTCCGATGAGGGTACTTGGCTTCAAGTCGGGTGCTGATAGGGCGCAATACTCTGCCCGGATAGCTGGTGGAGGTGTCACAGTCGGGAAGTTGGGATCCCATTGCTGCCACCATGAGTACCCACGGGGATGCAGTGCCCAGTGTGAGGCTGGATGCGGTGACGGCAAAGACGGCATGGGTAAGGCTCATCATCTCTGGCCTAACCTCCCTTTGCGCCGGGGCAAGGAGTACAAGAGCAACCGAGCAATCGCGGCCACCACCGTGAGGATGGCTCCTAGGAGATAAAGGCTCGTACTGCTGAATCCCAGACCTAGAAAGCGCACCAACGTGAAGCACATCAGCCCTGCAACTAGGAAAGGTGTGCCATCAATCCACTGGGTATGGTCAGGGCCAGTGATTTTCAGACCCAGGTACTCTTCCAACACCACTCTTCTAGCCAGCATGGGATTACCCCCGCACCGCTCCATCAAGTTGGAGATTTGCCCAGGTTTGAGCCGGGTTCCCAATTCGGTTGCTGCACTCTGGATACAGTCACGGATAGGAGCCTCTGGCAAAGGATCCAACTCCAGACGGGGCAGCTTCAAGAACAAGTCTTTAGCAGGGGGCCAGGTGGCTAGCACCAACATCACAGCTTTGGTGGAGAGTAAGGACTCCAACCACTGTCGGAACGAAAGGGGGTATTGCTCTGCGTCATCACAGATGAATATTGCGGTCTGTCCCATCAAGTCAGCAAACAGGGCTGTTTGGAGCTGGGCCAAGGTCATCTTCTTCCCCTCCAAAGTCGTAGGATCCACTCCCAACTGCTCTGCAACGGTCTCCACCATCTGCTTAGGGGTGGACGCTTTCAAATACACCAACCGAAATCCCGTCAAGTCTTGACTAACAAAGTGAGCCAGGGTGCTCTTACCGGATCCCGGTTCACCGACCACTAAAAGCGAGTTTCCAGACAGTAGCCCAGCCACAATCCGCCGTTGCTCCCCAGACCTATAGCAGGGGGAACCTGGAACAACCTGCGGTTTACGTAAAGTAAGACTGGACGTTTGTGTTTGCATTTCACTCTTTTAGGTGCTTTTGCTGTAATTTCTGGCGGTGGTAACTGAAACTCCTAAACGGGCGGCTATTTGTTGAGGAGTAATGCCCTGCTGAGCCAGTTGATAGATCCGTTCTTTAACAGCAGCGGTGATTCTGGAACGTTGACCCACAGTAGGTCGGCACAGGCTAACTCGGCTCATAGGATTGTCAATCCTCAAACAACCCACAGAGGATAGCCCACTTCTGCACATGTGTCAGGTTGACATTTCAGGATGAGTCAATTTGTCCTAAGAATTGGTATTGATGAAACAAAGAATCAGATCTAAGACTTGTTTTGAGTCTGTGCAGTCTGTGTGTATGCTGTGGCCAATCATTTACAGGATGACCCACAAAAATGACTCAGAAAGTAGCTATTGATTTGGGTAATCGCTTCGTCAAACTCTCTGACCAAGGCCGGGTCTGGTCAGTGGAATCCATCTATGCCGATGTCCAAGGATCCATCCCCCAAGCGGTGGAATATGTCAAGGGATCCTGTGAGGAGCTTGTCGGTAAAGCATGGATAGTGGGTCATGGTGCCCGCAACTACCGACGAGGGATCCGCACCTGGACAACCGAAAAGCATGAATCGGCGCTGCGCCTAGTATTGGGATCCCTGGAGTTGCCGCGACGTGCAAAGACAGCTGAGTTTGAGTTGGTGATGAGCCTGCCCAATCCCCAAGTCGAAGGGATCCAACTTCAAAAAGCCCTCGTAGGTGAGCATCACATTATGGATGGGGGAGAGACTGTCAAGGTGGTGATTGAGTCGGTCAAAGTCGAGCCAGAAGGCATTGGAGCCTATCGCTACGGGTACAAGCAGGGGTTGACTAAGCCCAACTCCATCACAGGGATCATTGACCTGGGGGGAGGGACAGCGATTGCCACTCTGTTTGATGCCCAGGGATCCCAGATTGAGGGGGCACGGGTAGTTCTGCGTCG
>JAAUUM010000316.1 GCA_012031565.1 Synechococcaceae cyanobacterium SM2_3_2
CTCGGCATCGCCCTCTGCCTATGGGGGGATCCCCGGCTGGGGTGAGCACATCAAGCTGGGCAAATATACCACGGGATCTTTCAGTGATGAACTGGTGACAGCCCTCGCCGCCGCCATCCATAATTGGCAACCTCACCCAAGCCCAACCTGGATCACCTGCGTCCCTTCACGCAATCGTCCCGATCTCGTCCCCAATTTCACCGACCGCCTTGCCCAAGCCCTCAACCTGCCCTACATCCCCTGCGTTAGCAAAATCAAGCAGAACCAGGAGCAAAAGTTCATGCAAAACAGTTCACAGCAGGCTTCTAATTTGGATGGCTGCTTTGAAATCACCTCACCTGTGCCCCAGGGATCCGTCCTTCTCGTGGATGATATGGTGGACTCGCGTTGGACGATGACGGTCATTGCGGCACTGTTGCGCCAAGCGGTTCCGGCCCCGTCTTTCCGGTTGCGCTTGCTCTTAATACCACCGATAGTTGAATTTAATCAAAATCAATTCACAATCGTCGCTGTGCCGTGCCTGTTCTCACCAAAACCGACCCCGATAAACAAGCTGTGCTGCTGTTGTGCTCTCACTTTGGACAACTCGGTTCTGGGTACCCACAGCCACTCTCGATCAGTGACTACAACCGTGTCGCTCACAACTTGAAGAATGCAGGTCTCCGGCCCTCCAGCCTATTGGACAAAACGACTCTCAATGATTGGCTTCATGATCCCCGAACATCTGATCTCAAGCTTCAGCCGAACGGATCCAAGCTCTCCTAGAGCGAGGGGGGTTGATGGGCCTTGTCCTGGAACGCTGGCAAGCTCAGGGCGTTTGGATGATCTGCCGGTTTGAAGACCACTACCCACAACTCTTGAAACACCACTTACGAGATCAAGCTCCTCCCCTCCTTTACGGTGTTGGCAACCGAGACATTTTGCAGAAAGGGGGACTGGCGCTGGTGGGATCCCGTGATGCTGATGAAGAAGCTCTCGACTATACCCAACGTATTGCCGAAACCTGTGCCCGTGATGCTTGGCCTGTGATCTCCGGTGGGGCAAAAGGGGTAGACCGCGTGGCAATGCTGGGCACGTTGAATGCCGGGGGGCAATCCGTTGGCGTTCTGCCTGATTCACTCCTCAAAGCTGCCGTTACCAGTTACTACCGGCCTGGACTGAGGGAAGGATCCCTTGTTTTAATCAGCCCTTTTGATCCAGAAGCCCGCTGGTTATCAAGTCGTGCTATGCAACGCAACAAATACATATACGGTCTTGCAGACGCAGCCCTTGTGATTAGCTCGGCAACCGATGGTGGTACGTGGCAAGGCGCAACCGAGGCTCTCAAACATCACCCCACCTGGCAAGTACCTGTTTTTGTCCGCGCCGAAGGATCTTTACCTCCCGGGAATACTCACCTGATCACCCAAGGAGGATTCCCTTTCCCACATCCCCTTGGGCAGCCCCCTCAGGGAACTACTCTCTAACTGTGAGTCATCTCCTCAACAACCAACACTCCTCTCAGATCTCTTACAGCTCGACCTATTCAAATCGGGATCCCTCCCGAATGCCCCAGAGGCTAACGGCAAAGAACCTAGCCACCCAGCAACGGATCCGAAACTTCCCCCATTGCGTACTCCGCGAGACATTTACACTGCCGTATTGCCCTTTATCCTGGCAGATTTGCAGAAGCCGAAAGGACTCAAAGAGTTGGCCGCATCCCTGGATATCAAGGAAGGACAGGCAAAAGCATGGTTAGAACGTGCCGCACGAGACGGCCATCTCAAATTGGTGAAGAAAAATACATCGTTGCTTCATAACTCATCATGCTTAACCCCATCCTCTACACCGAAAAATCCTCGCCGACTTTCTGAAATACCAACTCACCACCTACCCCTTCAGCGATCCCGACTTTTACACCCAAATGCGTACCCTGCTGCAACTCGACAGCAGCCGCACCACTCCTCTCCTCAAAGGTCCCTACATCAGCCTTAGTCGCCTATTCCAACAGGGATCCTCTGTCCAAACCCTGATCCAAGAAGGGATTCTTCATCCCCATATGGAGCAGATCATCCCCTACCCCACCCTCTACGGCCACCAAGAAACCGCCCTCCGCGCCATCCACCAAAACCAAACCACCCTCATCGCCACCGGCACAGGTTCCGGCAAAACCGAATGTTTTCTCTATCCCATCATCAGCCGCTGTCTTCAACTCAAAGACAAAGGGATTCCCTCAGGCATCACCGCCGTTATCGTCTATCCCATGAACGCCCTAGCTGAAGACCAAATGGGACGCCTACGAGAACTCCTCGCTGGCACCGGCATCACCTTCGGTCTCTACATTGGCAAAACCCCCGAAACTGCCCCCGCTGGGATTCGGCTCCCCGCCCATGCCTCCAAAGCCGACTACCAAGCCGCCCTCAACCGACAACTCACCCAAGATCGCCCTCAAACCATCCACCCCCCCGAAGAGCACCTCAGCCGACGAGAAATGCGGCAAGACCCCCCTCGACATCCTTGCTCACCAACGTCAAACAACTCGAACTCCTCCTCACCCGGCAAAAAGACACCGAACTCTTTCATAACGCCCATCTGGACTACCTTGTCTTTGACGAAGCCCATACCTTCACCGGAGCCAACGGAGCCGAAACCGCCTGTCTCATTCGCCGTCTACGAGCCTTTTGTGGACGTACCCCCAGCCAAACCACCTGCATTGCCACCTCCGCCACCATCGCCGACCCCCACCACGGTCAACAAGCTGCCCAAGACTTTGCCCAGCGCTTCTTTGGCATCCCTACCCCCACCATCCAACTCGTTACCGAACAGTACCAAGCCGACCTCTGGCAGACCCAACGTCACTGGCCCCCCATCCTTAAAGGGGATCCCGCCACCCACCTGCAATATCTCCTCAATGCAATCGAACAAGAAGACGGTCAGAGCATCAGCAATACCTATCAACAAATGTTGGGGAACCCCAAAACCCTCGATACTCAGGACGCCCCTCCCCAAACGTGGCAAGAACAGCTCTACCAACTCCTCACCGCCAACGAACTGCTTTATCAACTCACCACCGCCCTCAACCACCCCCGCCCCCTACAAGAACTGATTCAGCAGCTCACCCAACAAACCCAACGCCCCCTCACCGAAGCCGAAATCCTGATTTGGTTAGCCCTGGGAGCCG
>JAAUUM010000317.1 GCA_012031565.1 Synechococcaceae cyanobacterium SM2_3_2
CTTAAGCATGGCTTCTACGATCTGCTTGCTGTTGCCGTAGCTTGTCTTGGCGTTGACGAATCGCCTCCAGTTCATCCCGGATAGCGGTCACATGACTCATATCGGTGTCCTGGTCAGCTTGTTCAATAGCCGCACTCAGGGAATCTGCCTCACTGGAACGAATACCCCTCGCTAGCAGTTTGTCGATATTTTTCTCCACCACTGGAGAGAGGCTGCCCAATTCCCCTTGGATCCGTTGGGTCTTTTGTACCAGCACTTCCATGACCCGATCCTCAGGTCGTTGAGGCAACACAAAGTAGTAGCACCGCACTTCGGGATCCCGTTGCAGTTTACGGTCAATCCGCCCATTCCGCTGTTCCATGCGGCTGGGATTCCAGGGCACATCAAAGTGAAACAAGTCAGAGCAATAGTTTTGCAGGTTCACTCCCTCGCGAGCCGCATCGGTAGCAATCAGGATCCGCAGCGGATGTTTGTGGGGATCTTTGTTGAACGCGGCTTTGATCAAGCGGCGATTTTCGTCACTCATGCCGCCATGAAAGGTACCGATGCGCTCATACTCTTGGTCAGAACGAGCGATCAGGGTTTTCAGCTGCTCTTCCAAATAGCGTTTGGTATCGGTATATTCCGTGAAGATCAAGACCCGTTTGGGCAACCAAGCTGCACCAGGGGATCCCAGATTGGGGCAGAGATTTTCACGGATCCAGGTGGCTAAGACGTTGACTTTGCTATCGGGTTGATGGCGAGATTGCTCGGCAATGTGGGTCATCTGCTCCAGAAGATCCAGCTCTTGCTGGGTGATGCCCTCTGTACCTGAGCGGCTGGCCTTCTCCATCTGGGCAGATTCTTCGGCAAAGACTTCCTGCTCATCGAGATCCGCTCTGTCATCATCGGATCCTGGAGACTCCCAGAGTAGAGGATAGGATTGCAGGGACTCCGGGGTCGCTTTTTCCAACTGTTTTTGAATGCCGCGCCGATGGACTCTCAGCGTGCTGGCAAAAGCTTCAATAGAGGAAAGTAATCGCTTTTGTAACGAGATCAACACCAACATGGCTGTGGTCTGGGTGGAGCGATTTCGCTGATTTCAGTCTCTCCTCCCGACAGTGACGGTAGGCTTGCAAGAGTTGAGCCAGCTTCAGCTCTGGGGCATCCTCTGGCAACCCATCAATCACCATGGGGACAATATGGCGCAGGGGAAAGTCTGCATTGTTGATCTCCCGCAAATCTTGCTTGAGACGGCGAACCATCACCGCATCCAGTAATTTCTTACTTCGCACTGGAACCCCCCGGCAAAAGCGTTGGGGATCCAGAATTTCTAACAAGGCAGCAAAGCTATTGGAATGCCCATTGTGAGGGGTAGCAGAAAGAAACAACCGATGCTCAAACCGAGGAGCTAAGTCCCGAACGGTGCGGGTCAGGTGAGAGTCTATGGCATATCGGGATCCACTGGCTGGGGCAGCGTTATGGGCCTCATCGAGGATGAGGAGGGATCCAGGCGAGAACTCACTTAGCCAGTCTCGCAAGGGGGCCGCATAGGTTTCGTTCCTCAGCAGGGAGTGGGAGATGATGAAGCGATTGTGGGTTTTCCAAGGATTGATACCGTAGCCTCGTTCCCGCCGTTTAGCTGCGACAAAATCCCGGTCATAAACAATGAAGGTCAGTCCAAAGCGGGCTTCCATCTCATCTTTCCACTGATCCACCACGGAGGGCGGACAAGAGATGAGCACTCGTTTGACCTTCTGGCGCATCAGTAGCTCGCGCAGGATCAGTCCTGCCTCAATGGTTTTGCCCAGTCCCACATCATCGGCAATGAACAAGTTCACCCGTGGCATTCTTAGGGCTTTGCGTAGAGGTTCAAGCTGGTAGGCTTTGACTTCAATACCGGCTCGATAGGGAGCTTGAAAAAGTTTGGGTTCGGTCGAGGTAACGCAGTTCCACCGCAGGGCATGGAGATAGCCGAAAATTGGCGGGGTTGGTCGAAACCTTTTTGAGTGACCTGTTCCCAAGAAGAGGCTGCCAGGATTTGAGCATCAATTTCTCGCTGCCAGAAGACTTCTAAGTGCTCCCCTTGGGCATCGTCTTCGAGGCAGGCAAGCCGGACTTGCGTATCGCCCATCTCGGAGAGAATGATATCTTCGACCAAGTATTGTCGAGAGCGAACCCGGACGATCTGACCCAGTTCAGGGGTAGGGAGGAGAAAAGACACCATCATGAAGCCATTTTGCTCTCAACGGTAACAGATAAGCTATGGGGCCTTATAAAGTCACCTAAGTCTTTTCATGGCGTTGGGCGGGTAGTTCTCAGTCAAGAGCCTTCATTCATTGAGGCCAAATACAGTTGCTGCTCTTAGATCTCCATGAAATTCTGGTCTAGTTGGATACAGACTCTAATTCGGTTGACTTTCATGAATTGGTTGGCATGGTCCTTGATGGCGTGACGGTTGCGCTGGATCCAGGAGGTGGTTTCCTGGTCGTAGCAGATAAAGACGGGAGTGAGCTGATTGTCATGGATCTGCCACTGGATATCGTACTCATGGGGAGCCTCATCCAGCCGGAGCGCATCAGAGACTTGGGCAAGGATCCCATCGGGGAGGATCCCTTGGGTTTGGTAGTGCTGGACAATGAGGGATTTGAACATTGGGTTTTAGGCGAGAAGATACCGCATTGTAGCTGGGATGCGCTGTGTGCAAAGTCAGGGTAGGACGGCCCTGATGAGATGGCACTACATGGGTGAAAACAAAGGCTATTCACAATTCTGGACGGTCGGCTCGGGGGCAGTGGCGGAAGCTGTCAGCTCCAATAGGGCGGTTGATTAAGTTGGGACTATTGGATCCCTCTCAAAGTGTTTTCGACTATGGCTGTGGTCAGGGATTGGATGTGCAGTTTCTGTGGGAGAAAGGCTTTGAGGCTGAGGGATGGGATCCTTACTGGCGGGCAGGGGATCCCTTAGTGGAATCAGATGTGGTGCTGCTGAACTTTGTGGTGGATTGTATCGGGGATCCCGTTGAAAGAGCAGAGGCATTGTTGAAGGCTTGGGGTCTAACCCGTGATTACCTAATGGTGACTGTACGGCGGGATAGAGCACTGGTGAGAGTGTGCCCCTACTCGGATGGATGGCTGACGTCGGTGGG
>JAAUUM010000063.1 GCA_012031565.1 Synechococcaceae cyanobacterium SM2_3_2
ATGAGGTCTTATTTCTAGCAACTTACTCTGCTGAGCTGAATGACATCGAGCATGACTTTGCTGTTCTGAAGAGAGCAAGGATGTATGCTGATGGCGAGAAGACATTGGATGATGTCGTAAGAGATTACTGCTCTTGATACTGTCTCATCCTTATCCTGAATTACTATATCTTGACAAACCTGATTCACCACAGTGGGGGTATTTTGGCCCAAAAATACTGCCAGAGCCACCCCTAAATCCTCAATCTCCTCCACATACTCGCCCGTGTACCCCTGGTCAGCCCACACTTTCATCTGCTCTAGCTTGACCCCACACAGATGAGCATCCGTCAATAACCACCCCGTTGCCTGCCGGTCTTGAATGTTGGCGGCTGTCACTACTACAGTCAATACCAAGCCCAACCTATCGACTAAGATATGGCGCTTGCGACCGTTGAGCTGCTTGCCCCCATCAAAGCCTCGCTCCCCCCTTTTTCTGTGGTCTTGGCACTTTGAGAGTCGATTGACCCACCTGTAGGTTGAGGTTGACGGCCAGCTTGGCGTCTGACTTGTTCGCGGAGGGTGTGATTCATCTGCTCAATCACCCCCGCATCTCGCCACAGACGAAAGTAATGATAGACCGTTGACCAAAGTCATGGGGCAGGTAACGCCAGGGATGGCCAGTACAAAGAAGATGGCATTGCAGATCTGGCGCATATCGGTGGTGCGGGGAGATCCCCCTGTTTTGGGAGGGGGAATTAAGGGTTCCAGAAGACACCACTCTGCATCGGTTAAGTCACTGGGGTATGACTGCATGGAGCCTTGAAGGTCTCATCTCTCTCAGAATACTACTTCTCGTACATCCTCTAGGGATCCATCCCCATTCAAATCAAAGTTAACCCACGGATTTGGCCCTGCCCCGATAATCTGAGCCTGTGTCAGCGATAGCCCAAAAATATCGGCTGCGACCTGCTGAATCTGAGCAGGAGTTGCGCCGGGATTGAGAAATAAGGCCAGAGCCACCGCCAAGTCATTGATAGAAAACGTCTGAGGATTGCCATCAAATACAGGGTCACCATCTCATCGGATCCCTGCTCCGGGGGCACTATCGATGAAGAAAGCTGGGATCCTGATTGTCCACATCCAACAATAGATGTAGCCCCTAATACACTGATTAAGCTAATCAGCAGTGTGATTTTACGCACGATAGTTCCTTTGAGAGCAAGTTTGTCAACAGTAGAGGGCCAAGCAAAGCTCCCTACCATGAGCCTATTTTCATGAGGGATCCCGCCATATCTAAGCCAGATGTCTGTTCGCTCTATGAAGATTTGCCCGTTAACGGATCCAACGGCGAGATCTGGCATATTCTTCAACGGCTTGATGAGGGATCCCGGACATGAGCTTGCAAAGCCAAAGTCTAGATCCCAGAGGAGCTTGGTGTTGAGAGGTCAGGTAATTGGGGGATCCCTCGTTGAGAATTTGCTGCGTTTGGTCGCGATCCGGAAGGAAATCAATCCTTCCAGCTAGGATAAGCGAGGGCGGCTAGGCGATCGTCTGATGATGTTACCAAAGGTGCCGTGATGACGGATGATGAACGCTTTGACCGCCTTGCCACAGCCATAGAGCGGGTAGCAGATAGCACCAATCAAAGGCTGGGATCCTTAGAGCGGGCACATCTAGGTTTAGTGGCACAGGTAGGAATACTGGCGGATATTACCCGTGGTGTAGCGGAGCGAGTGGATAATCTCTCCCAGCAGCAAGCCGCTATGCTGCAACGCCAAGCCGAACAGGATCAACGGTTTGATATCCTGCTGGGCGAGATCCGGCATATTGTTCAACGGCTTGATGAGGGATCCCAGTGATGAGCGACACGATGCGGTTGTTATGGACTCCAATTCAATTGTTCGGGATCTCGACTCAAGCGCCGGTTCAGACTCAACCAGCCAAAGGTTCGCTCCACCACCCACCGCCTTGGCAATACCTTAAACCCGCTGCCCTGTCGGCGCACGATCTCTAAATCCAAGTCGTAGAGCGGAGCCATTTCACTGGTTACGAGTTCAGTTGTTCTGAGGTAGCAGGCCCAAACACAGGCAATTCAGACACAGGCAACAGGGAGGGGATCCGGCTGAGGTCAAACGCTAGCACTTGCTCAGCTCCTAAGGCTTGTAGCGCCGATAGGTTGCTCTGGTTAGCCGCTAAAAACATCGCAATATCCCAGCCCCCATAGCTGGGGAAATAGTCACTCAGCTTTGAGATCCCCTCTCCCAGCAAGATAACACTACCGCGCCAGTTGCCGTTGCCCAAGTGATAATAGGCCACCGCCGTCTGCAACAGACCCTGATAAAAGCGGCGTTCGGGATCCTGTGCCTCCATCCAGAGGGCTTCTAGCGTGTCATGGCAAGCGTAGAATTCACCGCTATTGAATTGAGCAATGCCCTCAGCCAAGAGGTCGGACGGGGTTGACATGATTACAGTCGAGGCAAGGGGGCTTAATGGGCTTAGGGGTGATACTGACTGAGCCGGAGCTGGGCTGAATGACAGCAGACGAGAAGATAAACTCTTGTGCCGCAGCCGTACAAATCTTAAAGGATTCGGTGAATGAGTATCTCTACCTGTCAGAATTGTCGAACTGGGCTAGGTTGAAGCGTGGTCAGAGATACAGTTCCACCAAGCCCCGGTTGCCACCAAGATCCGGTTGGGAGTGCGCTGAGTCTCTGCTAATGTTGGTCTTAATAATAAACTCTTTAATCTGTGAGCGCTTTTGGGGCGCAAATAAAAACTGGAGATCAAAGCAATGATACGCCTGGAGCCGGATCCCCTGCCAGACCTGATTCAGGAGACGCGGGGTCGAGTTGCCATCTTTATTGATGGATCCAACTTGTTTTATGCGGCATTGCAATTGGGCATCGAAATTGACTACACCAAGCTACTGGGATCCCTGACCGGGGATTCTCGGCTGTTGCGCTCTTTCTTCTATACAGGCGTCGATCGCAGCAACGAAAAACAGCAGGGTTTTTTGTTGTGGATGCGGCGCAATGGCTATCGGGTCATCACCAAAGATCTGGTGCAGCTGCCGGATGGATCCAAGAAAGCCAATCTGGATGTGGAAATTGCCGTCGATATGTTGTCCCTAGTCAAGTGGTATGAAACCGCGATTCTGGTCAGTGGGGATGGGGATTTGGCCTATGCGGTCAATGCCGTCAGCTATCAGGGGGTGCGGGTGGAGGTGGTCAGCCTGCGCTCGATGACCAGTGACCAGCTGATCAATCTGGCGGATCGCTACGTCGATCTAGAAACCATCAAAGACCAGATCAAGAAAACCCATCCCGCTCGGTCTTCCTATGCCTATCGCCCTGTCTTTCCTCCCCACGATGAAGAGGATGAGGGCTGAGGCAGTATCTTTACTCTGACTGTCATCGGTTAAACCCAAGATCGGTTAGCTCCAAGAGTGATCGAGCTGGAAGAGTGTAGCGTGGAGCGATGGGATCCTGGGGTATGAATGTGAAAGATCTACGGTCATGGCTGCACCAGCGGTGGCCAAAATCTGTGTGGCTCAGAGAAATGGGGATCCTGGGGCTGGCGCTGCTGTTGCTCTGTCTGGGATCCCCCAATCGGCTGCTGCATTGGTATCCGGCGGCCTTGACAGGGATCGCTCTATTGTGGGGAGTCTGTTGGCATCTGCCCCTCAGGGCACAGGTGGGGCGGGTGTTTGGGGTTTGGCTTGTCATGAATACCTTCACCTTTTTGCCCGATCTGCTATCGGTGGAGGTGTTGCGACCGTGGGAAATCCTCGGTGGTATCGTCGTTGCTCCCCTGATCCCGCTGTTTTATACCACCGCTACCCTCTCTAGCTTCTGGCTCAGCCGAGGGATCCCGGTTTGGGTGCGGCCCTTGGGCATGGCGGCGGTTTGGACAGCCTGGGATAGTTTGATGGGGGTGCTGTGGTTCCCGATTCCCTTTCACTGGGGATCCCTGTTGTTCGATTGGCCCCTGGCGATTCAGATTGCCGATATCACCAGCATTTGGGGGGTGACCTTCTTTGCGGTTTTGGTCAATGCTCTGGTGGTGGTGGCTGTCAAAGAATGGCCCTTGGCTCGCCCGATCCAAACTCTGCTGCCGAGCGGAGGGATCGTGGGCTTGGTGTTGATCTATGGCTCGATTCAGTTGTCCCAGTATGACGGGTTGATGGCCTCTCAGCTGAAGGATCCCGCCGCAGGAGCCTTTCGAGTTGGGGCGATACAACAGGTGGCTTGGCTCGAAACCGACCGCAGTTGGGGCTACCGAGCCGCCCGCTATCAAGAGTTATTTGATCTGTCCCGGCAAGGGGTGGCTGAGGGGGCAGAGCTGATCCTCTGGCCAGAGGGGGTCTTGCGGGCTCAGTTTGCCAACACCAGCCTAGAGCCGTACATTTTGAATCCGATGGGGCAAATCTTGCCACCGCAGGGGGGACTGCTTTTGGGCACCACCGAGCCGGATCCCCGTACTGCCACTGCTCCGCCAGATCAGCAACAATTTATCAATTCCGCTCTGCTCTACGATGCCCAGGGATCCCTGGTCGATCGGTTTGGCAAGCAATGGATTTTTCCCTACTTTGAGTCACAACGCTACACCCCCTCACCGGATGGCTATCGGCCTCTCTATCTCCCTCAATTTGGCCATCTGGGGGTCAATATCTGTCTGGAAAGTGTCCTGCCGGGGCCAAGTCGCCAGCTTGTCCGAGCGGGGGCAACATCCCTGATCACCATCTCGGATGACAGTTGGTTTGGTAATAGCAATTGGCCGATGTTACATGGCCAGCTCTCGGTATTTCGGGCGGTGGAAAATCGTCGCAGTACAGTTTTTGTCAATAATACTGGCGGCAATTTGATCATCAATCCCAACGGACGGATCCAACAACGGGGAAAGATCTTTGAGCGCACTGTGGTGGTGGGAACTATGCTGCCCCAGACTCAGATTACCCCGGCAACTCGGTGGGGAGATTGGTTTGCTTGGCTCTGTTTGGGGGCAACTGCTGCGTTGGGGTTGTGGAGGTGGATGCGTCGGGGTTAGTTCCAGATCACCTGACAGGGATCCCTCTGTGGTTGAATAGAGTAACTCTGGGGGCAATCGCCCTTTTTCCACGCGGTTAAGTCATCTCATCTTGTCAAGTTAGCCCCTTTTTTTGGCCTATGCTCAGTCGTGTTGCGGACTCCATCTATTGGCTCAATCGCTATGTGGAGCGGGCCGAGAATATCGCCCGTTTTGTGGATGTCAACCTCAACTTATTGCTGGATTCTCCACCGGGTGTGACCCAACAATGGGATCCCATCATCACCACCACCGGCGACTTGCCTTTGTTTACAGAACGCTACGGTGAGGCCAACCAAGATTCTGTCATTCAATTTCTGGCCTTTGACAAGAGCTACCCCAATTCCATTCTGTCTTGCCTCCATTTTGCCCGCGAAAATGCTCGCTCTGTTCGAGAGATCATCTCCTCAGAAATGTGGGAACGGGTCAATGATTTCTATTACATGGTGCGAGATGCTGCCCAGGATAAATCCTTGCGGGAACTGACAGACTTCTTTAATGAAGTAAAGCTGGCTAGCCATCTCTTTGCTGGGGTGATGGATGCCACCATGACCCACAACGAGGGGTGGCACTTTGGCCAAGTGGGGCGGCTATTGGAGCGAGCTGATAAGACGGCTCGGATCTTGGATGTGAAGTATTTTATCCTGCTACCTTCTGCTCAGGATGTGGGATCCGCTCTCGATGAATTGCAATGGATTGCCCTGTTGAAATCCGCCAGTGCTTATGAGATGTATCGCAAAAAAAGTCACCGTATCTCGCCTCTTGGGGTAGCAGAATTTTTGATCTTAGACAAAACCTTCCCTCGTTCGATTGAGTTTTGTCTGATGCAGGCCGATCACTCACTGCGTCAGATCACCGGCACGCCGATGGGCACCTGGCGGGATCCGGTCGAGAGAGATTTAGGTCGGGCCCGATCAGAGCTGGAATATCTGGTGATTCAAGATTTGATCGATATGGGGCTGCACGAGTTTCTCGACTCCATTCAGCTCAAAATCAATCGGATTGATGATGCCATGTTCCAGACGTTTTTTGCCCTCGATTCGGTCAGATAAGAGTAGGAGTTGCTCACCCTCAAGTCCTTCAAGAGGGGGGATATCTCCTCTCCGGGATCCCGTCAACTGCTCCGGTGCTGTTGGCCTCGGGGGACATTTGAAAGCTGACCAACAGCGGCCCTGAGGTGTAGATCGCCTGCTCGGTCACCACCTGCACATTCACTGCGGTCTCAATTCCCTCCAGTTCTTCCACCATCTCCAACAGCTTGACCTGAGAGAACTCCCCCACGGTGCCGGTCAAGGGATCCGAGAGCAGCCCCGCTTGCCGAGAGCGCAGATTAGCGGTAGAGAGCAAGCCTAATAGATTTTCCTGCAACTCCTGGGCATCTCGACCGGGGGAGATCTCCAGGCTGGCTAATGTCGCTCCAGCCGCAAACAGTTGTTCATTGATGGACGCATCCAAAATAACGGGCACAGGCTCCCCTTCTAGCCGATTGGACACCGAGATCACCCGCACCACCCAACTGCGTGGTTCCTGTAGAATCTGCTCTAGGATCTCATCCACATGATCGCGCCGCACCTGGATAGCAGTGGGCAAAGGGCTGGGGGGGACGGCTCCCAACAGGCGGGCTTGCTCCTCTGCTTCTGCCAAAACCTGATTGATTTGTTGCCGCAGGGGATGTTCACTGTTGGCTAGATCAGGCAAACGGCGCGGCAGCTTGTCTGATTCCACCACCCCAACCGCCAAGACTTCCCCCGCCAAAATCGATACCGGCCCTTGGCGAAACCGTTGGGCCGATTGCCACAACACCTGAATTTCGGTTTCCAGTCGGACTTTCTCGTCTTCGAGGCCAGACAGAGACAATTGAGCCACCCCCAGGGATCGCTCCAGCCGATCTCGATCCAGCTCCAACTGTTGGGTTTGCTCCTGAGCTTGGCTGGCTTCCGCTCGCAACTGTTCTAATTCGGTGCGTAAGCGGGGCAATTCTTCTTCTGCCTCCGTGCGCTCTTGCTCGATCAGAGCCAGTTGATCCCGCAGACTTTGCACCTGATCCTGCAATTGCCGCAGCCGTTCTTGGGCATCCCCCCGCTGGGTTTGGGTAATGCTCAATTCCTCTTGAGCTTGGCTCAGTTGGGTTTGGGTGGCCTCAAGTTCCGTTTGGATCCCTTGGAGTCGTGCTTGCTCGAAATTGATTTCCCGGTTGAGGGTATTGATAGAGATCTGATAGGTGGAGATGGTGCGCTGATAGTTGAAGAGGGCATTGGTCAAGGAGCGATTGAGCAGAAGGAGGGTACTGAGTGTTAGGGACGAAATCACCAACCCGGTGCCCACCGCCACCAAGATGGCCGTATGACGAGGCCGCAGATTGAATAGAGAGAGGCGTTTTTGCCCACCCGATAGCCCACCCGGTCGCCCACCACGGCGATCAAGCTGCTGATCAGCAAAATGTAAAGGATCAGGAGCATTCCTTGCATCGGGATCCCAAGGGTGTAACAGGGATGAATTCAACCCCATCGGGGTCAAGCAAATCTTAGCAATGATCCCCCAAGCTCGGGATCCTCTGCCTTTTTGAGCATCGGCTCTACTCTCCTAGTAATTCTTGTAGTTCTTGTAGTTCTTGGGATCAAGGGATCCCTGCGGTGAAGGCTGGGTATGCTTTTGTAGGTCGGAGCGGATCCGGGCTGTGATCGATCCCTCATCCAAGTGATCCAAGATCTGGGCGATGGCAGCTTTTGGCCCCCGTGGCCCCCAAGTGGATCCCTGGGCTAAGTAGGTGCGGGCGGCGGTGCCAATGGCATAGCTGGAGACCCCCGCCAAGGTGGCTTGCGTGATGGCGACCGAAGCGTAAGCCCCCAGCGACAGTCCTCCCGAAACCGGAGCCGCTAACCCCAAAAACGATTTCAAGGATCCCAGACCCAGCACCGCCACCCATTCTCCGGCCCCCAGGCTGAGCATACTGACCATGATCTTTTGCAAGAGCTGACTGGCTTTGTGGGGGGTAAGGGGTAGTCCATAGAGCTGAGCCAGCCGCATGATCATGGTCACATCAATCGCCAAACCACTGAGGGCGTCCACCACCGTAAAGGGATTGAGTGCGACTGCTAACGCCTTGGCCTGGGCGGCTTGCCAGATCAGATCTTGGGCCTGTTGCTCCCGGCTGGCCAGCTTGCGATCCAGCCAATCCTGTTGCACCCGATCCGCAAACAGCAGCGTATTGAGGGCAATCAGCGACCGGCCCTCCCGCCGCAACACCGCCAGAATCCGATGGCGCAGAGCCTCCACATCCGGGGATCCCACAGTCAATTGGGCACTAATAGTCCCATCGGGATGCTGAATGGCTTGGGCCACCCGTGGCGACGCCGCTGCCATCACCACCTCATCGGGAGACAGCAACTGCCGCACCCGCACATTTCTGATTTTGTCGTAGACCTCTAGCCGATCCAGTTCTGGATACTGGTCAATTTTGTTGAACACCAGCAGCAGAGGTTTGTTAGCTTCCCGCAATTGGGCCAGCGCGTCATACTCCAGCCGGGTCATATCCCCCGACACCACAAACAAAATCAGATCTGCCTGTTGGGCCACCCGTTCCGCTAGCTGTGCCCGCTCGGATCCGTTCACCTCATCCAATCCGGGCGTGTCGATCAGCTCCATCCTGGCTCCCGACCAGTGGGAGAGACTGACCATTTGGGATCCATTAGGAATGTCCGCTGGAGACTCAGAGGGTAACGAGCGGGCCGAGACCCCAGGGATCCCGTGCCACCAGGCCCGTTGCTGGCTACGAGTAACGCCGTGGGTGGGCCCAGTGGTGAAGGCGGCATACCCCAGCAGGGCATTGAGCAGGGAGGATTTGCCTCGGCCCACCATGCCAAAAGCGGCGATGTGGATCACCTCGGACTCTAATTTGTGGATAAACTGATCTAAATCTTCGAGATCCGCCTCCAAGCCTGCCCGCTCTAGCGCACTCAGATCAAAGCTGGCCACCAATTGCCGTAGGCTCTGCTTAGCTTTGTGGTAATTCAAATCATCGGTCAGTGGGCTGGGCATCGGCATCCATTCAGGGGTAACTCAGGGGTAACGTCAAGCCATTTACTGCATTTCTACGATTACATTTCTACAGAATCGGCACATGGCAATGATCAGGTGCGGTCCTCCTTATTATGTCCATCATGCCTGATCGCAACTGGGTCTAAAACAGATGAGTAGTGTTGACCATCTCCACCCCATGATTGAGGATCCCGAGGGGATTGAAAGCCAAGGTGAGGGGCTTCCTGTCGGACTGGCATCTGTTCTGGAAACACCTGATCCAGAACTATCCGATCTGGATCCACCTGAGCTAGAGCCATCTGCCAGTCGGGCGGAACCCTCGGGCGGGATCCTCTATTTGGTGGGCACCCCCATCGGCAATCTCGGGGATATGACGCTGCGGGCCTTAGAAACCCTCAAAACTGTCGATCTGATCGCGGCGGAAGACACTCGCCATTCTGGCCAACTGCTGAAACATTTTCAGATCACCACCCGCCAACTCAGCTACCACAGCCACAACCGCCGCCACCGCATCCCCCAGATGGTGGAGCGCCTGTTAGCGGGATCCCAGATTGCCTTGATCACCGATGCTGGCATGCCGGGTATCTCCGATCCGGGCCAAGAGTTGGTGCGAGCCTGTATCAAAGCCGGGATCCCAGTGGTGCCAATTCCGGGGGCAACAGCATTTGTGGCCGGGTTGGTGGCTTCGGGCTTGAATACGGAACGGTTCATCTTTGAGGGGTTCTTGCCCACCCAGCAGCAGGCCCGCCACCGGAGATTGCTGGAGTTGCAGGCGGAGACCCGCACCTTGATTTTTTATGAGGCTCCCCATCGACTGGAGAAAACCCTACGCGATTTGGCCGAAGTTTGGGGTGGATCCCGACAGATCGTTGTGGCCCGAGAATTGACCAAACGCTACGAAGAGTTTTGGCGGGGATCCCTGGAGTCCACCCTGGCTTATGTGGTCGGTCATGGGGTGAAAGGGGAGCTGACACTGATCATCGAAGGGGCAAATCCGGTTTCTCCCTCTAGTGAAGACATGGATTGGATCGCGGCGGTGGATCAACTGATGGCCACAGGATTGACCCGTTCCCAAGCGGCCCGCCAACTGGCTCAGCACTATGGCCTAGAACGCCAGCAGATTTATCGTGCCTCGATGGGATCCCCAGAAAGCCCACCTGGAACAGATTGAGCTACTCTTGAAGATAATGAGAATGCTGGTATAAAACCGATAGCCCCTTTTCCTCAGTCTTCCTTAGGGATCCCCATGCTGATTCAATTATCCAAAGCCTTGGAGCTGATCACCAAAGGCAAACATACATTGCTGATCACCACCGATGGCAAGCTGGCCTTGGTTCCCCATGACAAAGCTAACCTCAAAATCACCTCATCAGAGGCGGTTAACTTGATGTTTTATGTGGTGCGGACATCTGGGCCCGATGAAACGGCTGCGGCTCAAGCTGAGATCGAGTCCGCCATTGCCAAGGTTGCTGAGCTGGGCACAGAAGATGAGCAAGCTCGGGCCCGCATGGAAAAATATCGCCAGATTCGGGATGGTGCCTCCTAGCCACAGTCTGCCCAGAGAGGATCCCCGTCAGGCCAAGTGCTAAAGTCAAGATCCCTGTTGATGCGATAACCTCCCTATGCACAAGATCCCCGTTACAATTATTACCGGCTTTCTGGGGGTGGGCAAAACAACCCTGGTTCGCCATCTCCTGCAACACAACAATGGACGGCGGATTGCGGTCATCGTCAATGAGTTTGGCGAAGTGGGCATTGATGGAGAGCTGCTCCGCTCCTGTGGCGTCTGCGATGAAGACGGGATCCCCATCCCTGACTCTCAGCACCCCAACATCGTCGAGCTGGCCAACGGTTGCCTCTGTTGCACCGTCCAAGAGGAATTCCTGCCCACCATGCAGGCTCTCTTGCAGCGGCGGGATCAACTGGATGCCATCCTGATCGAAACCTCTGGACTGGCGCTCCCCAAGCCTCTGGTGCAAGCCTTTCGCTGGCCTGAGATCCGCACTGGGGCAACGGTAGACGGCATTCTGACGGTGGTGGATTGCCAAGCTTTGGCCTCTGGTCAAATGGTGGGAGATCTGGAAGCCTTGACCAGCCAACGACAGGCGGATCCCAACCTAGAACATGACACCCCGTTAGAGGAGCTGTTTGAAGATCAGCTCAACTGTGCCGATCTGGTGTTGCTGACCAAAGTAGACCAAGTGGATCCAGCCGTGCGAACTCAAGTGGAAAACTGGCTGAAGACCCAATTGGCCCCAGGGGTAGGCATTCTGGCCTGCACTCAAGGACAGATGGATCCCGAGATTCTACTGGGCTTCAATGCAGCGGTGGAGGACGCCCTCGATCAGCGCCCCAGTCATCACGATCATGAAGAAGATCACGATCATGATGAGGCGATCAGTTCCGTCTATGTGGAGCTTGATCAGTCCTTTGACCCAGCAACCTTGATCCAGTCTTTGCGAGAGCTGGCCCAAGCCCAAACCATCTACCGCATCAAGGGCTTTGTTTCTGTTCCCCAAAAATCTATGCGTCTGGTGCTTCAGGGGGTGGGATCCCGATTTGAGACCTTCTACGATCGCCCCTGGCAACCGGGAGAACCTCGCCAGACCCGTCTGGTGTTGATCGGTCAAGACTTGGACGAAACAGGGATCAGGCGAGTCCTGGATGCCCAAGTCTGTCTTTCCGCTTAACCTACAGGCTGCTTAACCTACAGGCTGGTTAACCTACAGGCTGCTTAACCTACCGGGAATTGCCTCAAGTCGATTCTGGCTGAGCTTTGCTGCTTGGGGACAAGGGATCCCAGATTTCCCCATCTTGCTCATCAGTCTTGCCATCGAAAGATCTGATTAATGTCGAGCAAAAACAGGCTTGAGAGAGTAGCACCATCCCCACTTTTTCAAATGATGCCATCGTTACGAATGTTGACGATAGAGACGCAGCTTTCTATAATACTATTCCCGACCGCATTGCGATCTTTCTGAGCCACGCATGACACAACTTATCGCTCAACCAGCTTCCGTCCAGACATTTCCAGACCTAGTGGAAATTCAGCGGGAGAGTTTTTTATGGTTTCTTAGCGAAGGCTTTGAGGAGGAGCTTCTCAGTTTTTCACCCATCGTCGATTATACCGGAAAGCTGGAACTCCACTTTTTGCCGGACTTCCGCCTCGGTGAGACCACGAAAGGGTACAAGATTCATCAACCCCGCTACGACCCCGACGAAGCCAAGCGTCGTGATGCCACCTATCAGGCCCAGATCCGTGTCCCAACCCGCCTGATCAACAAAGAGACAGGTGAAATCAAAGACATGAACGTCTTCATTGGCGAATTGCCCTTGATGACGGATCGGGGCACCTTCATCATCAACGGAGCTGAGCGGGTGATCGTCAACCAGATCGTCCGTAGTCCTGGGGTCTATTACAAATCTGATTTGGATAAAAACGGTCGGCGCACCTACAGCGCCAGCTTGATCCCCAACCGAGGAGCCTGGCTCAAGTTTGAAACCGATAAAAATGGCCTAGTCTGGGTGCGGATCGATAAAACCCGCAAGCTCTCCGCTGCCGTCTTATTGCGGGCGTTGGGGCTGAGTGACTCCGAGATGTTCGATGGCCTCCGCCACCCCGAATATTTCCAAAAGAGCCTGGAGAAAGAGGGCAACTACACCGAAGAAGAAGCTCTGATGGAGCTGTATCGTAAGTTGCGGCCCGGTGAGCCTCCAACGGTGTCCGGTGGCCAGCAATTGCTGGAGTCCCGCTTCTTCGATCCTCGCCGCTACGACTTGGGCCGTGTGGGTCGTTACAAGCTCAATAAAAAGCTCAACCTCAATATCCCTGATGCCACGCGGGTGTTGACCAACACCGATATCCTGGCGGTGATCGATTATCTGATCAACCTCGAATTTGATATCGGTCATGTGGACGATATCGACCATCTGGGCAATCGGCGGGTGCGCTCGGTGGGAGAGCTGTTACAGAACCAAGTGCGGGTGGGCCTGAATCGACTGGAGCGGATTATCCGGGAACGGATGACGGTTTCAGAATCGGAGAGCTTGACCCCCGCATCTTTGGTCAACCCCAAGCCGTTGGTGGCTGCGATCAAGGAGTTCTTCGGATCCAGCCAACTGTCACAGTTCATGGATCAGACCAATCCCTTGGCAGAGCTGACCCACAAGCGGAGGATCTCGGCCCTTGGCCCCGGTGGGCTCAGTCGTGAGCGGGCGGGCTTCGCAGTTCGAGATATTCACCCCAGCCACTATGGTCGCATCTGCCCCATCGAAACCCCGGAAGGCCCCAACGCTGGACTGATTGGATCCCTGGCTACCCATGCTCGGGTCAACCAATATGGCTTCATCGAAAGCCCCTACTACCGGGTGGAAAATGGCGTCGTGTTGCGGGATCAGGGAGCTTTGTACCTGACCGCCGACGAGGAAGACGAATATCGGGTGGCTCCGGGGGATATCCCGCTGGATGAAAACGAGCGGATCCTAGGGGATCTGGTACCTGTGCGCTATCGGCAGGAGTTTACCACCGCCAGCCCGGATGAAGTGCATTATGTGCAGGTGTCGCCGGTGCAGGTGATCTCGGTGGCCACCTCCCTGATTCCGTTCTTGGAGCATGACGACGCCAACCGCGCCCTGATGGGGGCCAACATGCAGCGGCAGGCGGTGCCCCTGTTGAGACCAGAGCGACCTTTTGTGGGCACCGGTCTAGAAGCGCAAGCGGCCCGTGACTCAGGCATGGTGGTGGTTTCTCGCACCGATGGCGTGGTCACCTACACCTGTGCTGATGAAGTGGTGATCCAGCCGGATAACGGCGAGAAGTCCATTGTCTATCACCTGCAAAAATATCAACGATCCAACCAGGATACTTGCCTCAATCAACGGCCTTTGGTCTACGAAGGAGATCGGGTGGTGGCCGGTCAAATCTTGGCCGACGGATCCGCCACCGAAGGCGGTGAGCTGGCCCTAGGTCAAAACGTCATCGTGGCTTATATGCCCTGGGAGGGCTACAACTACGAGGATGCTATTCTCCTGAGTGAGCGGCTGGTCTACGACGATGTGTTCACCTCGGTACACATCGAGAAGTACGAGATCGAAGCCCGCCAAACCAAGCTCGGCCCCGAAGAGATCACCCGTGAGATCCCCAATGTAGGCGAAGACAGCCTACGTAATCTGGATGAACGGGGCATTGTCCGGGTGGGAGCCTGGGTGGTGGCAGGCGATATCTTAGTGGGCAAAGTCACCCCCAAAGGGGAATCTGACCAGCCCCCCGAAGAACGACTATTGCGGGCAATCTTTGGGGAAAAAGCTCGGGATGTCCGGGACAACTCCCTGCGGGTGTCCAACGGTGAACGAGGCCGTGTGGTGGATGTGCGGGTCTTCACCCGTGAGCAAGGGGATGAATTGCCCCCCGGCGCCAATATGGTGGTGCGGGTCTACCTAGCCCTGAAGCGCAAGATTCAGGTGGGGGACAAAATTGCCGGACGTCACGGCAACAAAGGGATCATCTCCCGCATCCTGCCGATTGAGGATATGCCTTACCTGCCGGATGGCACCCCAATTGACATCGCCCTCAATCCGCTGGGGGTGCCCTCCCGGATGAATGTGGGTCAGGTGTTTGAGTGTTTGCTCGGTTGGGCGGCTGAGCACCTTAACGTCCGCTTCAAGCTGATGCCATTTGATGAAATGCATGGTCTCGAAACCTCCCGACTGACAGTGGAAGCCAAACTGTCGGAAGCTCGCGATACTGCTGGCAAAGAGTGGGTCTACAACGATACTGGCAAGACCAAAGGCAAGATTCAGGTGTTCGATGGCCGGACTGGCGAGCCCTTTGATCAGCCGGTGACGGTGGGTCGAGCCTACATGCTCAAGCTGGTTCACTTGGTGGATGACAAGATCCATGCCCGCTCCACTGGCCCTTATTCCTTGGTGACTCAGCAGCCCCTCGGGGGTAAGGCTCAGCAGGGGGGACAGCGCTTTGGGGAAATGGAAGTCTGGGCTTTAGAAGCCTTTGGTGCTTCTTACACCCTGCAAGAGCTGCTCACGGTCAAGTCCGACGATATGGTGGGGCGCAACGAAGCCCTCAATGCCATCGTCAAGGGCAAGCCCATCCCTCGTCCTGGCACCCCCGAGTCCTTCAAGGTCTTGGTGCGAGAGCTACAATCCCTCTGCTTGGATGTCTCCGTTCACAAGGTTGAGGTGGATGAGGATGGCGCTACCCGCGATGTGGAAACCGATCTGATGGCAGATGTGGTCACTCGCAGCACCCCCTCTCGACCCACCTATGAGTCGGTTTCTAAAGATGAGTTTCATCCGATTGGAGCGGGATCCGAACGAGCTAAGGTGCTGCCTGATGATGACGATGAAGATTGATTAGAGAGCTGTCAGAGTTTGACTGGATCCTTTGACTCCCCATGATCGCGACATCTTGTCCTAGCGTGAATGACTTTGCTACTGACCCTCCACTCACTCGTCTGCCCCCACCGGATCCCGCTGGGGGTTTGGCCTTGAGTTGGGATCCCTCTATCTGGATGCGGAGATGTCCCTACCTGAGCAGGTTGTAGTCAGGAGAGTTGATAAGGGATCCACTTTGTAGCAAAAGGTATTCTTCGGTTTTTTTGAACTTTGCACGAGGGGCATTGCCCCACCCCCCCGCCCCGAACTAAGGAGAGACGATGCCAAGACAGGAACAGCGGTTCGACTACGTGAAAATCGGCCTTGCTTCCCCCGATCGCGTCATGCAGTGGGGGCAGCGCACCCTTCCCAACGGTCAGATGGTGGGGGAGGTGACAAAGCCAGAGACCATCAACTACCGGACTCTGAAGCCGGAGATGGATGGGCTTTTCTGTGAGCGGATTTTTGGCCCTGCTAAGGACTGGGAATGTCACTGTGGCAAATATAAGCGGGTGCGCCACCGTGGCATCGTCTGCGAACGGTGTGGAGTTGAGGTGACCGAATCGCGGGTGCGCCGCCATCGCATGGGCTATATCAACTTGGCTGCCCCTGTCACCCATGTCTGGTATCTGAAAGGGATCCCCAGCCATATTGCCACCCTGCTGGATATGCCGCTGCGGGATGTAGAGCAGGTGGTCTATTTCAACGCCTATGTGGTGATCGATCCTGGCAATGCCCAGAACCTGACCTACAAGCAATTGCTGACGGAAGATCAGTTCCTCGAAATCGAAGACCAGATGTACGAGGAGGGATCCGATCTGCAATTGCCCCCCGACTGGGCCATGATCGGAGCGGAAGCAGTGGAACGACTGCTAATGGACATCAAACTGGAAGAGGAAGCCGAGACCTTGCGGGAGGAGATCAATAACTCTCGGGGTCAAAAGCGGGCCCGCCTGATCAAACGGCTGCGGGTGATCGATAACTTTATCGCCACGGGATCCCGGCCTGAGTGGATGGTGTTGCAGGTGATCCCGGTGATTCCCCCCGATCTGCGCCCGATGGTGCAGTTGGATGGGGGCCGCTTTGCCACCAGTGACCTCAACGACCTCTATCGGCGGGTGATCAACCGCAACAACCGACTAGCCCGATTACAGGAGATTCTTGCCCCTGAGATCATCGTCCGCAACGAAAAGCGGATGTTGCAGGAGGCGGTCGATGCCCTGATCGATAACGGTCGTCGGGGTCGCACCGTGGTGGGAGCCAACAACCGTCCCCTCAAGTCCCTCTCCGACATCATCGAAGGGAAACAGGGTCGCTTCCGGCAGAATCTCTTGGGCAAACGGGTGGACTACTCCGGTCGTTCGGTGATCGTGGTGGGGCCAAGCCTGCGGATGCACCAGTGCGGCCTACCCAAGGAGATGGCCATTGAACTGTTCCAGCCTTTCGTGATCCACAAATTGATCAAGCGCGGCATCGTCAACAACATCAAAGCCGCCAAGAAGATGATCCAAAGCAACGATCCCCAGATCTGGGATGTGCTGGAGGAGGTGATCGATGGTCACCCGATCCTGCTCAACCGAGCCCCTACCCTGCACCGATTGGGGATCCAAGCGTTTGAGCCAATCTTGGTGGAAGGGCGGGCGATCCAGCTGCACCCGCTGGTCTGTCCCGCGTTCAACGCTGACTTTGACGGCGACCAGATGGCGGTTCACGTGCCGCTGTCGCTGGAGGCTCAGGCGGAAGCCCGTCTATTGATGTTGGCCTCCAACAACATCCTCTCCCCCGCCACCGGCACCCCGATCATCACCCCCAGTCAGGATATGGTCTTGGGCACCTACTACCTCACCTCCGAAAATCACGACCGGCAGAAAGGAGCGGGTCGGTTCTTCACCCATATGGACGATGCTCTGATCGCCTACAACCAAGGGGTCATTGATCTGCAATCCTACATCTGGATCCGTTACGACGGCCCCGTAGATTTGGGCAAGGGCAAAGAAGGGGATCCCGAGGTGGAAACCAATGGCGATATCGTCACCAAAGTCTATTGGGAGATCAAGAAAACCAAAGATGGCGAGATCAAAAAAGTTCGCCCCCACCGTCGGGTTCGGGAAACTGCTGAGGGCCAGGTGCTGGCGCAGTATATCTCCACCACCGCAGGCCGAATCATTCTTAATCAAGTGATCAGTAAGGCGATTAGCTAACGCTGAGCCTCTGTTTGGCCCCAAGTTCTCACCTTGGGGCCGATAAGTTTTGGGCATTCCCAGCCAGGTCTATCCCTGCCCCCCCTGAGCTGAAACCAGGGATCCCGACTTTTCTCGTTTTCACCCGCCGTATTCACACAGGTGA
>JAAUUM010000318.1 GCA_012031565.1 Synechococcaceae cyanobacterium SM2_3_2
CTTCATGAGTAGTTGTCAAGAACTCTGGTGACATAGATCTTGGAGGACAAGCAACTCCGCTCATGACAAAGCTAATAACTCCTTTTGTCTGTCTCTCCTGATACAAAATTAGATGCGTTTACCCTGCTAAGACTATGGCACTAATTCGTTGGGAACCCCTCCAAGAAATGGATGATATGCAGCGAGAAATCAACCGACTGTTTGATCGATTCCAAGTCCCCTCCAGTCGGGAAACAGGCTTTAGCTTTGTACCAGCCGCTGAGCTGCAAGATACCCCTGAAGCCTTCTTGCTCAAACTTGAAGTCCCTGGCCTCAAGGCAGAGGATCTGGATATCCAGGTCACTGGCGAAGCGATCTCCATCAGTGGCGAACGCCGCTCTGAATCAACATCTGAAGAAAAAGGCATCACCCGCAGTGAATTTCGCTATGGCCGTTTCCGTCGGGTGATCCCCTTGCCTGCCCGTGTCCAGAACGATCAGGTAGAGGCTACCTATGACAGCGGCATTCTCAACCTGCGCCTACCCAAGGCTGAATCTGAAAAGACCCGTGTGGTCAAAGTGAATGTTGCTGGATAATCCTCTTGTTATGACCATGACTGGATGTCTAAGCCATCAGGGTTGCTCGAATGAAATTTCTCAGATGAAACTTCTCGAATGAAATTTCTCAGATGAAAAAAGGGATCCTCTTCACAGTGCAATGAAGGGGATCCCTCAATATAGTTTCAGAGTTAGATCAGCTTAATTGGCTTTTTTCGCCCTTTTTCGCCCTTGGGGTTGACGAGCATTACAAATGCATTAGCCCCTGACCTAGTGCCTATTAACCTATGTCTACTAGATTATTTTTGATCAGGTTGATTGGTCGGCTTGGATTGAGGGGTTTTGCCAGCGCGTAGATCCCCAGGTTGCTCCACGTACATTTCTGGCTCAATGGCATAGTTGTTCAATAGACCCTCTCGGTCGGTGGTGTAGCCACTGTCAGTGCCATCAGCCGACTCAGGCTTGTGGCGGAAGCTGGCCCCCTCCCGTGCTTGGCGAGCTGCTGTTTCGGCTGAGGTCAGCCCCCGATCATATTGTTCACCCGGCTGGTTGGCTCTACCCTTATCCCCCTCAACGTCATCCCACCCCAGGGGGCGTTTTGATCTGAACCATGCAATGGATCCCAAGGTTGCCGCAGCCATAAAACCGATCCCCATCAGTAAAATCACAAAGGAGGGGAATTGAGTTGCAGTCGCCGCTTCTACCATCAAAAGCATAGTCATCTCCCAATTTATTTTAAGGTTCAGTCAGTCATGTCCTGATTTCCCCTAGCTTCTCGGTGATTGGACGACCCTCGGCTTGATCCTTAAAGAAACGTCACCCCAAACCATAAATTGAAGACATCTCGCAGCAAAACTTTAGAACCAAGATCTCGGTGTTACCCCTGTCCTGTAGCGTGTAGCGGCTTGTTCTGTTGGGGGCGCTCTCGGAACACTGTCGATGGTGAAATTTTGAGAAAACATTGAGAGCAGACCACCGGCGTTATGATCTGAAACGTTACCTCAAGGCTCGAAAGGGTACCCATGTCCACCACCACACCCGCTCCCAAATCTACGGATCCCCATACGGATCCCCATCCCGCCAAAGCCTTCTTAGGGGGGGGCATTTCGGCTGGGGTGGGCTGGCTGGCCTATCAATTACTGCTATCAATGGTGCAGCATTTCCCCCCCATTTCCCCCGATACGGCTCGCCTAGCCCAGCGGATTAGCATCTTGTTGAGATACGTCTTGGTGGGATCCACCGCCCTAGTGGCTTTTATGTTTGGGGTGATCGGTCTAGGGCTACTCGGCTATGGGATCCAGCTGGTCTTGACCCGTGCCAAATCTGAGCCAGAGGCACAAGATCCGGGCCTACAAGAGGAAGGATGATCCGACTTCTGCGGTTTTATTTCACCAGGGCTGTGCTATGGTTAACAACAGTATTCGATTGGGAGCCAAGCGAGAATGCCTGCGGCAGTAGACATCGCTGATGCAAGTTTTGAAGCAGAGGTCTTAAACAGTGACCTTCCGGTTTTAGTGGATTTCTGGGCACCCTGGTGCGGCCCTTGCCGAGTGGTTGCTCCAGTGGTTCAAGAAATCGCTGAGCAGTATGCAGGAAAAGTCAAAGTGGTCAAAATGAACACTGACGAAAATCCTCAAACTGCCAGCCAGTACGGGATCCGAAGCATTCCGACCCTGATGATTTTTAAGGGTGGCCAAAAAGTAGATCAGGTGGTGGGTGCTGTACCCAAATCCACCGTATCTATTGCCCTAGAAAAGCATATTGATGGCGAAGGTGAATCCTAGTCTAAAAATGGGATCCGAACCTTCTCAATTTTTTCTCATTCTGCTCAACTTCGACTCAAATATCTATCGCCACCACAACAGCGAGATGGTCAGCGCGGTTTTGGCGACAGCAAGCGCTGTAAAGTAGTGAAGTAGAGTTGTTGTAGCCGATTGACGGATCCTTTATTGAACCCTAACCCAGGCTCTGCTAATTCGGCGGAGTCTTTTCAATCCTTGGGCACATCCCCCCATCCCCCGCTCGGCAGGGATCCCCTGGGGGATATTTGGCAGCGAGCATTTAACACATTGGAGCGGATCCAAGGTCAAGGACTGAGCCGATTGGATGCCAAGATTTTGGCCGCCACACTTGAAGATTTGGAGCAAGGGTTCCGGGCCTTTAGCGATCACCAACACCATCGCAAGATCACGATGTTTGGGTCAGCCCGTACCGATCCTCAGGACGCCGACTATCAACAGGCCCTCAAGTTTGCCGAGGCTATCGTGCAGCAGGGCTATATGGTGCTGACAGGTGGCGGCGGCGGCATTATGGAAGCCGGGAATCGAGGAGCAGGTCTCGAAAACACTTTTGGCCTCAACATTCAATTGCCCTTTGAACAGTTGGCCAACCCGATTTTGGCCAGTAGTGACCGAGTGATCAACTTCAAGTACTTCTTTTCTCGCAAGCTGTTTTTTGTCAAAGAAAGCGATGGGGTGGTGCTGTTTCCGGGGGGGGTTCGGCACCCAGGAGTGAGGCGTTTTGAATGCTTGACCCTGATGCAAACTGGCAAAACAAAATTATTGCCCCTAGTCTTGCTCGATCAA